>NZ_JARFVS010000019.1:0-828 GCF_055818055.1 Gardnerella sp. c10Ua_244
AAATATAGCTCGAAGAAATAGGAAGGAGTCGAGATATGGATTGCAGAGGACATGCAACAAGAGAAAAGATTGCTCAAGATTACGAAATTCATCCTAGAGCACATATAAAACTATTAAAAAATCAAAGTAAACATAGTGATGCAGGGCCTATTATTCAAAATGAATACTATATTTTTAATGCTAAGAGAAGAAATGATGGGGAGCTAGAAATAATTCAGTGTGGTATGGGTGCAGCAAGAGATTTTCTTGAATTAATTAAGCATCAAGGGCTACCAATTTTTAATCCCCTAAAAGTTAATTACAGAGATTCAAACGGTGATGAAAGTAATACTACTGGTACTAATAGCTTAAAAAATGTGACCTGGAATGAAACTGCAAAACAACTGTATAACGCAATCATGTGGCTAATTGTATTATGGGATGCCAAACCTGATACGCCTCTCTTTGATTTTATGGATGAAGTAATCAAATACAAAAAATGTGAGCCTTTTGATAGAAAAATCAGAAGAGTAAATACTGCTATACAACATGGAGGCAAAGGTAGGACTTTAACAGAGATGATTGATGATTATAGAAAGTACAATGATTTTAAGAATGATATTTGCAATTTTGAACTTCTTAGCGACAAAATTAATAATATGAGGGACAAAGACGGAAGTAAAATAAAATCCTATTTTTAAGGCTCGCTAGATGGAATAGAAATTATATGCTTGAAATAGCCTAATCAAGGATAGAAAGAGCTGAATGAAACAACCTCCTCTAATAGACGCAGCAACACAGGAAAAACAAGTACCTTAGCCAATTTCCAAATTTAACCTAACAATCTCA
>NZ_JARFVS010000020.1:0-821 GCF_055818055.1 Gardnerella sp. c10Ua_244
GACTACTCGTACTACAACATTGGCGACCGTGGTTCACGCTCGTTTAAAGAGCTTACTGAGCTTTTCGCTGGAAACGGCATGATAGGTTTTGTTGCTAAAGAGCGTGTAGACGGCAAACTCGTGCTTAAAGAAGCAGTGCAGATTCTGCCTGTTAAAACAAGCGTAGCAGCTTAAAAGACGGTTAAAAGTTAAGGAGGGGTGTTGATGATAGTTACAGTTGAGGAAGCAAAAAACTATCTTAGGGTGGATAGTAGAGAAGATGATGAGCTTATCAACACCCTTATTCGTTCTGCTGAAAAACTCTGCCAGGGAGTGGCTCGTAAAAACGATAGGAGTTTGATTAGTGAAAACTTTGACGAGTATCGGCTCGCAGTCTTATACGCTACAGGCTACTTGTATGAGCATCGGGAAGAAGCAGACCATCACGCTCTAACTCTCACTTTACGTTCGATGCTTTTTACTGTTAGAAAAACGGGGTTTTAAATGAGAATAAGTTTATTAAACGAGCGTATTATGCTGCTTAAAAACAGTGTAGAGGTTGATGAGGTTGGTAATCATAAGATTAAGTGGAGTAAATATTACGAGTGTTACGCTACGGTGAGTGCTGAAAGCCCATCTGAGCAGACTTCGGCAGGAAACGTGTGGGATGAGTCAAAAATAGATTTTACTATCCGCTATTCGAAAGAAACCACTGTAATATCATCCACCAGGTATCGTGTTATTTTTCATGATACGGTTTATGAGATTTTAGGTGTTGACCACATGAATTATAAGAAGAAAAGCCTGAAACTTCACTGTAAGAGGTGTAAAAAGTGAGCAAA
>NZ_JARFVS010000021.1:0-768 GCF_055818055.1 Gardnerella sp. c10Ua_244
AAAATATGAAAACATTAGTAAAAAAGACAATGGGTCTATTGATGGCAACATTAGTAGCATTTGGTGTAATGGCCGGAACTACGCAAGCGTTTGCGGCTGAAGGACAACTTGTATATAAAGTTGATAGTCAATTAAACGTAAGCGGATCCTTTTTCTTAAAGAAAATTACAGGAACCGTTGATGTGAGTAAGACTGTAACTGCATCTCCCGTCACGCCAATTGAAGGGCAAAAAGACTCTTATACAGGTACTATAAGCGCAAGCGTGGAAGCTGCTGACCTTTTTGAAGGAGCCTACAAAGTATATGAGAAAGAAATAAAAGGACAAGGTTTTGGACCTTGGAAATTTGAAAATATAATCATGTCTAGTGAAGGTGAAAAGTTCCCTATTGCTCAGTATACGGTAAAATTCCCTTCTAACTTCCACGTTGATAAGACGGGAATTAAAGCTACGGAAAATTCATCTGCTATCAGTGGCATTGAGGCTGAATATGTAGAAAAGGATAATTCAGTTGTTATCACCATTCAATTAGGAAATTGGAATGATTATCAAGAATTCTTTAAGCTTGTAGAAAGTGAACGTAATCAAACTGGGCACGAAATTAACGTAAATATCCCATATACCGTAGAAGGAAAAGAAGAATTACTTGGAACTATAACTGGTTCAGGAATTTGTCAATTATACAAATTTGGCAATCACCCAGTTAGTGATCCAATCGTTAACATCACCTCCCCATTAAAGTCACTTGAAATCAAGAGACCGTAGGAGG
>NZ_JARFVS010000022.1:0-760 GCF_055818055.1 Gardnerella sp. c10Ua_244
CCAAAGTTAAGGCTTGCGCCTTCTTCAATCCAAGCTGCTGCAGGATCACTCATCGCAACATTAATCTTATGCTCTCCACTAGTAGTAATAGTGGTAGCAAGAGAGCGAATAATGTTTTCTTCTTTCAACGTTTCAATCAGACGATTATCGTATTCTTCCGGCACAAGATACCCGCCGTCAGCATCCACGCCTTCCTGCAACACGTTATCGACTCGTTTAAAATTACTTCTAAGAGCCGTAAGCATCGCCTGCTTATACTCGTCACGCGCACGACCTTGTTTTTCAAGTTTCACACCTGTTTTCATAGGTTTTGCAACAATCGCCTCAGATGTTGGTTTTGAAAGCTCCTTATCCATCACTTCCATCTGCTCCAAGCGCTCAATTTCCATACTGTAAGCTTTCACTTTCGCTTCCATCTCATCATAGGTTTTCGCGTCTTCTTCTGAAATAAGCCCGTCCTTGTCACGTTTAGACTCAAGGAAAGCTTTCGCACCCTGCCAAGCCTTATTACGTTTCTCAACCATGTTTGAAATACTGTTCATCATATTTACCTCCAATTTTTGATTAAAAAAAGACGATCCATAAGATCGTCTGCACTAATATTGTTTGTTTCCTTACCGCTTATCCGGCAGGCTTTACATATTTTTTCCAGTAGCGTGTTTTGCACGCTTAATTTTGAATACAGTGTTGAAACTTGTGGTATGCCAATATCAGCGGTTTCGCCTCTAGTTAAAACACCGTCCGCGAACCCGAGTTCTAC
>NZ_JARFVS010000023.1:0-755 GCF_055818055.1 Gardnerella sp. c10Ua_244
TAGGCAGAAGTATTTAATAAGATTCTTACCTTCAGTGAGTTTCTGCTTATCAAGCCCCAATACTGTTCCCACGTTTTCCAAAGACATGGGAAGTCCCAGGGTGGCTGACCAGATCATTGTGCAATGCCAGGAGCAGGGGTTTAAAAACAGGCCTTCACTTTTTCCTGTCTGACCGGGGTTAACATTGATGCCTTTATCTCGCAGGTAGCGTGATAGGCAGACTCTTTCAAACTGAGCGTTAAACGCCCACTTGGTCACCGTTTCATCCGTTAAAGCAGAAAGCACAACCTCGGGTATGGTTTCACCTTGTGCTAAGTCAACGACCTGAACTTCACTACCGTCCACACTGTAGCCAAAAAGCAGTATCTCAAAATCATCCGATTCTGCGTACTTGTAAACACCACATTTACCAAGATTTACACTCGAAAACGTTTCCAAATCCACACTCAAATTTTTCAAATTACATCACCTCCAAGCTTATAAAAGAGGTGACAGAAAACCTGCCACCCCACTTATAGAATCTTCTAATTCCTGTTTTTCAGGAATCTTCTAATTCCTATTTAGAATGTGTTTAATATCAACGTAAAGACTCACGAGTTTCTTTACCGTGAAATCAAGAAGTAATACTCCTATAAACACTGAAATAAAAACCGCTATAACAATTTCCATAATTAACTCACGCTCCTTATGCTAGAAAGTCATCATCTTCTAAAGTCGTAAAATCATCGGTTGCGAGGCTACGTCCGCCGAGTGGC
>NZ_JARFVS010000024.1:0-727 GCF_055818055.1 Gardnerella sp. c10Ua_244
TTTTCTTGATGTTGCTTCCGCTAAGGTTGGATCTTCAAGGAACGAGTTTAATCGAATGATTGATGAGTGTGAGAAAGGTAATCTTGATATTATTCTTACTAAAAGTGTGAGCCGTTTTGGTCGTGATACGAAAGAAGGATTAGAGGCTATTAGAAAGATTCGATCATGTGGCACGAGAATTATTTTTGAGACAGATAAAATTGATACGGAAACTGTCGATGATGAACTTTTAATCAGTGTGGTTCAAGCTTGTAGTCAAGCAGAGAATGATTGGCGTAGCGAGAATATTGTTTGGGGATTAAGGCGTAGAGCAGAAGATGGCACGTCGGGTCTTTATAGCAGAGTTTGTTATGGTTATAAGAAAGATAAGCATGGCATGCTGATTATTGATGAAGACCAAGCACAAGTGGTAAGAGATATTTTTGACTGGTATTTAAAAGGATTAAGTATCGGCGGTATTATTAAAAGGTTAAAAAGTAAAGGTGTTAAGTCTCCAAAGGGAAAAGACAGTTGGAGTAAACGGGCTGTTGAGAGCACTTTGACTAGGCGTAAATATACAGGCGATGTGGCGATTGCTGTTCCGGGAAATGCGGATTGTCAGTATTTGAATACAGATCATCATGCAGGCATTATTTCTAAAGAGAAGTTTGAAGCGGTTGAGCTTGAGATGGCGGCTCGGAGTAATTTGGAAGTTGGAGAGGACGGAACGGTTAAACGCAAGTCTAAG
>NZ_JARFVS010000025.1:0-727 GCF_055818055.1 Gardnerella sp. c10Ua_244
TTTTCTTGATGTTGCTTCAGCTAAGGTTGGATCTTCAAGAAACGAGTTTAATCGAATGATTGATGAGTGCGAGAAAGGTAATCTTGATATTATTCTTACTAAAAGTGTGAGCCGTTTTGGTCGTGATACGAAAGAAGGCTTAGAGGCTATTAGAAAGCTTAAAGCTTGTGGCACGAGAATTATCTTTGAGACAGATAAAATTGATACGGAAACTGTCGATGATGAACTTTTAATCAGTGTGGTTCAGGCTTGTAGTCAAGCAGAGAATGATTGGCGTAGTGAGAATATTGTTTGGGGATTAAGACGTAGGGCAGAAGATGGCACATCAGGTCTTTATAGCAGAGTTTGTTATGGTTATAAAAAAGATAAACATGGCATGCTGATTATTGATGAAGAGCAAGCGAAGGTAGTGAGAGCTATCTTTGATTGGTATCTAGAAGGTTTAAGCGTTGTTGGAATTATTGAAAGATTAAAAAGTAAAGGTGTTAAGTCTCCAAAGGGGAAAGACAGTTGGAGTAAACGGGCTGTTGAGAGCACTTTGACTAGGCGTAAATATACAGGCGATGTGGCTATAGCTGATTCAGGCGGTTCTGACAGGCAATATTTGTATTCGGATCATCATTCCGGAATTATTTCTAAAGAGAAGTTTGAAGCCGTTGAGCTTGAGATGGCGGCTCGGAGTAATGTGGAAGTTGGAGAGGACGGGACTATTGTTAGAAAGAAGAAA
>NZ_JARFVS010000026.1:0-714 GCF_055818055.1 Gardnerella sp. c10Ua_244
ACCACTCGGCGGACGTAGCCTAGCAACCGATGATTTTACGACCTTAGAAGATGATGACTTTCTAGCCTAAGGAGCATGTGAAGATGATTAGCTGGTTTGTTGGAATATTTGCTGGCGTATTGCTTCTTGATTTCGTGGTAAGAAAACTTGTCAGTCTTTATATCGAAGTCAAAAACATGCTGAACAGAAAGTAAGAAAGTCAAGGAGGTGGCAGGTTTTCTGTCACCTCTTTTATTAACTTGGAGGTGATGTAATTTGGAAAATTTGAGTGTGGATTTAGAGACGTTTTCGAGTGTAAATCTTGGTAAATGTGGTGTTTACAAGTACGCAGAATCTGATGATTTTGAGATACTGCTTTTTGGCTACAGTGTGGACGGTAGTGAAGTTAAAGTCGTTGATTTAGCACAAGGTGAAACCATACCCGAGGTTGTGCTTTCCGCTTTAACAGATGAAACAGTAACCAAGTGGGCGTTTAACGCTCAGTTTGAAAGAGTCTGCTTATCACGCTACCTGCGAGATAAAGGCATCAATGTTAACCCTAGTCAGACAGTGAAAAGTGAAAGCTTGTTTTTAAACCCAAGCTCCTGGCATTGCACAATGATCTGGTCAGCCACCCTGGGGCTTCCCATGTCTTTGGAAAGCGTGGGAGCAGTATTGGGGCTTGATAAGCAGAAACTCACTGAGGGTAAGAATCTTATTAAATATTTCTGCCTG
>NZ_JARFVS010000027.1:0-694 GCF_055818055.1 Gardnerella sp. c10Ua_244
TGTTGAGAGTGTCGTATTGATGTCTAGGGCTTAATAGGTGGGTGCATTTTTGCCCTTATGTAGCAGGGTTTTGCGAGAGTTATCGTTAAAAGGTTTAATGTATGGCGGCTTTAAGCTTACTTCTCGTGGTTTTTGAACGTGTTTTGGCTGTATGAGGGAACATATCAACGCTCTAGGGTCGAGTGCACAGGATGTTAACGTTAAAAAGTGCACCCACCTTGCACCCAGGCTGTGAAGTGAGGATATACAGTATTACAAGCATAATATAGTAAGAAATAATATGATGCTCTAAATCAAAGTTTCAGAGTACAGAGCAATAGTTTCAGAGTTCAAAAGCAAAGCTTCATTGTATACAACACGTAATGAAGCTAGATGGGAGCGTAATGAAAATAGACGAGTAAAAATAACAAATATACAATATATAAAGGCTAGTCAATATAGATTTTTTCTTGTATAATTAGCACAAGAAAAATTAGCATAAAAGGTTGACAAGCCATGAAAAGACTGACAAAATCCTTGACAGACAGACAGACAGACAGACAGACAGACAGACAGACAGCGTAGTTCTGTCTTTTTTCACATAGACTTTTTTAATTGGCAGAAATATATACCTGATGGATAGGTATGTGTTTCTGCCTATTTTTATGCAATTTTTCAAAACAATAAAAAGAACATTATTAGATTGATAAGGAGA
>NZ_JARFVS010000028.1:0-667 GCF_055818055.1 Gardnerella sp. c10Ua_244
TGAGTTTGGTTTTCTATCCCCAATTCTAGTGGCGGAGGATAATACGATTCTCGCAGGGCATGGCAGGCTTGCCGCGGCATTAAAACTGGGTCTTAAAAAAGTTCCGTGTGTGAAAGAAAATCATTTAACTGAAACACAAAAGCGTGCTTATATTATTGCGGATAATAAGCTTTCACTTAACGCAGGCTGGGATAGTGAGCTATTGGCTGTTGAGTTGTCGGAGCTTGAAGGGGCTGATTTTAATCTTGATCTTCTCGGGTTTGATGAGGCGGAGCTTTCCAGTATTTTTGATGCTGATAAAGACGTGAGTGATGATGATTTTGATGTTGAAAAAGAATTGGAAGAACCGTGTTTTTCTAAAACGGGTGACATGTGGACGCTTGGTAAGCATCGTGTTATTTGCGGTGATGCTACTAAGTTAGAAACATTTAAGACGCTTCTTGAGGATACTAAAGTGAATCTGGTGGTTACTGATCCGCCTTATAACGTGAACTATGAGGGTTCTGCTGGGAAAATTAAAAACGATAATATGGAGGATGATAAGTTTTACCAGTTTCTTTTCAACTCGTTCGTGAACATGGAGCAGGCGATGGCAGATGATGCGTCTATCTACGTGTTTCATGCTGACACGGAGGGGTTGAATTTTAGAAAAGCATTCCAGGACGCG
>NZ_JARFVS010000003.1:0-250106 GCF_055818055.1 Gardnerella sp. c10Ua_244
ATATCAGCAACAAACCAAGTCATGTGAGAAGCAGCAAGACGAGTAAGACCAGACACTTGAGTCGAAAGACTATCCAGCTGCTCTTTACGATTCGTACTCACACGAGCATAAATACCCACAGCATAATCCTTAATTACACGCTGAGGATGGATGACTATCACATCTTTATTTAGCTCATCTATCTTATCCATAGCCATCTCTCCCTATTTTTAGACTAACGAAACCTAGATTTCTTCTCCATGATAATTAGCCTAAACCTTATTTTCCCACTTCACAAGGTGGGTGCAAAGTGTGTGCACTTTTTAACGTTAACATCCTGTGCACTCGACCCTAAAGCGTTGATATCTTCCCTCAAACAGCCAAACTGCGCTCAAAAACCGCAAGAACACAGCTTAAAGCTGCTTCGCATTAAACCTTTTAACGATAGCCCTCGCTAAACCCTGCTACATAAGGGCAAAAATGCACCCACCTATTAAGCCTTTGACATCAATACGACACTCTCGACGTGGTGAGTGTTGGGATATATAGCACAGAAAGCAATAGTTTCAGAGTACAAAAGGAAAAGTTTCATTGCACACAAGAGTTAAGAAACTAGACCAAACATACATGCCAACAGATTTGCGCAAAGCTCATGACGAGCTAGATAAAATAGTAGATGTTGCTTTTGGTGCTACAAAGCCTTGCACTAATAACGACGAGCGCCTAGAAATTCTCTTCAAATCCTATATTCACATGACTAAGGAATGAATTTAATATAAACAAACCCACAAAACTAAAAACAAATCTGTAGTTTCTACAAGTCAGGATTTATATTAAGAAGTGTTGATTGCTGTTAGCAGAGGGTCACAAGTTTTGTGTGACCTTCTAGCATATTCATTCTTCTGAAACAATACGCAGTTGAATTGTGAAACTCGTAACTGAACCTTTTATCCACATAGTTCGAAAAAAATATTGCTTTTTTTTTTAAGTGAATAAACTTTATTGTGCTGTATGCAAATTTTGGGGCTGACTCTAATTTTGCATAATTTTCAAATCGAATTAAGAAAGGAAGAAAGATGAATGGGGAGAATATGGAAATGCCTCCAGTGAATAATGATAACAATAACAAGCATTTGAGTGGGCTTGGAATATCTGCGCTTGTATTGGGTATTATTAGCATTGTATTTTCTGTAGTTCCAATTATTAACAATTTGTGCATAGTGTTGGGAGTTCTAGCAATAGTTTTTGCTGGATGCTCTTGGAAATCAACTGGTAAAAAAGGACACAAGCGTGGTCATGGAATGGTAATCGCTGGTCTTGTTCTAGGTATCCTTTCAATAGTAATTACTTTATCTATGCAAGCAAGTTTTAGTGCTTCTATAGATAAAGCTAAGTCTGGCTTAGATAAAGCAAGTAAAAAGCTAGACAATATGGCAAAAGGTATTGCCAATGAGAATGCTAAAGAGATGAAGATTCAAGTTAAGGGCACTGCTCCAACTGATATTAACTTATTAGTTTCTGGTTCTAACAGCAATGAAAGCACAAATAATGGTGTTTGGGAGAAAGTCTTTACTGGCAAGGATGCTCAAAAGGATTGGACAATCATGGCATCGCCAAAAATAGACGTTGATAATCCAACGCCAGACAATTACAAAGTTGAATGTTCAATTACTGTTGATGGCAAAGAAGTGTCTCATAAGAGCGCAACTGGAACTTCTGCTAATGTAATGTGCACTGCGTCTGACATAACTGCTAAGTAATTTATACGTTTTTATAAAATTTATTCAAACAAAAAGCCCGACGAGTTTACGCGCCGGGCTTTTAGTGTATTCAGTTAGTTATTGTGTAACTTTACTTATTCTTATTGCTATCTTCTTTAGCTGCGCTATCTTCAGACTTATTATCCTCAGATTTATTTTCTTCAGACTTATTTTCTTCAGTAGCAACAGCAGCAGTTGTGTCTATTGTCTCAAACTTTTCGCCTTTAATTGTGAACTCCCCCAGCAATCCTTCGCCTTCAGCATCCACCTTAATGTGTTCGCCGTCAGAAAGTTCACCAAGCAAAATCTTTTCAGAAATAGTATCCTCAATATCTCGCTGAATTACGCGACGCAACGGACGTGCACCAAGCAAAGGATCGAAGCCTTTCTGTGCAAGCAAATTCTTAGCGGCATCCGTAATTTCTAGAGACATGTGACGATCAAACAGCCTGTCGTTAAGCAACTTCACGTCCATGTCAACAATTTGACGAACTTCTGGCTCCGTAAGCTGACGGAACACAATAGTGTCGTCCAAACGGTTTAAGAACTCTGGACGGAAATGACGCTTAAGCTCAGAATTAACCTGATCTTTCATGCGCTGATACGTGGAATCAGCGTTATTTCCAAGTGTAAAGCCAGTGTTTGCAGCCTTCGCAATATCGCGAGTACCAAGATTGGTGGTAAGAATAATAATCGTATTCTTGAAGTCCACTTTTCTACCCTGACCGTCTGTTAAGTGACCGTCATCGAGTACCTGCAAAAGCGTGTTGAAAATATCTGGATGAGCTTTTTCAATCTCGTCGAAAAGCACCACAGAGAATGGCTTTCTGCGAACTT
Organism: Gardnerella sp. c10Ua_244; assembly: GCF_055818055.1. Lineage (NCBI taxonomy): Bacteria > Bacillati > Actinomycetota > Actinomycetes > Bifidobacteriales > Bifidobacteriaceae > Gardnerella > Gardnerella sp. c10Ua_244. The sequence continues at coordinate 2,577 of NZ_JARFVS010000003.1, forward strand.
TTTCAGTAAGCTCGCCACCTTCTTCATATCCAACATATCCAGGAGGAGCACCGAAAAGCCTAGACGCAGCATACTTTTCTGCAAACTCTGACATGTCAACTCTGATTAAGGCATTATCGTCATCAAACAAGAAGTTTGCAAGCGCCTTGGCAAGCTCAGTTTTACCAACTCCAGTAGGACCAGCAAAAATAAACGATCCAGAAGGACGTTTAGGATCCTTCAAACCAACTCGAGCACGACGAATCGAGCGAGCTAAAGCAGACACAGCTTCATCTTGACCAACAATACGCTTGTGAAGTTCAGATTCCATTTGAAGAAGCTTCTGTGATTCCGCTTGAGTAAGCTTTACTACAGGAATGCCTGTAGTGCTTGAAACAACGGAAGCAATCATGTCTTCATCAACAACCATCTTGACGTTAGACTCGCCTTCGCGCCAAGCCTTTTCCTTCTCTGCAGCTTCATTCTCAAGCTTTTCTTGATCGTCGCGAAGATTGGCAGCTTCTTCAAAATCTTGCTGCTTGATTGCTTCATCTTTCTTTTCGGAAATCTTAGCAATCTTATGGTTTAATTCTTTGAGCTCAGGCGGCTGAGTCAAGCGCTTAATACGCAAGCGCGCACCAGCTTCATCAATAAGATCAATAGCCTTATCTGGAAGGTGACGATCTTGAATGTAACGATCAGAAAGCTCAGCAGAAGACTGTAAAGCTCCATCGGTAATAGTTACATGATGGTGATTTTCGTAGCGAGAACGCAATCCTTTAAGAATCTCGATAGTTTCAGCAATTGTAGGTTCTGGAACTTGAATCGGCTGGAAACGACGCTCCAAAGCAGCATCTTTTTCAATATACTTGCGATACTCGTCAGTAGTAGTAGCACCAATTGTCTGTAGCTCTCCACGCGCAAGCATTGGTTTAAGCATATCGGATGCACCAAGAGCTCCATCAGCAGAACCTGCTCCAACAATAGTGTGAATCTCATCAATAAAAAGCACAATATCTCCGCGTGTTTTAATTTCTTTAAGCACTTTTTTCAAGCGCTCTTCGAAATCGCCACGGTAGCGAGATCCTGCAATCATTGAACCTAAGTCTAGAGAATAAACTTGCTTATTTTTTAACGTTTCCGGCACATCGCCTTCAACGATTTTCTGTGCGAGACCTTCTACAACTGCAGTCTTACCAACTCCAGGCTCTCCAATAAGCACAGGATTATTCTTCGTGCGTCGGCTAAGTACAACCATAACGCGTTCAATTTCTTCAGAACGACCTATAACAGGATCAAGCTTTCCTTCTTGAGCTTCAAATGTTAAATTGCGTCCAAATTGATCAAGAAGAGCAGAGCCGGATTGATTTCGCTTATCTTGCACACTTCCAGCATTAGCTAACTCGCCCTTCTCGCTACCATTAGGAGCATTATCTCCACGAATTAAATCAACAGTAGTGCTTCGCAAGTCTCCAAGATCAACTTCCATCTTTATAAGTACTTGCGTGCCCACACCTTCGCCTTCGCGTATAAGCCCTAGCAAAATATGCTCAGTACCAATATAACTGTGACCAAGCTGAAGAGCTTCGCGCAAACTCAGTTCAAGCACTTGCTTAGCGTGAGGCGTAAAAGGAATATGACCAGCAGGCGAAACAGTGCCTTTGCCGATCATCTCTTCAACCTGTTTGCGAGTGCCTTCTAGGCCTACACCTTTTGAGCTTAACGCTTTCGCGGCAATGCCCTCACCTTCGCGAATAAGCCCGAGCAAAATATGCTCAGTACCAATATAATTGTGCTGAAGTGAGCGAGCCTCTTCCTGAGCTAGCACAATCACGCGTCGTGCGCGATCAGTGAACCGTTCAAACATAACTGCCTTCCGTTCTTTTCCTTCATTCCATGGTAACGAGTCGCCATGACGCGAAGCGTCGTATATATTTATTCATTCGTACAGCATTCCATAGCATCACAATAATCATGAATGATGAACCTAAATATTCATATTCTCGTTTCTTGCATAATTACTTATGTTGTCTGCGAGATTTTCTTTTATATAATCGCATTGATGTGGATGCTCTAGTTTTTGAAGTGTCTTCAGATTCTTGTGACTCTTCCACTTTTCCTGTTAACGGTATTTCTTCTGTAACAGAATTTTCGTCTACTAAGTTTACTTCTGAAGAATCAGGATAATCTGTATCTTTTTGGGATTTTTCAAATTTTTCAGATTCATTAGCTACAGTCTCTTCAATTTTTTCAGTTTGATTTTCAACTTCAATTTCGCGATTTTTGTCATCATTATTTTCATATGATTTTTCGTCAATAGTTGAATTGTCTATTAAATCAGATTCAGATAAATTATTTTGTTCATCTTTGTCTGTTGAGGCTTCTTTTTTGTTGCGCAATTTTGAATCTAATTTTCTGCGCTTACGACGATGCATCTTACTGTCTTCGATTGCTTCCTCAATAAGCTCAACGTCTGCTCGCTCATCTCGTGGAGCTTGTTGCAAAATGTCAATATGATAATCGTCGTATGCAGGTTCAGATTGAATCCAAAGCTGCGATGGCTCAGGTGGTTCAATGTCAGAATGCTCACCACAAGCATGATCAAGCGATACAACTCGCCCATCGTCTGGGCTCCACATGTTTGCGCATACGCCAAACATAGAGCCTAAACTTCCAGCTAGAGGAATGAGGAATCCGCATGATGAACATGCTTTGCCATCGGCAATTTTTGTAGATAACGACTTTGGGCCATGTTGACCTGCGTACCAGCGTTTAGCTGTTTGCGAAATTGCTTCCGCAGTCATTACTCGTCTGCGAGACAGTCTTAGCGTTGAAACAGCTTCTTCAAGATCTTCGTCAAAATCATTATTTGCATCGCAAGATTCTTGATTTTGATTAATATCTTTTTCTGCGTTTGCGTTTGTGTCTGCATCTTCTTCGCTAGTATTAGCTTTAGCGTCATCTTCAGTTTTAGACTCAGAATAATCATCTGAATTTGCTGATTCTATATTCTTTTCAGAATTATTATCATCAATATTATTTACTTGACGGAAGCCATCTTCTAGTCGAGAATCGTCTTCAGATGTGCCAATAGAGTCCATTACAGAAAGATCACTTGGTTTCAAGCGGTCTTTCCACGGAATCCATGGTGGTGAAAGCAAAGAATTTTCAGTAGGAACAAGCGTTGATTCGTTCACGGTCCAACGTTGCGTTTCTTCATCATGATACAACGTAACTGACCACTGCCAGCCTTCATACCCAACTAAATTGCTTACGAAACGAAAGTCTGTAACTCCGTCGCCAAGCTCTATAGAAGATACAAAATCTCCTACTGCATCAGTACGTTCTGAAGTTTCCACAGCTATACTTCTAGCTAGTTCTTGTGGATCCATCACTTCATCAGTCATAAATAATATTCCAGACACTATTCCTGAACGTCAAAATTATCTGCCACTGCACGCAACAATGTAGCAAGTTTTTTGCTTTCAACAGTTGATGGGTAATGACGTCGACGCAAACCATTACCAGCAGAATCAAGAAGCTTAATAAGATCTTCTACAATAGCTGCCATATCTTCGGCTTTAGGACGAGTAGCCTTTACAAGCGATGGTGCTGTTGCAATAACATTCAAGCCCATAGCCTGTGGTCCTTTGCGACCTTCAATTACAGAAAACTCAACTCGTGTACCCTTGTGTAAAGTTTTTACAGTAACTGGCAATGCTGCTGCTGGCAAGAAAACATCCTTACCATCATCTCCAACAATAAAGCCGTACCCCTTCTGCGTATCGTACCAACGCACGCGCCCATTGGGCATAACACACCTCACTCCAAATAATTCTCATTTCGCACGCTGAAGTGCACAAGGCATAAAGTATCAGCATATGCGATAGGTTTATAGATAGTGTACCAAATATTGTTATTACTTGTTTCCTTATTACATTGTAGCGCATACACGCGGGCAATAAAATTTTTTTAACCTACGCAAGTGTTGCTAATGCCAATATTTTAATCGTTAACAATTTTAGAAGGCTCATCGATTTCATTAACTGGCAGAACTACAGTAAGAGTTAGGCCATGAGCTTTAACATCTATTTGCTCAGACCCATCCATAGTGTCATCAAGATTAGTTTTAGAATTGGTCGATGCTTCTAATGGAGAAGATATAGTTGCGCAAATAAAACCATGATGCGCTTTTACTACAGATTGCGCAATTGCCATACCCAAGCCAGTTCCACCTTTTTCTCTAGCTCTTGATGGGTCAGCAATATAGAAACGCTCAAAAATTCTAGACAATGATTCTTCTGGAACTCCAGGGCCATGGTCAACAACTCGAATTACAGCATACTTATGACCCGTATCAGTAGATTGGCTGACTTCCGCTGCTTCCAAAAACTCCTTCAGTGATTCTTTTACAGAAGGTAATTTAGATAATTCATTTGGAGTTATAGACGCCTTCATAACTCCTACTGCAATTTCTACAGGAGAATCAACAGGGGTGTATCTATGAATATTTCCTACGATATTTGTCATTACTTGGCGTAATCTAGCACCATCACCGAGTAGCGTAACAGTTGGAAGTGTACCAACATGGAATTGGAGCTTACGCTCAAAATCGCAATTTGTGCAACTCATAAGCTTCCACTCATCCGAAATAGTTAAATAGCCTTGTTGAACGGATCTAGCAGGATCAAGAGCATGTAGATCATTAGCCGCGTCAGAAAGTATTGGAGATAAGCTAACTTGCTGTGAAATATTAATTCCACGACCCTCATCAAAACGCGCCAAAGAAAGCAAATCTTCTACTAGTTCAGTCATTCTCTCGCTAGAAGCCTTAATGTGGGCAATAGAGTCATCTGCTCTCTCCTGCTCTCCTGGCATGTTGCGCCACATTGTATATAACTCAGCATATCCATGAATTGCAGCTAATGGAGTACGTAATTCATGACTTGCATCTGAAACGAATCGCTTCATTTTTTCTGTCATATCTTCTTGCTCATTAAATCCTCTTTCAATACGAGCAAGCATAGAGTTAAGAGAAGCTGCTAAAGATCCAACCTCAGTATTTTCAGGAGCAGATGGAACTCGTTTGCTTAAATCTCCAGAAGCAATTTTTGAAGCTGTTTTTTCAATTCGTTTTAACGGTCTTAAAGCTGATTGAATAATAATTGCTGAAAATACTGCTCCAAACAAAATAACTGCAATACTCACCATTATACAGTAACGAGTAAGTGTGCTAACGGTATCAATTTGATCGCTAAGAGATAAAGCAATATAGACATAACCGCTAACACTTAACTCTGAATTATAGCTATTTTTTTGACCCCACGTTAATACTAAAACTCTCCATGGAGCTGTTGCAGCCTTTTTAGTGATTGCATCGACTTTATTAGTATTCCCCTTGACAATTGCAGGTGCTGTGTAAGGCTTGTGGGTAACAATTTTTTTACTATCAAAACCGTCTGCAGGAAGTTTAGGAACCGAAACAACCGATCCTTTAATTGGTATTAATGGAGTAGAAATAATTTTATTATGCGTATCTCTAACTTGCATAAAGTAATTATTTGGACCTACTGAAGATTGATTTGAGTTTTTCATGCGCAATGAATCAACATTGTCATAAACAAATTGCGCTTGACTTGCTAATTGTACATCAGTTTTTTCTAGCAAATAATTTCCTACGAGCTGCTGAATTGATAGTGATATGCAAAAAGCGGCTACAGTTAAAATAGCAAGAGTACATGCAACTAAACGCGTACTCACTGGTATTGCATTTATGCGACGACGTAGCCAGCAGGTTTTACGAGGCTTTTTGTTTTTTTTGTTATTTTCACTTAGCTCTATCGCAACACTTTTTCCAGCAGTTCTAACATCTGAATCATCTTTAGAGTTATTATTTGTGCTGTTGCTAATAGTTGATTCAGCGTTATTGTAGTTATTATTACTAGATTGCATGATCAGGCTTGACCTGCCTTAGGCTCTCGAATCATATAACCGATGCCACGTTTAGTTTCAATAAGAGGAACTACTTTTTGCTGTTTTCCTGAATCATCAGTAATTTCAATGCCATCAATCTTCTTTCTTAAATAAGAAATATAAGATTCAACGATTGCTGCGTCTCCGCCCCAATCGTACTGCCATACGTGATTCAAAATCTGGCTTTTTGACAGAACTCGACCTTCATTGTCCATAAGATAATGAAGTAGTTTGTATTCAGTTGGGCTAAGTTCGATTGGCACGCCGCATCGAGTTACGTCATGAGAATCCTCGTTAATCTCAAGATCCGCAACTTTTATAATATGAGTTTCTTCATCAGGTTCTTGTGTTCTGCGAAGAATTGCTCGTATTCTTGCCACTACTTCTTCCAAGCTGAATGGCTTTGTAACGTAGTCATCTCCACCAACGGTTAGACCCATAATTTTATCTTGTGTATCGTCTCTTGCAGTTAGGAACAATACAGGAACTTTAATTCCATTTTGACGAATACGCCTCGTAACAGTAAAACCATCAATATCTGGGAGCATAACATCCATAACGATAAGATTTGGATTTACTCGTTCAATTACTTCAACAGCTTCTGAGCCGGATGCAGCAGTTTCTACTTCAAACCCAGCAAAATGCAAAGATGCTACCAAAAGTTCACGGATTGATGGCTCGTCATCGACCACGACAATAGATGCTTCAACGTTCTTACTCATATTGATTAGCATCACTTATCAAGCTGAATGTTTCCTGAATAATTGCTGAAAATAAAACAAGTTATCGAATATTTTTGTCTACCTGTGACGAGCGTGCCTTCTACGAGCTTTTCTAACACCAGCAAGTATTTGACGTTGTATGCGATTCTTTCTAAACAGAATAATCGCGACTATTGAGAATAATGCCAACAATATTAATAGCATAATAATTGTAGAAATAAGACTTGCAGAAGAAGTTGTTGACGTACGTTTTGCACGCATTATTTGTTTCATCATCATTATTGCAGATTGATCCCAATGCGTTCCAGTTGTGCTTACTAATGGCTTATAAGCTGCATCGGATAACGAGTCTACAGTATTTTTATTTTTGAGCCATTCATCGGAATTAGGCGAAACAGCTACAACTAATCTTCCATCATGAGTTGCTACTGTAAGCAGCACAGTATTTTTAGCTGGAAGCGTACTAATCAACAAATCACTAGCCCATTTTGATGGATTTTTTGTATTTCCAAAAGTAGACAAATATAAGAGCCTAACATTTACTCCTGTACGCTTTTTTGTTGTCTCAATCATGTCAGCAACTTTACTGACAGAATCCCCAAGCAAATTTTCTGTGTCTGTTATTGAGTCTGTTGCAACTATTCCAGAATTTTGCTCATTACTTTCAGCATATGCATTAATTGTATTTACTCTATTTAAAGGTGAAAATATGAGCGAATTTATTGGAAGAGTTGGAAGAATAAAAGAAAAACTAAATAAAAATGCCATTAATAAAAGCAATACGCGTTTAGCTAAAAATAGTTTTGAATGAGAATGCTGGTAGTTAAAATTTGCAATACGCGTGCAAGCTAAGCTTTTAACCACATTGGTGCATAAATCTTTTTCGTAGTTTTTTGATGGCATATATTCATAATAGCGTGACATCACACAAGTAAAAGTAGCATTATAAAAATCTTTGCTTAATTTATTTGGAATGTTTCGCAAAATAATTTATAAAAAGCGTTTATTTAGACGCAAAACAAATGGAGGGGAAATATGGCACAATTTCGAGTTGATTCAGAGCAAATTCAGCAGGCTGCGGCAGCCGTTGGAACCTCGGTTAGTGCAATTAGAGATGCAGTCAACGGGATGTATACCAATTTACAGCAATTGCAGAGCGTGTGGACTGGATCGGCGGCTACACAATTTGCGTCGACCGCTCAGCAGTGGCGAGCGGCGCAACAACAAATGGAACAATCATTAGAAGCAATTCAGCAAGCTATGCAACATGCGTCAGGAGTGTATCTTGATGCGGAAGCTCAAGCTACTTCCCTATTTGGAATGGGCTGAATAGTCTGAATAATCTAATGAAATATAAATGGCGGTATACTTTATTTGTGAGCATACCGCCATTTACTATGAGCTATTCAGCTATAAAATTTTTACAACTTTTAATTTAGTAGCCCATGTCGGCACCAGCTTGTGGTGCTGCAGCTGGTTTTTCTGGCTTGTTAGCAACCACAGCTTCAGTGGTTAAGAACAAACCTGCAATAGAAGCAGCGTTCTGTAGAGCAGAACGAGTTACCTTAACTGGGTCAGTAACGCCAGCAGCCATCAAATCTTCGTAAGTGTTGGTTGCAGCGTTGAAGCCTTCGCCTTCTGGAAGCTCACGCACCTTGTTGAGCACAACATCTCCAGAAACGCCAGAGTTCTGAGCAATCTGCTTGATTGGAGCTTCTACAGCGCGGAACACGATTGCAGCACCCGTCGCTTCTTCGCCCTTAAGCTCTGTGATTGCTTGAGACTTTTCAATCTTTGCAGCAGCCTGAACCAAAGCTACGCCACCGCCTGGAAGCAAACCTTCCTCAATAGCAGCCTTAGCGTTACGAACTGCATCTTCAATACGATGCTTACGCTCCTTAGCTTCAACTTCAGTAGCAGCGCCAACCTTAATAACAGCAACGCCGCCAGCAAGCTTAGCAAGACGCTCCTGAAGCTTTTCGCGATCGTAATCGGAATCAGTGTTCTCGATTTCTGCGCGAATCTGAGCCACGCGAGCATCAACATCTTCCTTAGATCCAGCACCAGAAACGATAGTTGTTTCATCCTTAGAAACAATAACCTTAGCTGCGTGACCAAACACAGAAGCGTCGATAGAATCGAGCTTTAAGCCAAGGTCGTCAGAAACAACCTGTGCACCGGTCAAAATAGCCATATCTTGGAGCATAGCCTTACGACGATCGCCGAATCCTGGAGCCTTAACAGCAACAGTGTTGAAAGTGCCACGAATCTTGTTCAAAACAAGTGTTGGCAATGCTTCACCATCAACATCTTCAGCAATAATAAGCAATGGCTTGCCAGACTTCATAACAAGCTCAGCGATGTGGACAATATCCTGCTGGCTTGAAACCTTGCCAGAAGTGAGCAAAATGTATGGATCTTCAAGAACAGCAGTTTGATCGTCAGCGTTAGTGACGAAGTAAGGGGAAATATAGCCCTTATCAAAGCGCATACCTTCAGTGAAGTCCAAGTCAAGACCAAACTTGTTGTTGTCTTCAACTGTGACAACACCATCCTGACCGACCTTATCCAAAGCTTCAGCGATCTTTTCGCCAACTTCAGGATCAGCTGCAGAAATCGTAGCAGTAGCAGCAATCTGTTCCTTGGTCTCAACATCCTTTGCAGAAGCAAGCAATTCCTTGACGATTGCTTCAGCAGCCTTTTCGATGCCACGGCGAAGAGCGATTGGGTTGCTTCCTGCAACAACATTCTTCAAACCTTCATGCACCAAAGACTGTGCCAAAACAGTAGCAGTTGTAGTACCGTCGCCTGCAACATCATCAGTCTTCTTAGCTACTTCCTTAACAAGTTCGGCGCCAATACGCTCGTATGGATCTTCAAGATCGATTTCTTTAGCGATAGAAACGCCATCATTTGTGATAGTTGGTGCACCGTAAGTCTTATCTAATACAACGTTGCGACCCTTTGGACCAAGTGTAACTTTAACAGTGTCTGCAAGCTTATCCAAACCGGCGAGCATACCCTGACGGGCGTCTTCCTGGTAGGCAATAATCTTTGCCATAGTTCCTCCACATACGTTATTTATGAACTTTTCACTGCAATCTTGAGTAATAAGCCGTCAGCTGCTTATTATCACTCTCAAGGCTTGAGTGCTAATTTGAAGATTAGCACTCTATGTACCCGAGTGCCAACTTTTTTGGCGTTTATACATAAAAACCGGTTAGAAAATAATTCTAACCGGTTATTTTTATGCTAAAAATATTACTTGCAAAGCACAACTACAATCGGAGAAACGATTTGTTTTTCATTTTCGACAGCACTAATACCTAAAGTCTTTGCAATATCTTCAGCTGCAGCTTTTTGTGAATCGTCTTTATACCAAACAACAGACTCGCCTGGGACTTTACCAGTTGGATTTCCAGCTGTCACATTTGCGTATCCCGCTTGCTTTAACTTATCTGCGCCAGCAGCAGCATGACCGCTTATCTTGGTTGCGTTAAGAACTTTCACAGCAACTGATTTATCTAGTGAAGTTTGCGTCTTAGAATCATTTGCTGAATTATCCTTAGAGTCACCAGCATCTTTCCTATCTGATTTATTTTCTTCAGATTTATTATCGTCGTCATCTTCGCCTTCAGAAGATTTATCTTCGTCGCTTTTAACCGACTTTTTGTTTTCAGAAGTCTTAGAAGGCGATGCTGATTGAGATAATTGTTGCTGATGATTCCAAGGCAACGGAAGATGTGAGATTTCGCCAGAAGCGATAGCCCAAACCAAAACACCAACAACCGCTGCAACAATTAATGCAACAAAATAAGGAAGTATTACGGCATACCACGCAGGATTTCCACGATGAACTCCAATCGGTCCCTCTGGTGGCTCATCAAAAGCATCAGGCGTATACGACACGTTCTGATTATTTCGCGCCATAATTGCACTCCTTATAAAATCATTTAAACAATAATGAATCTATACTATCTAATGCTTAGCACAAAGCACAAATTTAGAAAATTTGATTGATTTCCTTTTATGGTATGCCTTGACATACAGTAGCAATATGAATCCTCAAAATATTAAACCTTTAAACGAGCTAATGGATCCTGATTGGGCTGAAGCATTAAAGCCAGTTGAGCCACAAATACGCGCAATGGGAGTATTTTTGCGAGAGCAGATAGAAAGCGGACATCATATTCTTCCTGCTAGCCACAACATTTTGCGTGCTTTTTCTATTCCACTAAAAAGCATTAAAGTTTTAATTGTTGGCCAGGATCCATATCCAACGCCGGGCCATCCAGTAGGCTTAAGTTTTTGCACAGCTGCAAAAGTGCGCCCACTGCCAAAAAGTCTCATAAACATTTATAAAGAATTAGTAAACGATTTAAGTGTAGAAACTCCAAAAAGTGGAGATCTAACACCGTGGACCAGGCAGGGTGTGATGCTTCTTAACAGATGTTTAACTGTTGAGGCCGGTAAGGCAAATAGCCACCAAGGAAAAGGTTGGGAGCCTGTAACCGATGCAGCTATTCGAGCATTAAACAATAGAACTGATTGCAATGGTAATCCATTGCCGCTTGTAGCTATTTTATGGGGTCGTAATGCGCAAAGTTTGGCTCCTTTGCTGACGAATGCAACTCTCATTACTTCAGCGCACCCAAGCCCTCTTTCTGCAATGCGAGGATTCTTTGGATCGCATCCATTTTCAAGAGCTAATCAGGCCTTAATTAATATGGGAGTTTCGCCAATTAATTGGTCCCTAGATTCTCAAGAAATCTAATTGTCTTAAATATTGCAAATTATCTTATAAAGACAATAAAAATGCCATTTTTGAACATGTCAGTACTGCATATCGGTTAAAATGTCTCTTATGGCATTATTTCCACCGCAACCACAGAAGAAACCGTTAACCGATAAAACTTCAATTGCTTCTAAGCTTGGCATTGGATCAGCTGTACCTCAACCGTCTGCTGTTTCTAATGCAAGTGCGCAAGTCACTGCAACTATTTCGAGTGATGACATACGTCGTTGTCAGCAAATTGCAAATATTTTGCGCGCGCGTTTTGCACAAACTTTAGTCGGTCAAGACGCTTTACGAGAGTCTCTTATTCTTACTCTTATTGCAGGCGGACACATTCTTATTGAATCAGTACCAGGTCTCGCAAAAACTACTGCTGCTCAAACTCTTGCAACAGCTATGTCAGGTAGTTTCCGTCGTGTGCAGTGTACTCCGGATTTAATGCCAGCAGATTTAGTTGGTACTCAAGTTTTTGATTTTGCTTCCCAACGTTTTATTACGCAAATTGGTCCTATCCATGCAAATGTTATTTTGTTGGATGAGATTAATCGCTCAAATGCAAAAACTCAATCTGCAATGCTTGAAGCTATGGCAGAAGGAGCAACAACTATTGGAGGCGAAAGAATTCCTCTGCCTCAACCATTTATGGTTATTGCTACGCAAAATCCAATTGAGGAAGAAGGAACATTTAATCTTCCAGAAGCCCAGATGGATCGTTTTATGGTAAAAGCAGTTATGACTTACCCTAATCCTGACGAGGAAGTTCGTATGCTGCAATTACTTACTCAACGAGGATCGGATGTCGTTGATCCTTCAAAGCTAAATACTCAACGCATAAGTTTGCAAGATGTTGTTTTTATGCGTACTGCAGCGCGTCATATACACGTTTCTGAAGCAGTTATGAAGTATGTAGTTGATCTTGTTGCCACTTCTCGCGGTGAAGGTACGCATCCACTTCCTACGATTAATTCATTGGTTCGTATGGGAGCTAGCCCGCGTGCATCAATTGCACTTATTCGTATTGCTCAAGCTCACGCTTTACTTTCTGGACGCGATTATGTGATACCTGAAGATATTAAATTGTTTGCGCATGAAGTGTTAAGGCATCGCATACTTTTAACTTTTGAAGCTTTAGCTGATTCTATTACTACAGATCAAGTAATTGATGCATTAGTTAAGACGGTTCCTGTGCCATGATGCGTACGAAGCGGTTAGTATTATCTGAACCTGCTAAAGCCGTGCGTCGCAAAATTGAGCTTTTGGATCAGCGAATTGATTTGCCTATTGCGCGTAAAGCTTTAGGCTTATTAGAGGGAGACCATCCTTCGCACAGGCGTTTTGGCACAGGTGATGTTATTGACATACACGCATGGCAGCCAGGAGATGAAGCTCGCATGATGAACTGGTCTGCGAGCGCTCGAACTGGACAGCCTATGGTGTCTTCTAGAGAGCGTACTTCGTCTTCTCATACTTGGATTGCTTTAGATACAAGCATAAATATGAATGGAACTTGTGTTTCTGGAGAATCTCTGTATGAAGTTGCGTCTAATTCTGCATGCTTTTTTGCGTCTTTGAGTTTAAAACGTCATGATGCTGTTTCGTTGTTGTGTGCAGATGGAAAAAATGTTATCAATGTTCATGCTGCTAGCAACTTTTCTGATTTTGAGCGAAATCTAGATTATACGTTGCTTAATACTCGTAAAAATACCAGAGATATTGATGCGTTGCTTACTTCGCTACTAAAAAATATTGACAATAATGGTCTGGTAGTTTTAATAACTGATGAGTATGCATTACAAGCTCATAACGCTGAATCTTTGCGCAAAATTACGCAAAACCATAAGCTTGTTGTTATTGTTATTTCTCCTATTAATCCTTTTGATTCTGCAATTGATTTGCAAATATTTGATGGAATTACTTTACGTAAAGTACCGGCGTTTTTGAAAAAAGAATCAAATAAAAATGAAGTTGAAGCTCGTAGAAATATTAGAATAAACGCTTTATACGATATGCTGCTTGGTGTTCAATCTTCAATAATTCATGGTTCTTCAAGTGAAGAAGTTTTCCATATTTCTGCGCAAAAAGTGAGCCGTACAAATTATCTTGCTGACTCATTTAGCAAGGAGGTTGAATAGAATGAGCCTGGAAGATATTCAAAAGCCTTTACATGATGAAACGCTTTTTTTAATACTACTTTCCGCATCGCTTGTTGTTATCTTTATTGCTTTTGCGGTTTTATATTTTTCTTTTAAAAAGCCAAAGAAATTAGCTGAAAGTAGCAATTCTACAGAAGCAGTTCACGTTCATAATGTAAACAAACAAGCTTGGCGTAAAGATATTGATGCGATTGTTGAGAAGTATCATAACAATGAACTTACTAAAGATCAGGCTTGTGCAAAATTGGCGTCTATTGCTAGATCTTATATTTCGAAGATGAGCGGTGAAGATATTCAAACTCACACTTTGGGAGAATTGGCTTCTTTGCGCTTGAAATGGCGCAATAAAAAAGGTGCTGATATGTTACGCCAAACAATATCTGCTTTGTATCCTCCAGAATTTGCTGATCGCAAAGCAAACGAGCAAGCGCGAAATACTACTGTTGAGCAGGCTGCTGAATGGGTTTTAGTATTGCTTGAAGGCTGGCAAACGAAGGACAAACGTTGATGAGTAATAATGTTTGGGGATACATATGGCCATGGAGATGGCAATGGCCATTGCTTTTTGTTGCAGGCGTTGTTGTTTCTGTAGCAATTTTTGCTGTCTTACTAATTTTAGATTCCATTCGTAGCAATATTTTAAAAAAGAAGTATAAGAGTCAAACTAGTAATATTACGCGAAAATTCTATACTTTTACTTTTGACAATGATCTACAAGGAACTACTACTAGTCATTCATGGTATATGTGGCGAATGTTTAGAAGGTTTGCTACGGCTGCATTGGTAGTATCTTTGTGCAGTGCGCTTGCTGTTGCTTCCAGGCCAGCACGAGTGTTTAATGCGAACGAGCAAGTTAGTTCTAGAGACATTGTTTTATGCTTAGACGTTTCAGGTTCTGCTCTACCATATGATCGCGAAGTAATTCAAGCGTATCTTAATTTTATTGAGCATTTTCAGGGTGAACGCATTGGATTGAGCATTTTTAACTCCACATCTAGGACAGTTTTTCCACTGACTGACGACTATCGATTGGCTAAAAAACAATTGCAATATGCTGCAAATTTGCTTGGCGGAGTTCAATCGCAAAGTCGCATTAATCGTTTACAACAACGTCAATATCAAGAAATTTCTGACTGGCTTGAAGGAACTCAAAATCGCAAAAACGCAACATCGCTTATTGGAGACGGTTTAGTTAGTTGCGCAGCAATGCTTCCAGGTTTTATTTATGGTTCTGCTCATAATAACCATAAAATACAAAGCCGTTTTAATAGAAGTTCTTCTATTGTTCTTGCTACAGATAATGTTGTTTCTGGAAAACAAACTTACTCATTAAAGCAAGCTTTAGATTTAACAAAGCAGGCTAAAATTACTGTCGATGGGTTATATTCTGGCGCAAAACAGAATGAGAATGATGACACTACATTAGAAATGAAACAGCTTATTGAATCTCATGGTGGAATTTTCCTGTCTCAACGCAATTCTGATTCCGTTATTAATTTAGTAAAAGAAATTGAAAAAAGACATACAGCAATTCCTCAAGGCGCTGCTCAGTCTGCATTTAGTGACGATCCTGGTCTTTGGGTTTTGTTTACTGTGTTTAGCGTTGTGATTTGGCTAGCTATTGCAAAGAGGATGAAGCGATGACAACAACACTATTTTCTGCTACTACCCTACTGTTTGCACACGCTAAAATTGAAGCTTCTGACACTTCTCAAGCAGGTCAGTTGGTTTTTTCTCCATCATATGGTTGGATTATTGCGATTATTGCAATATTGGTTTTGTTGGCAGCAATGTTTTTTGAAATTGTGCCTATACGCAGGAAACCTGAATCAAGTGATGAAACTTTTTGCATGAGATTAAGACGTATTGGCATATGTATAATGCTAATAATTTGCGTGCTATCTCCAAGTATTATGCGTTCAACTTTACAAAGAGCAGTAAATGCAACAAACGTGATTATTGCTCTAGATATAACAGGTTCAATGAGAGCAAAAGACGCTGATTATGCAAGAAATAGTAAGATTGAGCGTATTGAAGCAGCAAGGAATATTATTCATCAAATAACAAAATCCTATGCTAACTCAAGTTTTGCTGCTATTTCTTTTGGTGCTTCTACGTCTGTTGATGTCCCATTAACGCCTGATGCTAGAGCAGTTGACAATTGGATAAATACTCTACGAACTGAGCCAACTAGCGTAGCTACTGGAACTAGTCTTGACGCTCCTATAGATCAAACTTTGCTTACTGCAAAAACTATACATGATGCTCATCCAGATGATACAACAGTTTTGTATATTTTAAGCGACGGTGAGGAAACTACTCAACGAAAGCGCCGCACATTTTCATCGCTCAGAGCTTATATTACTAACGCATTTGTTATTGGAATAGGTTCATCTAAAGGAGCTAAAATACCTTTGGAAAAAACACAGCTGCAACTTGACGACTACAGCGAAGACAATACCTCTAATCAATGGGTTATTGATCCGGCTACAGGAAATCCTGGCATTTCAAAGCTCGATGAAAAGAACTTACGAAATATTGCCGATGAACTTAGCGGCAAGTATATGCGCTCATCTTTAAACGTAACATTTGGAGACGAAGCAAAACCAATTCTCTCACACCAATGGAGAATGAACGAGACAGCAAAACCTCGTTTGAGACCTGAACCAATTATTTGGCCGTTTGCAATATTTGCGTCGATACTTTTAATTTGGGAATTAATGTCGTGGTTTATAACTTCAAGGAAATTAGTATGAAGCACATATCTAGTCGCATAATTATTCGCATTGTTACATTCTTGTTCTTGATTATTGCGATATTCGTAGCGTATTTTGCTATCGTAAATTGGAGAGCACAATACGCGTATAATACTGCTACGGATAGCCTTATTTCTAACATAAAATCTGCTAAGAGTATCGATAGCGACAAGAATGTGCTTTTAACTCAGCAACAGCAAACTGATGCGCAATTTGATGATGCTAAATCTCAAGAAATGATACTGCTTCCTCAACTTCGAAATAGTATTGACAAAAATGCTGAATTATCACGAAAGTTAACAGAAAAATTAAAGCAGAATCAAAACAATACTAATAAGCAACAGAAACCGAAAAAGCATAACAATCATTTTAAAAACGATAATTCTAACAATTCTTCTAAAGATAAAAAGCAGTCAGATTCGTCTAAGCCTCAATTGAGCAATGCTCAGCGCAATAAAGTTGAAAACTTGCTAAAACAGAACGATCATGTGGATTCTCAATCTTCACAGAATCAAGAAGACCAGCAAGGTTTAGAAAAGACAGAAAAACGTACTAAAACTGATGAAAGCAGCAATAAGCCTTGGTAATTAAATCTTCAACGATTATCTATAAGCGAAGCAATAAGCATTAATAACCTTTTAACCACATTGAATATTTTTTAGTGACTTTTCATTAATAAACGTGTGTAATAACGATTATGCACACATATTACGAATGGCAATGGCTTATACAACGCACTCAAGAGTGCGCTCGCTGCGTTATGGCAGAATCCGCAGCGACTGAATTAGAAGATTGGCAAGGGCTTGCAGCCGAACATTTTCGTCATAGTATGAAAAATATTTCTGCACAAGCGTATGCGTTATATAACATTCGCGGAGGAATATAGTATGTCTTGGAAAGTTAAGTCCTCTGTTGTAGGTGGAATGACGCTTAGCGTTGCTGATAGAGAAGCGTATATTAGTTTTTCCAGAAAACTCAATAATATTGCTAAAGAATTACTTACGCTAAAAAATTTATGGCTTAATGCAGCGATGGTTATTGCCGGTCAAAATTATGGTATACAAAAAGAATCAGGAGCATATATTCATGATTCTTCGCAATCATTTTTAACTGAAAGCATATGTCATGAATATGCTCATAAATGTTATTTAATGTCTCAAAATTTAGAAAATCTTGCTTTTCTTATTGCAAGAGCAAATAATTTGTATGAAGATGCAGAATTTCGTGCAAAAGACGAGTTAGACAATAAAATTTCTTTCTTGGCTCTTGCAAACCCTATTTTTGCTTTACATGTTTTATTGTCCGCAGGTCTCGCCGTTAATCAAGATAATAAAAATCATTCAGGTTTCCAAAATCTTGCTAGATGGTCCTACGCAACTAAGAATATACAACAAGGAATTATTCGAGGTTTATCGCAGCACCTTATTTTAAATCCTATTACAAGTTTGCCAATATTTATTGCCGGAAATGCAAAAGGCCCCATAAATAAAAAAGAGCGTGAAACCTCACTAAACTTTTTATCCAATGCTCAAAAATATTTATCACAAGCTATTCCATTTATTTCTAGTGCTCTTAGCTTCGTAAGCGCGCCTATTAATGATCGAAAGCAAGGTAATAATTTACTTCTCACTAAAGTAAATGAGATGTGGAGAAAACCTGGATCTGTTCTTGCTAGACCTGGACGTAATCTGCTTGAAACTTTAGAAAATTTAACGGAACTTGGAAGCGAAAATTTGGGCGTTAGTCCACCACTTGTTAATCCAGATGCTGCTACTATTGCAATTCAACGTTTTAGGCGCAGCGATGGCAGTTCGTCATGGTTAGTAATAATTCCAGGAACTGACGGTAAAGCACACTCTCCTTTTGGTTGGGCACAAAACGCAGAAGTAATGAGTCATAGTTCTTTAGTTAGAAAACAAGCTGATAGCACTCGAATGGTTGTAGAAGCTATGAAACGTTCTGGAATTAAATCTAACGAGCCTGTTGCTTTAGTAGGACATTCTCAAGGAGGTATTGTTGCAGCAAGCATTGCAAGCGATTACGCTAAGCAATACAACATACAGCATGTTGTTACTGCTGGATCTCCTATTGCAAATCATCCAATTCCTAAGAAAACTTGGGTTACTAGTATTGAGATGGACGATGAGATTGTGCCTTCTTTAGATGGCAAAGAGAATCCTCGTAGAAATAATTGGGTGACTATTCATGGACATGCAATTCATGTTAAAGAATCTAAGCGTTCTTTACCTCCTGGAGTCACGCGTTTTTCTGGCAAACAATATTCGACTAAAAAATTCAATAATGACGGAATATTCGTTAATGACGTTCCAGAAGAAAGAACTTTAACTCATGATTTGCATTACCATACTGCAGCTTATGAAGATGCTCTTCAACTCGGATCTAAAAGTGTGCGCGAGCAAGATCGACATTTTCAGAATACTATTAATGGCAAATTGCAAAGTACTACATTGTGGCAAGGAGTAATGAAAAAATAAAATAATTAAATTCTTATTGAGCAAAATTAAGCTAATTCGCAGCATGATGTAACCTTAAAACTATGAAGCTTACCGATATTTCTCCTGCAATAGCTCTGACTCCTCTCGATGGACGTTATCATAATCAAACATCCACACTCGTTGAATATTTAAGCGAACCTGCGTTAAATCGCGAGCGCATGCGTGTAGAAGTTGAGTGGATGATTCTTCTCGCAAATGGTTATGAAGCTAATCAATTCCAGCCAATTGTTAAGGGTGTTAATCCTTTAACTGATGAAGAATGCTCATATTTACGTTCTATTCCTGAAAATTTTGATGCTGAAGGAATTGCTCGTCATGCTGCGCATGAGGCTATTACTCATCACGATGTTAAAGCTGTTGAATACTACATTGACGATGCGTTAGACGAAGCAGAAAATAAGCTTGGTCATGCTACTGAGCTTTCAAATTTAAAAACTTTAGTACATTTTTCATGCACAAGTGAAGATATTAATAATCTTTCTATTGCGCGTTGCGTAAAGCAAGCTGTTTTAAACGTTTATCGTCCGAATTTAGAAGCGATAGTTGATTATTTAGTTAAGAATGCTAACGAATATAGAGATTTATCTATGCTTTCGTTAACTCATGGCCAGCCTGCTACTCCAACTACTTTAGGTAAGGAATTGGCAGTGTTTGCATATCGTTTGCGTCGTCAACTTCGTCATCTTGATACTCAAGAGTATTTAGGAAAGTTGAATGGTGCTACAGGAACTTTTGGAGCTCATTTAGCTGCTTTCCCAGAAGTTGATTGGATTAGCGTATCTCAAGAGTTTGTTGAAAATAGAATGGGTCTCCAATGGAATCCATTAACAACTCAAATTGAAAGCCACGATTGGCAGGCTGAACTTTATAGCACTGTAAGTCACATAAACCATATTCTGCATAATCTTGCAGTTGACGTATGGATGTATATTTCCAGAGGTATTTTTGTGCAAGTTCCTGTAAAGGGAGCTACAGGATCTTCTACTATGCCTCATAAGGTTAACCCTATTCGTTTTGAGAACGCTGAAGCTAATCTTGAGATTTCTTGCTCACTGTTTGACACATTATGTGCAACTCTTACTGAAAGCCGCTGGCAGCGTGATCTTACAGACTCTACTACTCAAAGGAATGTTGGCTCAGCTTTCGGCTATGCTCTTCTTGCTTTGAATAATCTTTTAGGCGGTTTGAAGTCTATTCATCCTAATAAAGAATTTATGGCAAAAGAATTAGACGAAAATTGGGAAGTTCTTGGAGAGCCAATTCAAACAGCAATGCGTGCTGAAGAAATTGCTGGCGTACCTGGTATGGAACGACCATATGAGCAAGTAAAAGAATTAATGCGCGGTCACCATATTTCACAAAGTGACGTAGAAGAATTCATTAAATCTCGTAACTTTGATGCCAATACTGCAGCTCGTTTGCAAGCAATGACACCAGAATCTTACACTGGATTTGCTTCACAATTGGTGGACTTTATTGATTAAGTAGACGGTAAAGCCATGCAATCTAGCATAAATCCAAATCTTGTTATTGAAGATACTCAGCCTAGCTTAGTACGTAGTTGGGCTGATTTGTTGTATGCAATATCATCAGTTGTAATTGGCGTTTTTACTTTGTTGTCGTCAATGTGTTTATCAGCAACGGCTGATGCTATGAAGATTGATGCACGAAGTGCTACTCAAATTATAGGATTATCTTTTAATAATCTTTCATTTGTTCTGATACAGCAAGGTCTTACTCTTATTGTTGTTGCAGAAGTTATTGCACACATGGTTTCTGACAGGCGTTGGATTGATACCGCTATTTCTGTTATTACGCTGTTTATAAGTTATGGTTCAGTATGGCTGTTATCTATTGCGATATTTTCTACACACAATATAGCTTTGATTGAATCTTTACAAATGCGGTCTAATAACACTTGGGCTGATTTGCTTCCAGACATGTATGCTGTTCTGGTTGCTTTTCTTACAGTTAGTGGTCCTAGACGCGAATATAAGCATGTAATGTGGGGCTGGAATGCTTTATTCATTGTTACAGCAATACTTCTATTTTCATCTTGGGATTCCTACTCTGCTATTCTTGTATCATGTTGCTTAGGAAGAGCAATTGGTACGCTTATTCGTTTCGCAAAAGGCACACGCAGTAAGGGTGCTTGGGGTGACGATATTGTTCTTGCTTTAAAAAATATTGGCATAGATAATCTTACTCAATTAACTCGTAGAACTCAGCAAGCTGATCATACTGGAGTTCTTCGTTCAAGTCTTGATGACGATTTAATTGAAAATTCAAGATTGTATGATGCAACAGACATCCACGGCATACGTTATGTAATTTCAGTATTAGATAATCAAGTTCATTTACCAGGTTATTTAAATCAATTATGGCAGTGGGTGCGTTTAGTAGATATACCAACTCGTAGAGATCGTTCTGCTAGACATTCTGTTCATCACCACCTTTCTATGCTTCTTGTTTTACGAAATATGCATTTGCCAACAGCGAATGTTTATGGAGTAAGCGACAGTGATAAATCTTCAATAATGGTTTTTCACGCTTCTAACGCTCTACTGCCTTGCAATTTGAACACTTTAACTATTGATGATGCAGCAAAATTAATGCGTTATGTAGATGCTGCTAACACTCGCGGTATTACGCATAGACGCATCACTCCTGAAACTATTGCTAGGCTTGAAGACGGAACACCAGTTATTGCAGGTTGGCAAAACGGCGACGTTGCCAGCGATGATACAAATATTGCACTTGATAAAGTTCAGCTTTTAACGCTTATTGCATCTTGCACAGATATTGACACTGCTCTTAAAGCTGCTATTAACACATGGGGTGCAGAAAAGTTATCTGCACTATTGCCTTTTATGCAGAAAGCTGCTATTCCTGCTTCCACGAGATCTTTGCCATCTTGGAATAAAAAAGTTTTCCAAAATCTTTGCAATAAGTTAAGTCAAATAGTTGCTTTACACACAGATGAAGAAGATTATGATACTGTGCGTTTAGCGCGCTTCAATATACGTTTCTTTGTTAGCTTGGTTCTTTCGATTGTTGCTGTCGCTGTTATTGCTACACAGTGGCATCCTCAGGAAGTATTTGCTGCCTTGCGTCACGCAGATAATGTAATGGTATTTATGTGCTTTGCTTGCAGCATGTTTGCTTGGATTGGATCTGCAATTACGCTCGGCTCATTCATGGATGATCAAAAACCTTCTGCACATGTTTTGTTTGCATCTCAAGCAGCTACTGGTTTCACAGCAGTTTCTATGCCTGCTGGTGTTGGTCCTGCATTTGTAAATATGCAATTATTAAAGAAAAGCGGGTACACTTCAGCTCAAGCTACAGCAATTACTAGTGCAGTATGGCTTATTCAAGCATTAATGACAACTTTAGTATTACTTTCTATAGGCGTTTTCACTGGTAAAAATGTGCTTTCTGGAATGATTCCTACTCATATGCTCATTACTTTCATTGGAATAATCACACTTATAGTTTGTGTTTTAATGGTTATTCCGTCCGCTCGTAAAGCAATTCGAAAGCATTATTTGCCAATATTATCTGATTACGGCCATCAAATTAAGGAACTTATTTCACATCCTATGCAACTTATTGCAGGCTCTTTTGGTGCTATTGTGCTTGTTTCATGCATTGGATTGGGTTATTGGATTTCTTTGCTTGCATTTGGATATTACGCAAATCCTTGGGAAACAATCTTACTATTCTTACTTGCTAACGCTGCTGGATCGGCAGTGCCTACGCCAGGCGGCTTGGGTGCTGTTGAAGCTTCTCTTACTTTCGCATTTACATCTGTAGGTGTTCCTCCAACAGTTGCTTTGTCTGCCACTCTTCTGTATAGGCTTATGTTCTACTGGTTGAGAATTCCGTTAGGCGCGTTTGCAATGAAGTGGCTCAGCAATAATGAGCTTATATAAGTGAGATTTACAAACATTTGTGTATTTTTATTAGCAAATATCGTATCTGTTTCTATGCAAGTGCGTTTTAAATAAAAAACAGCAAAAAATAAATAAAAAATATTAAGAAAAAATGCAAAAATGGCTACATTTGTAGGGAAAATGTACTAATATCTAGTATGAACGTGACCTTTGAAGAGAAGGTCCCCTGACACAAAGGATGCTGCATGGCATACAACAAGTCTGATCTCGTTTCTAAGATCGCACAGAAGTCCAACCTGACCAAGGCACAGGCCGAAGCCGCCGTCAACGCATTCCAGGATGTGTTCGTTGAGGCTTTACAGTCCGGTGAAGGTTTGAAGCTTACTGGTCTGTTCTCCGCAGAACGCGTAAAGCGTGCTGAGCGCACTGGCCGCAACCCGCGTACCGGTGAAACCATCAAGATTCCAGCTTCTTACGGTGTACGTATTTCTGCTGGCTCCTTGTTGAAGAAGGCTGTTACTGCCTGAAATTAAGCGTTTTTCGTATTTATTACATTAAACAAATACTATTTGCGCAAAACAAAGATGGGCACTCCGAAGCTGGAGTGCCCATCTTTTATAGATTTCCTCGTTCCATTTTTCGCAAACGCGGCTCTGCGCTATCTTTTGCTCCCGTAAT
Source organism: Gardnerella sp. c10Ua_244 (assembly GCF_055818055.1). Taxonomy (NCBI): domain Bacteria; kingdom Bacillati; phylum Actinomycetota; class Actinomycetes; order Bifidobacteriales; family Bifidobacteriaceae; genus Gardnerella; species Gardnerella sp. c10Ua_244. The sequence continues at coordinate 26,045 of NZ_JARFVS010000003.1, forward strand.
GCGGTAAACGTCAAAAACGCCTTCAATTTTACGGATAGCAGCAAGTAGAGTTGCTAAGTGCTGAGGATCTGCCATTTCAAAGGTAAATTGACTTGTTGCAACACGGTCATCGCCTGTAGCAATAGTTCCGGAAAGAATATTTACTCCATGATCTGAAAGAACGCGAGTAACATCCGAAAGAAGATGTTGTCGATCCAATGCTTCAACTTGGACCTTAACCAAGAACAAGCCTTTATCGCTAGTCCATTGAACAGGAATAACGCGCTCTGATTGAGTTTTTTGCAAATCGAGCATGTTCTGGCAGTCAGTCCTATGCACAGACACACCTTGGTTTCGTGTTATAAAACCAATAATCATATCTCCTGGAACTGGCATGCAACATTTTGCAAGCTTGACCCAAACGTCTCCAACACCCTTAACTGATACTCCCAAAGCACCGTTAGACTTATGGCTGCGCTCAACATGGCGTAAAGGCAATGCTTCTTGTTCTACTTCTTCTGCAACTTCATCAGCGCCCGCATCTTTTACTAAACGCGAAATAACATTCTGTGTAGAAACTTGACCTTCGCCAATAGCCGCATATAAAGACTCAACATTAGTAGGCAAATTCAATTCATCAGCAACGCCAATTAATGCCTGCTGCGTCATCAAAGTAGTTAAAGGCAAGTTACGTTTACGCATAGCGCGAGTTAGCTCATCCTTACCCTCTTCAATCGCCTCAGAGCGGCGTTCCTTGCTAAACCATTGGCGTATTTTATTTCGAGCACGAGGAGATTTTACAAAACTCAGCCAATCGCGAGATGGTCCAGCTGTATCCGACTTTGAAGTAAGCACCTCTACAGTGTCACCGTTTGAAAGTTTCGTATCAAGAGGAACCAAGCGTCCATTTACACGCGCACCCATCATGCGATGACCAACTTCAGTATGCACAGAATATGCAAAATCAACAGGAGTTGCATCCTGCGGAAGCGCAACAATACTCCCCTTTGGAGTAAAAACATAAACTTCAGAAGCACCAAGATCTTGTTTTAATGAACCTAAGAATTCATCTGAATCTGGAGTCTCACTAGTCCAATCAGCAAGCTGTTGAATCCACTTAAGATTATCTGCTTCGCTAAGCTCTTTTTTGTCATCAATATTATTTTCGCGTTTTAAATCATCATTATCAGGCTTACTTAAAGCGCGACCAGCCTGACCATTAGCTTTGTACTTCCAATGAGCTGCGATGCCGAATTCAGCACGCCTATGCATATCCCATGTGCGTATTTGAATCTCTACTGGCTTTCCACCAGGGCCTACAACTGTAGTATGCAAGCTTTGATACATATTCAATTTTGGAGTTGCAATGTAATCCTTAAAACGTCCTGGAACAGGGCTCCATCGAGCATGCACTGCACCTAATGCTGCATAACAGTCACGAATAGAATCGACTATTATTCTCACACCAACTAAATCGTAAATATTAGCAAAATCATGACCTCGAACGATCATCTTTTGGTAAATAGAGAAATAATCTTTTGGTCGACCTTTTACCGATGCTTTAACATGTTGTTCTGCAAGATCTGCATTAATTTCTTCAAGAATTTGTCGTAAATAAACTTCACGCTGACCTGCTCTACGAGCAACTAAAACAACAATTTCATTATAAATTTTTGGATACAGTACTTTAAAACTCAGCTCTTCAAGTTCAGTTTTAATTGCATTCATGCCTAAACGGTTAGCAAGAGGCGCATATACGTCAAGAGTTTCTCTTGCTTTTTTATGTGAACTTGATGGCTTAACATACCTCCAAGTACGAGCATTATGCAAACGATCCGCAAGCTTTACTACAAGCACTCGCACATCGCGGCTCATTGCAACAACCATCTTACGAATAGTTTCTGCTTGAGCACTTTCGCCATATTCCATGTTGGATATTTTTGTAACACCATCTACAAGACCTGCTACAGTATCGCCAAATTCAGCTCGACATTCTTCTAGCGTGTAATCTGTATCTTCTACAGTGTCGTGTAATAATCCTGAAGCAACAACAATTGGTCCCATTCCAAGATCTGCAAGAATTTGAGCTACAGCAAGAGGATGAATAATGTATGGCTCACCAGATTTGCGTCTTTGACCTGTATGCTGCTTTACAGCACAATCATAAGCTCTATGAAGAATGCTCATATCCTCATTAGGATGATGCCATTTGCACATGCTCAATATCGGCAATAATGGATTTCGAGAATCTTCGCTGATTTCACATCCGAGCCTATTGGATCCTTTTACATCCTCTTGAAGTTCACCCATTTGGCACCTCCTGGTACTTTTTACTATCCTACCTGCAATTCGCTCAATACACTACCAAAACAAAAAATACATACAATAAATCCGACTCAGTTTTAAAAACCGGTCGGATATTTATAAAAAGATTATTGTACGCCAGTGGAGCCAAAACCTTTATCAGAGCGATCAGATTCAGGTAATTTAGATGCGGGAATAAATTGTGCTTCTACATAACGTTGTATAACCATTTGAGCGATACGATCACCTTTATGGAATTGCACTGTGTTCTCAGGATCTAAATTAATAAGAGGAACCTTAATTTCACCACGATACCCGGCATCAACTGTTCCAGGTGCATTTAGCACAGTCACACCCTGTTTTGCTGCTAAACCAGAACGAGGATGCACTAAAGCAACGTAACCTGCAGGTAAAGCTATAGCAACTCCAGTAGGAACAAGCGCTCTCTGGAAAGGACGCAAAGTAAAATCTTGGGTAGTTCTTAAATCGGCACCTGCATCACCTGCATGCGCGTAGCAAAGCGGCTGTAATGTAGATGTTTCATCATCGAGATACTTAATTAATACCTCAACCTGTTCGGGGCCAGTATAGGTCTCGTCATATGCCATTTAAGCTGCGCACTCCTTGCAAACAGGCTGACCATCAGCATTAGTTTCAGCTAACTGGCTGCGATGCTTAACTAAGAAGCATTCAGAACAAATAAATTCATCGCCTTGCATAGGGATAACAGTTACGGATGCATCTTCGTTACTTAAATCAGCACCTGGCAACTCGTAGTCTTCAGCAATAGCATTTTCATCATCGTCAATATCGCTGTTTGAATTTTGAGAACCTTTACTCAAAGCTTCCAACGACTCTTCGTCCTCATCTTTGCTACGAGGAGAATCATAATCCTGTGCCATTATGGTCCTTTCGTTTTTAAAGCTACTTACGCGCATAGCATACACGAATGCTACCCCGTATATTACACATTTTTTATTTTAAATAAAATGGTAAAGAATGCAGTGTATGGACTAAAGTATATAAATAGTATTGTTAAAAGCGAAGAAAGTGGTGCATAATGCTTGAAAATCCGCCAAAAGAGGCGAGTTTCGACCATATTGACGCAGACGGTAATTTGATTTTCATTTGTGAAAACACGCCGTTACGTATTCAAGTGGACGACACGCTGGAACGCGCCATCGCTGGTTCACATAAAATTACGAGTAAAAACAGCGATGAACATAACTCAGCAGATGCTGGCACAAATTCTATGCAATCTAATGCAACATTGCCTATTTCGCAAATTCAGGCATTGATTCGCGCAGGAGTTGCACCTTCACATGTAGCGCAAAGATACAACGTTAGTGAAGCACAAGTTAGGCGTTTTTCTGCAGGCGTTGAAACCGAAAAGCAGTATGCAATTGAGCAGTTCCTTCTAGTACCTGCTCCTAAACAAAGCAATATGCGCACTATTGCAGATTTAATTGAAAGAACATTAGCTAAAGCACATATTGGCATGGAAACAGTGCAATGGAAAGCAACGCGCAGAGGATTAGAGCCATGGCGAATTACTGCTACTTTCAAAACTGCTACTCGCACTATTAAAGCTGAGTGGACATGGAACATGCATGACAACTCTGTTACATGCGCGAACCCTTCGTCTAGATTATTGCTTGGTGAAGATGTTAATGCAGCAGATACTTCTAAACAGTCTCCATATGGTGGAGCTTATAGAGACACTGTAAGCATTAATTTCCCATTCAACACTGAAGAGCTTCCAGGAAATTCTATTCGTTCTGCCAGAATCGAACGAGCTGTTTCTCAATGGGAACTTAGAAACAGTGACAAACTTGCAGATGCACAAGCCCAATCTTCCTTCGAAAATCAGGACAATAATTCTGACATACAGCAAGTATTAGAAAAAGGCTATTCTAAGCGTTCTACTGAAACAAATACGCAATTTATTAAAGAAGATAATCCTCAGCAGACTTCGCTAATACAACCAGATGCTGAATTTATTAATAGAAACGAAACGAATAGCAAAATCGTCAATGCGTCTAATGAAGCACAAAAATCATTGGCTGCGAAAGTTCAAAATGCTGAAAAAGCAGATATTGTTAGTACGAATTTGCAAAAAAATGCTGCTGAAAGTAATCAAAATTCTGCTAAAAATAATCAAGAAATTAATACTAATGGCCAAGAAAAATCATCTTCTGAGCACAATAAACGTAAAGCTGGAAGAGCAGCAGTACCAAGCTGGGATGAAATATTATTTGGCGAAAGCTAAATAAGAAGTTTAAAAATAAATTTTTCGCTTATTAACAATATGTGTGACACTCTTAGTAAAATTTGAGTGCCACACATTTTATTTGCTAAGTTACGATTTATAAAATATTTTCAATAATAGAAGCAAAAATCGCTTACACTAAATCTATGAGGCACGGAATATCCATTTCCATATGAGTCATCGATCCATGAACGCTAGGTAAACTCATAGCTTTATCAGATTGAATGCGAGAATCAACAATTGTGTAAGCTCCACAAGCTTGCACAATAACATCGCCAATAACATCCTCTGCCCTGTTGTTTACTAAACCAAAAATACCATCGTCAATGGCTTGTTTTTTACTGCGTACAATTGCATTAGTTCCAAAATATTCACGCCAACGGTAAATAATATCTTCAGGATTTGCGTCACTGTTAGCATACAACATTACAGAACGAGGTTCACCGCCAACCATCGATACGCCTTTTATCAGCTCATCATGTTTAGCAATATCAATTCGCTTATTGGGATCGGATTTAATCATCCCATGATCTGCAGTAATAACAATTAATGTTCCAGGAGCACAATTTGCTCGCAAAAGACGCAACTGCTCGTCAATTTGCTCAAAAACAGAAACCCACTGCTGAGAATCCCAACCATAATTATGACCGGTTTTATCAGCGTCACGTAAATACATATAAGTTAAACCTGGAGTTTTACTGTTATTAGCAGCCTTAAGAATGCGAGCTCTAGGAGTTCCAGCAGTAATATAATTTGCTCCACGAAAAGCAGCTTTGGTAAGAGGAGTATTTTCAAACTTTGGTAATCCCACGCTATCTGCACGGACTCCATTAGAAACTAAACTTTCAAATATAGTCGGCTCTTGCTGCAAAACTAGCGGATCAGGCGCATCATTAAATTGAATAAGCTGCGCAAGTTTACCAGTTTGAGAATTCTTTTGCGTGTAACCGGTCATGCAAGTAAGACCAGGACATGTGCCTGTTCCAAAAGTAGCCATTGCAGCAACAGTTGTGCTTGGAACGCACGTGCTAATTGGTCGTTGATTTATTGATTCGTTAAGCAAGGATCGTAAATAAGGAGCGTGACCTTTGCGCATAAGAATATTCCAGTATCCTAAACCATCTATTAACACTACAATTGCAGAATTAGATTTAGGGAAACCAAGACTTTCTCGCAAAGCGTGTGGATCGTTATGAATAGCTGTTTTAACAGGAGCATCTATTGCATCACTTAAAGCTGGAAGAACCGAAGATATATGTAACGCTCCACCAAGATTTTTTTCATTAAAATCGTAAGAAAAATTTTCATTAACTGCGGAATTAGAAAAATCACCGTACTTAACATTACCAACAAATTGCAAAAGATCATTTTCAGACGGTATTTCAGCACTCATACTTACTATTGAACCACTTATATTGCATTGAACAAAACGCGAATAACAAATATTTATATAAATAACTAGTCAAATTGCTGAAAAATTCAGCAAAAACATGCTGTTTGTGCATATAAATTGGTAAGATTGATAGCCGTAATGTCATTCAAGGAGTTCTAAATATGCCCTCACGCCATCACTCAACACAGCAAGCTTTCGACCCAAGAAAAGTTAAAGAGCATATTGTTGAAACACCATTAAACGAAGAAATGAGCAAATCCTTCTTGGAATATGCTTATTCAGTTATTTATGCTCGAGCTTTACCGGACGCACGAGACGGAATGAAACCAGTGCAGCGACGCATTGTGTATCAAATGGGCAATATGAATTTGAGTCCTGATCATGCTTATATGAAATCAGCGCGCGTTGTTGGTGAAGTAATGGGTAAACTTCATCCTCACGGTGATTCTGCAATCTATGAGGCAATGGTTCGTCTAGCTCAACCATTTTCCCTACGCTTGCCGCTTGTTGACGGACACGGTAATTTTGGCTCTCTTGACGACGGTCCAGCAGCTTCTCGATACACCGAAGCGCGTTTAGCTCCTGCATCACTAGGTATGAACGCGGATATCAACGAAGACACAGTTGATTTCGTACCAAATTACGACAATAAACTAAAAGAACCTACTGTGCTTCCTGCAGCTATTCCAAATCTTTTAGTAAATGGTGCTTCTGGAATTGCTGTAGGCATGGCAACTAATATGGCAACACATAATCTAGGAGAAGTAGTTGCTGCAGCAAAATATGTTATGAAACATCCTGATGCAACCCTAGATGATCTTATGAAACTAGTTCCAGGACCTGACTGGCCTAGCGGAGGAATTATCATTGGTAGAAATGGCATTCGCGAAGCTTACGCAACAGGTCGCGGAGCATTCACTACAAGATCTACAACACATATCGAAAATATTACTGCTCGCAAAAAAGCTATTATCGTTACAGAACTTCCGTTTATGGTTGGCCCAGAGCGCGTTTTGGAAAGAATTTCTCAAGGAGTTAAATCAAGAAAATTAGACGGTATTTCAGGTGCTATTGATTTAACAGATCGACATAACGGAACTCGTATTGTTATTGAGATTAAGACAGGTTTTGATCCTAACGCTGTGCTTGCTCAACTTTTTAAGCACACTCCTTTGCAAGAGAGCTTTACTATTAACAATGTTGCACTTGTTGACGGTAGACCTCACACAATGGGCTTGCGAGAGCTATTAGACGTTTGGATTTCTCACCGCAGAACCGTGGTACGCAGACGCAGCGAATTTAGGCGCAAAAAAGCTCAAGAACGCTTACATTTGGTTGATGGCTTGCTTCTTGCACTTCTTGATATTGATGAAGTAATTCAGGTCATTCGTTCATCTGAAGATGCAGATAGTGCAAAAACTAAGTTAATTAAAGTATTCGATCTTGATGAAATTCAAGCACAGTATATTCTTGACTTACGTCTTCGCAGACTTACTAAAATGAGCCAAATAGAGCTCGAAGCTGAACGCGACGATTTGCTCAAAAAAATTGAAGAGCTAAATCAAATATTAAGTTCTGAAGCTAAACTCGACAACGTCGTAATAGCAGATATGGATTCTGCAGTTAAACAATGGAATACTCCACGCAGAACAATTTTGCTTGACGAAAATGAAGATGGTAGTTTTACTCCAGTAGCCTCCAGCATAAATAAAAACAGTGAGGATATTGCAATTAAAGCCGTTCAATCAGCAAATAAAATTACTTCAACTCAAGCAGATTTGGCTGCAGCAGCTAATGCAGCTCGTAAAACTGGAGAAGCTGACGCATCTTCTGTCGCAATGCAATTAAGTGACGAACCTTGCGCAGTAGCATTAAGCACTTCAGGGTTAATTGCCAGAACAAGCATTGCAGTGTTAGAACATTGGAATTCGCACAACAACAACGTATTTAACACTCCTTGTAAAACAATGTTTGCAACAACAACGCGTTCAACTTGTGCTCTTGTTACTTCATCTGGTCGACTAGTTCTAGCTCATGTTGCAGATTTGCCACAACTTAACTATGAAGAAGGAAAACCTGCGCTGCTCAACCACGGAGTAAAAGCACAAGAACTGCTAACTTCCACGCAAAGCACGGATCCAGTAAGAGGAGAACGCGTAGTTTCAGCAATAGCATTTGATGCCTCACAAAACGCTACTCCACTTGCAATTGGAACACGAAACGGTGTAGTTAAAAGATGGAATTTTGAAGCTCCAACTACCATGGATTCATGGAGCATAATTGACTTAAAAGACGACGACACCGTTATTGCCGCAGCTCCAGCAAAAGACAACGACAGACTCGTGTTCATTAGTAGTGATTCTTCATTACTTACCTTTGACGCTAAACAAGTTAGACCACAAGGACGCACAGCAGGCGGAATGGCAGGCATTCGTTTAGCAGAAGGTGCTAAAGTTGCAACCTTCGCAGTAGTGCCAGAAAAATCAATAGAGTGGCATTACGAAGAAGGTGAAAATGGTTTATTCTCCGCTTCTGGAACAGTTGTATTCACCGTTGCTGGAGACAGTGAAGCTCTTCCTGGAACCGAAAACGGTTCTGCAAAGATTACTCCATTTGACATGTACCCAACAAAAGGTCGCGCAACTGGTGGCGTGCGCTCGCAAAGATTCCTTAAAGGTCAAGATACGTTGATACACGCGTACGTTGGATACTATCCATTGCAAGCCGTTACAGAAGGCGGAAGCAATGTTGAGTTACCTAAGCCAGATATGCGTAGGGATGCTTCTGGAACTGAACTCGTTTCCCCAATTGCGCACATTGGGTAGTAATGTTTTTGCTTGCTAATTTTACACTTTTTAAAGCTAGTTTTTGCGAGCATGCTTGGAATATCTGCGAAGTGATTTTCTAGCTTCTACAAGTGCAAAAATTCCTGCAGTCACAGATGCAAACAAATAATTTATTACCATAGCTACTGAAGAGCCAGTTTTAGGAAGATGCTTAACAACGCGCTTAGCTTCCGGTTGCTCGGGTTGCGAAAGAGCTGGAGCGGACTCAGGTTCTGTCTCAGACTCAGAAGGTGTCAGAATCGGACCTGGAGCGACAGGGGCCGGCGACTCAGGAACTGGAACAGGAGTTGGTGGAGTTGGAGGCGTTGGCTTCTTATTAACAGTTACTGTTGCAACTGCTGTTGCAGTAGCACCGCCATTGTCCGTTACGCTAAACGTGATAGTGTAAACGCCTGGAACATTGTTATTAAAACCACCGTCACTAATACGCTTAACCTTAGTTGCTATAGAATTATCCTCAATATCACTAACAGACACAACAAGACTATTCAAATCGAGTGAATCACCCTCAGTAATAGTCTTATTCTGAACTGTAATAACTGGTAAGTAATTCTTAAAAATGGAGTAAACTTTCAAATTTTTGTTTACACTAGTGCTGGCAAGGAACACTGCACCAGTACCGTCTTGATCTTCATTCCACCCTTCAAAAGTGTACCCAATCTTCGTAGGATCTTTAGGCATCGACTGACTATCAACACTCTTATCGTTTATGCTCTTGCCTTCCTTAACTTGCACAGAAGCATAATGAGAATTAGTGCCATTTACAAAAGTAACTGTGTAAATTGTAGCTTTAGGAACAATGTTGTACGTAAAATGCGATCTACCAATCATCCTAGGCACACGCTGAACAAAGTCATAAAAAATGCACTGACCTTCAAGTGTGCCAGTTTTTACAGCTACATATTTTCCATCAGCATTTTTCTTAAAATATGGTGAGAGGTCAATCGTTACAGGATTTCCATTCTCCTCAAAACCCTCCATAACACTGATTGTATGACCAGTGCTTTCTTGCGTAATTTTGATAGGACTTTTGTATTCCTCTCCCACTTCAATAGTGAAAGGTCCAGGATTTTGATTGTCAAACGGTGAATCATTTTCCCCTGAGCGAAACTTATATTGTCCTAAATTACCTTTTACGACAATTTCAGAAATTTTATTACCTTGGAAAGCAACACTACCAACTCCAGCAAGATAATACGGATTAGTATCTATATCGTGCTCTTTTCCCTTATCATCAAGCACGCCTTCAAACACAACTTTTTCAATTTCATTAGCAACAAAGGCTGCATCGCTTACTGAAACCACATTTTTTGGAATAACAACGGTTCCTTTAATTTTATTCCAACCAAAAGCTCCATATTCTATTATTCTAAGAGATTGCGGAAGAGTGACACCCTCAATATAAGTCTCGCCGTCAACGTGTTTATGCTTATTCCCAACTTTGTCAGCCTGACCGGTAAAAGCACATTCATGAATTACCTCAATACCCTCAGGAATCACAACATGATGATTTTTCTTAAGTTTCTCCTTGCCTTTGGCACTAAGTCCGTCCACATACTCATTTACCGTTTGACCGGTCTCCGGATAATAAACATTTTTCCTACCTCCAATAGTTTTACCATCGTCAGAAATGTTAAAGTCGTCCTTCGTCCAAGTTAAAGATGCATCATCTGTAGTACCCGAATCAGTTGATGCTGCTTTAGATTCTGCAGATGCGTGTACGCTTCTATCTTCACGATTATTTGTTTGAAGATTAGTATTGCTTACATCTATAAGAGTTTGTGTAAGTCTAGCATTTTCAGAATTTTCAGCATCAGTTACAGATTCAGAAGCTTTAGAAGATTTAGTAGATTTTGTGGTTTCGGCAGTTTTTGCAGTTTCGCTAGACTTGGAAGGTACAGTATTTCCAGAAGGTTTTGCGGAAGTGCTATCTAAAGCAGACCCCCCCCCATTGGGCGTATTAGAAGCTGCGTTATAAGAAGTTACGGAAGAAGAACCTTCTGTAGAGGAAGTTTCTGTATTAGAAGCTGTGGTAGAAGAATTTACAGTCGTATTAACACCAGAAGAAGCTGAAGTTTCGGCAGCATTCGCACTTTGTGCCATGCAGAAAGCACAAGCAGCAGTAGCAATACCCATCATAGTGCTAGTCAACATAAGACCAGTTCTCTTATTCATTTACCCTCTTAAAAAATAGATAACGAGATAATGTAAAAACGTATACACATTGTACGCTTTATAGTCGAAATACAAATGCAAGCATGGCATATCACACAATCGTTTAATTTATTACAAAAGTCATGCATTAACACACATTTTAGAATTATGCATCTCATCAAGCAAATCTTGAACCAAATATCCGTCGCTCATACAATGCATATCCGAAATACCATTACGCATCAAATCGTAAGTAACAGAATGGTAAAACACGTCAAGCGCCTGCTCATAACTCAACCCAGCACGCTCAGCCAGAAGACTTACAACCCTAGCATACTTCTTTTGCAACAAAATAGGATTCGCCTTCAAAATCCATCACTCCCCTAAAAACTTACTATTTACACACTCGCTTTTTATGTATGTAAGACACAAATCAATAGCTTTTTGACTTCTAAAACATATTTGATTATTAGGTTTTTCATATTTTAGTCTGCCTAAAGCTTCAGACTTAGTAATTAAATCATCAAAAAACAATTCAAGTGTGTTATAAACCTTATCGTTTGCTACACCGCCAATTACTACATCAAAACTGCTTGTATCATTTCCAGAACGAGCATTAAGTATGAAATTAAGCCATTCTTCAGAATATGAATCAAACTTAAGAACAGATAATTCATTAAGAACATTATTGTCAAAATTATAAGAAGAAACAAAAGCATCTTTGTCCTTGCGAATAAATTTCTTCGCCCAATTATCAGCCTGACTACGTATTGATGTAACGTAGAATCCTGCGCCAAAATCAACATCTTTACGCGAATGCAATACATCTGGAAATTCAACAGGCATAAAAGAACCGTGATAAACAATCATACTTTTACACCTTTTTCGCGCATGAAGGAAATAATATCGTTTGTAATATACTCTTTGCCTTGAGTGTGCAAAACGTCATAAGATGGAACAATATAAGACATAAGAATATTACTCTTCTTAGTCAAAGCATCATACGTATCGCGAGGGTTTTGATTAAGCTTCTTAGCAACATTTTCAATACAAAATATTGCAAAATCAAGCTTATCTTTGTCAAAGACTTCTTGCTTAATATCATTCATAACCCCTCCTTTTGTAAAAACATTATTAGAAATACATCTACTAGATAATGCGTATACAACAAGTTCTAACACACCTAGCACACATAACACATCTAACACAAGTCTACATCAAAAAAATATAAGCAATCGCGCACACAAATACTTTCAGACTCGAGTTACGCAAGTTCGAAGCAAGCGCACGTGCATAAAAGTCATTACAGCGAGAAGAATAAGCAAATAAGCCGGAAGAAGCACCATAGAAACATTCTGCGCAATTAGTCCAAAAATCGCAGGCATTACCATAGACCCAATATATGCGCTTGCCATTTGCATGCCAACAATAGCTTGAGACTTATCTGCACCAAAATAATGCGGCGTGGAATGAATAATGCATGGGTAAACTGGAGCGCAGCCTAGTCCAATAATTACAAATCCTGCAATAAGCTCAATATGATTCGGCAAAGGCAGCAACAATACCAGAATGCCCATAAGCATTACGCACTGCCCAATACGAATCATCGTTGCATCGTTAAAACGCATAGTAAGAAATCCGCTTACAAAACGACCAACTGTAATGCCAACATAAAACAAGCTTGCCCAACCTGCCGCAACAATGCGGCTAACTCCTCCATGCAAAACCATGTAACTACTAGCCCACAATCCTGCAGTTTGCTCCAACGCACAATAGCAAAAGAACATAATAAGAATATTCTTAGCTCCTGGAATGCGCAAAACTTCTGCGTAAGATAGCATCCCAGAAGATTGTTTCTTTACCTCAGTAAGATTATGCGTCTCTGCCTTTTTATTATTATTTTTCCACAGCGGCAAACTTATGAATAACACAAGAGTGAGAGCAATTTGTATAACAGCAATATACTGGTAGCCTGCAGGCCAGCGCTGACCGTGAGAAAGTGCGAAACCCATAACATAAGGACCTGCGGAAGCACCAATTCCCCACATGCAGTGAAGCCAGCTCATGTGCCAGCTTTCATAGTGAATTGCAACGTAATTATTAAGAGCCGCATCCACTCCTCCAGCACCTAAACCGTATGGTATAGCTAGAAAAATAAGCACAAGATAATTCGGAGCAAAAGAAAAACCTAGTAACGCTAAAGCTGTTAAAGCAACTGAAATAAGCGTAACCTTCCCAGGGCCAAACTTATGCGTAAACCTATTAGATAGCAGCGCAGAAACAATTGTTCCTGCAGAAATAACCATTGATATTCCACCAGCCCAAGAAATTTGCGCACCAACATCATGACTCATCGTAGGCCACGCAGCTCCAAGAAGAGCATCCGGCAAACCCAAGCTTATAAAAGCAAGATAAATAACAGCAAGAAGAAGGTTAACCATAAAAATTCCCCAACACTAGTACTTCATATTTGTAATGCCAACGCGACTTTATAAAGCAATATAAAGGAATACAAATATACAAGGCGACATAAAGCGACGCGAGCGGCATACCGATATCAGGTATCGATTTTGGAACGATCGAAGTCGTCTGCGTTATCAACAATAAACTGCTTGCGCGGAGGAACATCATCGCCCATTAGCAAATCAAATACTTCACTCGCTTGCTGAGCATCTTCCATACGAATCCTTCGAAGCATGCGAGTTCTAGGATCCATGGTTGTGTCTGCAAGCTGATCTGCATCCATCTCGCCCAAGCCCTTGTAACGCTGAATATCGCTGTTAAAATCAATGCCTTTAGCTTGCAAATCATCAAGCTTTCCAGCCAATTCATCGTCGGAATACGTGTAAATATACTCGCCCTTGCGCTTTCCAGCGAGCGCAATCCTGTGAAGAGGTGGCACTGCAGCATAAACATGGCCGTGCTCAATAAGCGGGCGCATATAACGGTAGAACAGCGTCAGCAGCAAAATACGAATATGCGCGCCGTCAACATCTGCATCGGTCATCATAACAATCTTGTTATAACGTGCTTGTGAAATATCGAAACTTGCGCCAGATCCTGCTCCAACAACCTGAATAATTGCAGCGCACTCTTTGTTGGAAAGCATTTGTGCAAGACTTGCTTTTTGCACGTTCAAAATCTTACCGCGAATTGGAAGAAGCGCTTGGAAAGCAGAATTTCGAGCAGCTTTTGCAGTGCCAAGTGCAGAATCGCCCTCGACGATGAAAAGTTCTGCAACATCGTCGTTTCCAGGCTGGCAGTCAGAAAGTTTCGGTGGCATTGAAGCAGACTCAAGAGCGTTCTTTCTGCGCGTAACTTCCTTAGTTTTACGCGCTTGAATACGCGCATGCATTTCGGAAACAATTTTTTCCAAAACTCTAGAAGACTGCTCTTTAAAACCTCGCTTAGAACCGGTAATCATCTCACCGAATTGAGCGTCAGTCATTTTGGTAACGATTGGCTTAACTTGAGCAGTTCCAAGAACATCCTTAGTTTGACCTTGGAATTGAGGCTCAGCAATGCGAACAGTTACGACTGCTACCAATCCTGCTGTAATATCATCGCGCTCAATTTTCGTATTCGAATCTTTAAGATTTACTTTTAGTTTGCGCGCGTTGTCTTCAACAGCTTTACGAATTTGCTTAGTCAATCCTTGCAAGAATCCGTCTACGTGCATACCTCCGCCAGGAGTTTCAACAACGTTTACGAAACTAATAATCGTTGAATCGTAGCCGTTTACCCAACGCATTGCAATGTCAACGCCGCATTTTCGAGTTACTTGCTGCGCGTGTAAATCTCCTGCAGAATCAACAGCTTGCGTTTCTTCTACATATGTATCTTCGCCAGAAATACGCCAAATATCCGATACTGCTTCACCTTTTGAAAGAAAATCAACGAAATCTTTAACGCCACCATTATGCAAAAATTCAACTACTCGAGGATGATGCTTATTTTGCATTGAGTTAGCAGACTCAGCATTCGCAACAGATTGTGCAACTGATTCTTCAGATTCAGCATCTTCAGCCTCATCTTCAGTCGCGATATTTTCAGTCTTATCTTCAGAATCATCTTCATCTTCTAATGCTGTTTCAGATTCTAATTCTTCAAATTCAGACACAGAGTTATCGCTATTATCAGACTGGTTTTCAAGAAGATTATCTTCTGCAACATCATCTTTAGTAGAATCAATTTCTTCAATATTTGCAGATTCACCTTCAGGAACATGCTCGTCAATAACAGTAATTTTTAAGCCTGGAACCAGGAAACTTGTTTGACGCACGCGAGCAATAAGCTGCTCATAGCTGAAATGCGCAGTCGAATTAAAAATTTCTGGATCCGCCCAGTAGCGTACACGAGTTCCGGTAGTTTTTGGCGAAACAGTGCCGATAATTTCAAGCTCAGTAGGCTTGTTCTTACGCGTACGCTTAAATGGAGAAGCTGGAGATGGATGCTCCGGGTCAGCATCGCTATACACACCAGGATGCCCTTGATGGAACGCCATATGATGCGTTTTACCGTCTCTATCGACTTCAACATCTAAACGCAAGCTTAAAGCGTTTACAACAGAAGATCCAACACCGTGCAAACCGCCTGCAGCATTATAAGAAGCGTTACCAAACTTTGCTCCAGCGTGAAGCTTAGTTAAAACAACTTCAACACCAGTGAGCTTTGTTTTTGGCTCAACATCTACTGGAATACCACGACCGTTATCTGCAACTTCAATAGATCCATCGTCGTGAAGAGTAACAATAATATGGTCACAAGCACCCGCCAAAGCCTCGTCAACCGCATTATCAATAATCTCCCAAAGGCAATGCATTAAGCCTTGGCTGTCTGTAGTGCCAATATACATGCCTGGACGCTTTCTTACAGCATCCAAGCCTTCTAGCACTGTCAAACTGTCGGCATCATACTGCTCTTTATGAGAGACCACTTCTACCCCTTGCACTTATTAAACGTACAACCGATTATTTTAAGCAATAAGTGTCGTACTATCGCAAAAGCAACAATACGACACTTTGTAATATAACTTCACACAATCACTGATCTAAGAAGTCACGCAAAGTTTGCGATCTAGAAGGATGACGCAGCTTAGACATTGTTTTAGACTCAATTTGACGGATACGTTCACGAGTAACACCATAAACGCGACCAATATCGTCTAAAGTTTTTGGCTGACCATCTTCCAAGCCGTAGCGCATCTTAATAACTCCAGCCTCCCTAGGAGCCAAAGTTTCCAAAACTTGCCTGAACTGTTCTTGAAGGAGCGAGAACGCAACAGCATCAGACGGTGCGATTGCGTCAGTATCTTCAATCAAATCACCGAACTCGGAATCGCCGTCCTCGCCCAGAGGAGTGTGCAAAGAAATTGGCTCACGACCGTATTTTTGTACTTCCTGAACCTTTTCTACTGGCATATCTAGTTCGCGAGCAAGCTCATCCGGCGTAGGTTCACGACCTAAATCTTGAAGCATTTGACGCTGAACCCTAGAAAGCTTATTAATAACCTCAACCATATGCACTGGAACTCGAATAGTACGAGCCTGATCTGCCATAGCACGCGTAATAGCCTGGCGAATCCACCAAGTTGCGTAGGTTGAGAACTTAAAGCCCTTCTTCCAGTCGAACTTTTCAACTGCACGAATCAAACCAAGGTTACCTTCCTGAATTAAATCAAGGAAAAGCATGCCTCGACCGGTATAACGCTTAGCAAGAGAAACAACAAGACGCAAGTTTGCTTCAAGAAGATGATCTTTAGCTTTCTTGCCATCTGCTGCAGCCCACTTAAGCTCACGTTTACGCTTAAACTCCATTTGATCAATTTGAGTATCAAGCAAATGCTGAGCATACAATCCAGCTTCAATACGCTCTGACAAATCAACTTCTTGCTCAGCATTAAGCAAGCTAACTCTACCTATCTGCTTTAGATAATCCTTAACAGGATCCGCAGTAGCACCTGTAGCAATTACACGACGCTTAGGATTACCAGATGGAGTTAGATTATCGTCATCGTCATCATCACGTACAACAAATGCGCCTTTTGCTTGTGGCACTTGCGGAGCATCATGCTTAATTTCGTCGTGATCATCAATTTCATCAAGATCTTCAGACTCTTCATCATCAAGATCATCTGCAACGTCAATATCGCTTAAATCGTCAACATCAGATATATCTTCTGGCTGAATATCGTCCAAATCATCAAGATTCAAATGTTCATCACCAACATCAAGATGTGAATCGTCATCTAAAGGATCGTCAATAGATAATTGATCTTGAGATTCAATGTCTACGCTATCTTCAGTTTCGTCATGTTCAGCATCAGCCGATACTGATTCAGTATCAATCTTGTTGTCTTCAGTTTTCTTTGAGCGAGAACTGCGCGTCTTGCTATCAGCTGACGAAGTTCGAGTACTGGTTTTACGCGCAGCGCTAGCCTTGCGAGTTTTTACAGGCTTAGTATCATCTTGCATTTCGTCGCTGTCGACCGTTAATCCAACTTCACTCGTCAAACTGTTCCTCCTGTATTATCCCCTTGTAACGCATATAGGCATAGTTCATGCAAGGGCAAGTTTTACCTTAAGTAGTAAACCATTTAAGCAAGACGATTATTCCACAACTAATTTTTGCGGCGTGGCGAATTATTCAATCCATGCTGGCTCAAGACCATTTTCGAATGCTCCACACACTATTTTTGCCATAGAACAATCAGGATCAATGCGCAATGCACAATCACAATAATATTTTACTTCTCCGAGCCTAAACCACCAGCTGATATAAGCTAACAAAGCGTAAACTTGCACAGATAATTTTGGAATGCTTCTAGTAATAATAGCCATAGATTTTAAAATTTTGCACGCGAAAATAGCTCTCTTTATATCAGGCTTATTATTTGTTTGAGTGAATTTTGCTTCTAAACAATGCCGCAAATTACGAGATACTTCAGGTGTATGAGGGCACCAAGCAAATTCCGACAAAGTTTTTTCGTCATACCATTCTTGATTTTCATCCAGAATAGAAATAAGCATTGCATCACGAACATTAATATTATGCAACATTGCTATTGGCAGATTTACTAAATCATATCCAAACATTTTTTCATCGTAAGCAAACATGTTGTACCATCGCATAAGCGCTCTGCTTGCAATATCTCTAATAGCATATTGCTTGCCATTTTGATTAACATTTTCTATAAAAGCTTCCGAAACTGCCGGAACCCAATATTCTAATCCTTTAATCCATTGCGCACTATCACTACAGTTGTTGTAAATATATTCCTTAGAAAAAGTCATAAAAAAGCTGCACTCTTTGGAAGGATATATAGTCCCATTAATATCTGAAATTTCTCTTCCAGCAAAACTTTCAAAATCTTCTGAACCTGCAAAATCTAAACAACCATTAAAAGAATTAGCACTTTCACCATAAATTTGCATAAGACTTTGCATATCAAAGTCATCAATACAATTATGCGATATCTTCGTTTTCAAATCATCCTCTACAATTTCCATGCATACTCCCCCTCATTTTTTACATGATTTTTTATTTTGATAATCAAACTATGCAATAGCATTTTTGATATATTGAAGTTTCTCAAGATATGAGTCAGCATTCAATAAAAAACTATTTCCGCGGTGAAAAGCTTATTAAACCATAATAATAATTGCGTTTTGTAATGTTCAGCCCTGTGGATAACTTTCATAATATGAGCACATTTATAGGCAACAATTACAGTCTTAACGATATTGAATCTAGAATTACTTTTTTAATTTCTCAGCAATTTAATACGGGATTAGAAAATAATCTTTCATCCACATGTGCGCAAATACTACAGCAAGTAATAAAGCAAGCTATTGTTTCAAGCGAAGGCGGAAAACGTCTTAGAGCTCTTCTTACGATTTCAGCATTTTACGCTGCATCAAAAGAAACCAATATTCAAAAAATCCATGAACAGTCTGTATTTGACATAGCTTGTGCTCTAGAAGTATTTCAAACAGCTGCATTAATTCATGATGATATTATTGACGAATCTTATTTAAGACGTGGAAAGCCTAGTGCGTATTGTGCATTAAGTAAAGCTTGCAATAATAAGCATATTGGCACAGGCTTAGGTTTAATGCTGGGAGATCTACTTGCCACAGAAAGTTTCGATATTGCAAGAAATCGTGCGAAGAATTTTACTTATGGCGAGGAATTGTTAGCAGCATTTGCGTCTATGCAAAGAAATGTTGGTATTGGTCAAGTATTGGATTTGTCAATAGAAATGATGCAACTAGATAATCCAATACAACTTGCGGAATCATCTTTGAATGTTTTTAGATGGAAAACAGCCAGCTACACTACTGTTGCTCCATTAACTCTCGGCTTTCTTGCAGCAAATATGCAACCAACTGAAGCATACAATCTTGCTAATTCTATTGGCAATTCGTTAGGTGTTGCTTTCCAAATTGCTGATGATTTGCTTGATATTGTTTCAGATAGCAAGATTACAGGTAAGCCTATTGGCGGTGATATTAGAGAAGGTAAGCGTGCGGTTCTTCTTGCAGATGCTTTGCAATACGGAAACGATAACGAAAGAGAAATACTATTAAAAGCTTACACGAGTAGTACTCGAAGCGAAGATGATGTAAATAAAATAATACAGATTTACCATACTTCTGGTGCTATTGAAAAATCAAAAAAGCGAATTGAGAATCTGTGGAATGATTCACAACAAGCAATCGAATCAAGTACATTGAGCGACAATGGAAAAGCTATTTTGCATGAAATTAGCAAACGATTTATACCTGAAGCATGGCGTAATGTACAATAATATTTAGCAAATAACGCTCGAAATTAGCTTTCTTTACTATCTTGCTTGTACACTCGTAAGTAGTAAAAATGGTTTTACGCGTATAAGGATTGTGACAATGGATGAAGCTACGCAGGCGCAGCCAGGTATGCGCATTGAAAATCGCTATCGCATTGTGCGCAAAATAGCTCAGGGTGGCATGGCTACTGTGTATCAAGCAGAAGATGAACGCCTTGATAGACCTGTAGCAATTAAAATCATGCACACTCAACTTGCTCAAGGGGTGCATCGCCAGCAATTTATTGCTAGATTCCGCAGAGAAGCGACTTCTGCTGCAGCAATTGCAAATCCACATATTGTACAAGTTTATGATACAGGCGAATATGACGGGCTCGATTATCTCGTAATGGAATATGTTCATGGCGTTAATTTGCGTTATGAAATGAATATGCAAGGCACATTCAGTGTGCGAGATACGCTGCGTCTACTTGCAGAAACTTTGGATGGTCTCGCTTCTGCACATAATGCTGGAGTTGTACATAGAGATATTAAGCCGGAAAATATTTTAATTAACGATCGAGGTCATGTTCAAATTACTGATTTCGGTTTAGCTAGAGCAATTTCGCAAGCAACACTATCTTCTACAGGATTACTTCTTGGCACAGCAGCTTATCTTGCTCCTGAACTTATTGAGCATAATCTTGCGACTCCTCAAGGTGATTTGTATTCAGCAGGCATGATGGCTTGGGAAATGCTTGCAGGAAGAGTGCCTTTTACTGCAGATAATCCTGTTACGCTTGTTTTCAAGCATGTGCATGAAAACACTCCTTCAATTGCTACAGCTTGCCCTGGAATTAGCGAAAAAGTTGCACAATTCATAGCAAACCTCACTGCTCGCGACATGAACGAACGACCTAAAGATGCAAGTGAAGCATTAGCAAAATTACGTGCACTTTCTACACAATTAAACTCTGAAGATTGGCAATACAAAGCAGAAGAACCACAAGAGTTTTCAGAAGAAACAGACTTTTCTCCTATTAATAATTTGCGTGTTTCCCCTGAAGCAAATTATTCGGACAAATTGAATCCTAATAATGACTCAGATGCTACACGAGCAATAAATACTTCAGGCTCTAATTTTTCTGCTAATTCCAACTCTTTATTGCAAAATGCTACAGACGAAACTGTTGCAATACCTAGAGATAGTTCTGTAAGTGAACTCGATTCACACACAAATAATGATTTACATAATCCTGAAGTCAATAATGTAGCAATAGACAATTCACTAGCGAAGTCCGACAGTGCTTTCGATGCGAATAATCTTCAAAAAACACAAGCTATGCAATGGCATGCTACTAATACAGAAGATGTGTCATACAATTCGCAAGATAATCCTTTAGAAGAATTTGACGATAGCAATATGCCAACAATTGCTATTAGCTCTCGCAATTTTAACAACAACTTAAATGCAGCAAAACCGTTTGGCATGTCAAATAAGGAAAAAAACTTAGGAAACAAGCCTAATCGTTCTTCTAAAAAGCGTGTTTTCCTTATTGCAGGTTTAAGCACAGCTGGAGTATTAGCAATTGCTGCTATTGGTGGTTTTTGGTATTTCTTAGGTTCTGGCAGTTATTGGACGCTGCCTAAGCCCGACGACCTTCAATGCAAAAATTATGCATCTTGCAAAATAACTGATGTCAATTGGCAACAATATGAGCACACGCTTAAAATTGCTGGAATTCCTTACAAAGTTTCAAAAGATTATAGTGACGATGTGCCAGAAGGAAAAGTAGTTTCAACAAATCCTGATGTCGTCGGCAGCCATATTCAAAAGCACAATAATAGCACTCTTAATGTTGTGATTTCGCGTGGAATTCGCAAGTCTACAATCCCGGACGATATTACAGATCCAAAGACTTACAATGGCAAAAATCCTTTGAAAACATTGCGTAAAGCAGGATTTACTAACATTGTTCACGATAAGTCAGGAGACACGTATTCTATAGACATACCAGCTGGCAGCTTAATTGATATTAACCCTAAACCTGGCACACGCATGAACCATAACGAAGAAGTAAGTGTTTTACTTTCTAAGGGACCTAAGCCTGTCCAAATGCCAGATATAGTTGGGAAAACAAAGAGTGAAGCTGACTTAGCTTTGACTGACGCTAAGCTGGATGTAAAGTACGAAGAAGAAAATAGCGATACTGTAGCAAAGGGTAAGATTATCCGCGCTTCCGTTGAAGCTGGTTCTGACTTACATTGGGGCGACAGTGTTAAAGTTGTTGTTTCTAAAGGTCCAAAAACTGTTACATTGCCAAACGTTTGCGGAAAGAACAGTGATGAAGCTAAAAGGATTATTGAAAATCTAGGACTGAAAGTTCGTATTTCTGCTCCACTTGGTGATTTAATGCACGTAGTGCGCTTCCAATCCCCTGGAGCTGGAAGTGAAGTACCATTGAAGGATTCTAATGGAAATCCTTCTATTATCACTCTTACAGTAATATGAGCGTTATGTAAGCGGCGGAAGCTAAATAACTTTCGCCGCTTACATATTTGAATATAAATAAAATTTAAATATGTAATAATGTTAATCTAATAGCATAAGAATCAGCATTATATTTTACTTATTTTCGTTACTTTCTTCACGTTTTTTACGCATACGTTCTTTTACAGTTTGAGCATATTCATCAACGTATTCTTGACCACTCATTTGCTGAATAGACTTAGTTACTTTATCTGTAATTTCACGTAAACGCTCGTGGGTAATCTCGCTTTCGTCACAAACACGCTCTACTTGAATAGGCTCGCCATAAATTGCCTTAGTTTTACCCTTTGCAGGAATAACTTGACCATGCACTTGCAATTCTCTAGTTCCAATAATTGCAACTGGTATAATCGGGCAACCTGTTTCAAGAGCAAGACGTGCAGCACCAGTATGACCGCGATATAAACGACCGTCTGGACTTCTTGTACCTTCAATATGAATACCAAAAAGCTGACCTTTTTCTAATATTTCACGAGCATGATTCAAGGCACCAAGCGATTTTGCGCCTCCAGAACGATCTACAGGAAAAACGCCAACAGAAGTAAACCACCACTTCTTGAAACGACCCTTTAAACCTTTGCCTTCAAAATATTCTGCTTTACCCATAAAGTGAATCATACGAGGACAAGTCAATGGAAGAAGCGCGTCATCAATAACAGCAAGATGATTTGCAGCAATAATAGCTCCACCCTTTTTAGGTACATTTTTAACACCTTGCGCTGATGGATGAATCCTCATGCAGGCAATACCCCCAAGTCCCTTCACGAAGAACCAGTACAACATACCATATCCTTTCTTGCAAGTCCAATTTCGAACATTTTAAGCATAGAATCAGGAAGACTTGCTACAGTATAGTTCATGACTTCTTCTAAGAATACCAACGACCCTCGCCGTGATGACGAGTTAACGTCAGAATCGTTAAAGAATAATCAAAAACAAAACAATAGAAATTTTGATGACGATTGGTCATCTTTTATTGCAGAGCATTCTGACGATATGAATGATATTGCTAATTCACGTAGCGCAAAAAGCTTTGAAAAGCACGCTCAGAAAGAAGAAAAAAAGAAAGAGCGCAACAGTATAGCAAGCGATAATAATTCTAAAAATCAAAAAAATGCTATAAAAAATAAATTTAGCTTAAAAAATCTAAGCAGCCATAAATCCTATATTATTCCTACTAGAATGCAAGACCCTCACACGATCATAACTGCTAAAGGTCCTCGTGATAATACACGCACAAGTTGGCTTGATTTAGATAAGACTATGGAAGACTATGGAGATGATTTTGTGCCCCCAAATCCACAATTTTATAACGTATCTTTAGTTAATGTAGTTTTGTGGATTCTATTTGTTATAGGTATCTTCGGTGTTATTGTAAGTGCTTTTATTCCTGCTATAGCAAACATTGTTGGTATTATATGCGGCCTATTAATGCTACTTAGTGGAGCAGGATTACTTATGAATCGCAAAAAACCTGATCCGTATAAAGAAGATTACAACGATTATGGAGATGGTGCTCGAGTATAGCTAATAATCAATCGAATATAATAAAAAGGCGGCATGATTATAATCACACCGCCTTTTATTTATTTTACTTAGCAGCTTTCAAGTTACTCAGCTTCATTTTCAGATTCGTTTTGACCATGGCAAAGCTTGTACTTACGACCAGAACCACATGGGCACTCGTCATTCTTATTTGTTCCTGGGAATGTACGACCATCAGACCATGGAGTCTTCCATTCTTCATTCTTTGGTCGCATGCTCAACGGAACATCACCCTCAGCATGACTCAAAGGTGCAGGACCAACAATACCAGCAGCCTGATCTTCAGCATCTACCTCAGACGAAGCTTGTGCAACATCTTCATCAAGCTCATCGTCAGAAGAAATATCTTCAGTAGAAGCAATCTGATTGATATCAATGTGGAATAGAAGCTGAATGCTTTCTTCCTTAATTGCCTCAATCATCGAATTGTACATCTGGTAGCCTTCACGCTGATATTCAACGAGCGGATCACGCTGACCCATACCACGCAGACCAATACCATCCTTCAAATAATCCATCTCATAAAGATGTTCACGCCATTTGCGATCGAGAACAGAAAGAACAACGCGACGTTCAATTTGACGAAGTGGATCAGCGCCGAGACGATCTTCGATGAGAGAGTAAACCTTTACTACACTGTCGACAATCAAATCACGCAAAGCAGAAACAGCTTTTTCGCCCTTAAGATTGATAATCGTTTCACGCACCTGATCCCAATCAAGAAGTACAGGCATTACAGAGTTAAGAGCATCTTTTAAGCCGTCCAAATCCCAATTCTTTGGCTTATCAGAACCGTTCATTGCGCCACGCACATAACTTTCTACGGTGTCACTGATGAACTTCAAGATGTCCTCGTGAATATCTTCACCCTTAAGAACCATCTGACGCTCTGCATAAATCACAGTACGCTGCTTATTCATAACATCGTCATACTTCAAAACGTTCTTACGCATTTCAAAGTTACGAGCTTCAACAGTCTTCTGTGCCGTGCGCACACCGTTAGAAACGTACTTAGACTCAATTGGTTCGCCTTCTGGCAATCCCTTAGCCATAACACGAGCAACAAGCTGAGTGTTGAACAGGCGCATCAAATCATCTTCCAAGCTTAAGTAGAAGCGGGACTCACCAGGATCACCCTGACGGCCAGAACGACCTCGAAGCTGGTTATCAATACGACGAGATTCGTGACGCTCAGTACCAAGTACATACAAGCCACCAAGATTCTTAACTTCTTCGTGCTCGTCCTTAACTTGCTCTTTAACTTCAGCTAAAACGCCTGGCCAACGCTTCTCATACTCTTCAGGAGTATCGTCTGGAGAATATCCTTCAGCCTTCAACTTAGCATCTGCAAGGAACTCAACATTGCCGCCAAGCATAATATCGGTACCACGACCTGCCATGTTAGTAGCAACAGTTACAGCACCCTTACGACCTGCAACAGCAACAACAGCAGCTTCCTTAGCATTCTGCTTAGCATTCAAAACCTGGTGAGGAATGCGAGCAACGTCAAGAAGCGAAGAAAGAATCTCAGAAGATTCAACAGAAGCTGTACCAAGCAACACAGGCTGACCCTTTGCATGACGCTCAGCAACATCTCGCACAATAGCAGTAAGCTTTTCTTTCTTTGTGCGGAAGATCAAATCGTCCTTATCTTTACGAATTACTGGACGGTTGGAAGGAATTGGAAGAACACCAAGCTTGTAAGTTCCCATGAACTCTGCAGCTTCAGTCTCAGCAGTACCAGTCATACCAGCAAGCTTGTCGTACATGCGGAAGTAGTTTTGCAAAGTAATAGTAGCAAAAGTCTGATTTTCTGCCTTGACTTCCACGTTTTCCTTAGCTTCAATTGCTTGATGCAAGCCCTCGCTATAACGACGACCTGGAAGAACACGACCAGTATGCTCATCGACAATCAAAACTTCGCCGTTTGTAACAACATAGTCACGATCTAGAAGGAAAAGCTCCTTAGCTTTCAAAGCGTTATTCAAATAACCAATAAGAGCTGTATTGCTTGGCTCATAAAGGTTATCGATGCCCAAGTAATCCTCAATTTTTGCGATGCCAGGATCAAGAATACCTGCGGTTTTCTTCTTTTCATCAATCTCGTAATCAACATCGCGAGTAAGCTTCAAAACAAGCTTTGCAAATTCACGATACCAATGAGTTACATCACCTTCAGCAGGACCTGAAATAATAAGTGGCGTACGAGCCTCATCGATAAGAATGGAATCGACCTCATCGACAATTGCATAGTGATGACCGCGCTGCACAAGTTCACTCTTTTCCCACGCCATGTTATCACGCAAGTAATCGAAGCCAAACTCATTATTTGTACCGTAAGTAATATCAGCATTGTATTGCTTACGACGCTCTGGCGGCTGCTGGTCTGTAATAATGCATCCAACACTCATGCCAAGGAATCTATAAATACGACCCATAAGCTCGCTCTGGTAGCTAGCAAGGTAATCGTTGACTGTGACAACGTGCACACCTTTGCCTTCCAAAGCATTCAGATAGCTTGGCAAAGTAGCAACCAATGTTTTACCTTCACCAGTTTTCATTTCTGCAATATTGCCCCAATGCAATGCAGCGCCACCCATAAGCTGCACATCGAAATGACGCTGGCCAAGCGTACGCTTTGAAACCTCTCGCACAGTAGCGAAGGCTTCAGGCATCAAATCATCAAGCTTTGCACCATTGTCTAAACGCTGCTTGAATTTAGCAGTTTGACCCTTCAATTCTTCATCGGAAAGCGCGGAAATTTCATCTTCCAACGCATTCACAGCCTTTGCTACGTTCTCAAGGCGCTTCAATTGATGGCCTTCACCCATACGCAAGGCTTTATCGACGATATCTACCACGTTTTGCTCCCTTAGGTCATGTCTATGACGACGGCCTAGCCAACATAGACGTAAACTGTGCCCATATTACGCGACGGCTACGATTTTTATAAGTTAGCGAGTCTGATTACTACATAAAAATGCCCGCCCAACATTGTGCTAGACGGGCATACGCACTTATTCGCGCATTTTAGACGTGTTTTTTTAACCATTACTTTTGCTTAGCAACATTTTCAGGTGTATCAATTTCAAACACGCCATAGCTCCAACCATGTCTGCGATATACTACAGATGGTCTCATAGTTTCTTTGTTTACAAACAGGAAGAAATCATGTCCAATAAGCTCCATCTCATACAAAGCCTCATCTATGCTCATAGGCTCTGCAATATGTAGCTTACGACGAATCACAATAGGAGTGTCGCCAACACTTACTTCCACAGATTCACCAGGACCTAAATCAGAAGCAACAGCAGCATCTGCGCTATTAACCTCATTTTCTTCTGGCTCTTCAACAGTAGTCTCAATCTCAGGCTCTACAGCACCCATGTCTACAGGAGTCATTTCCGTATATCCACGGCGATGATCCTTACGACGATCGCGAGTGCGACGCAAACGAAGCGTCAACTTATCAAGCGCCATATCTAATGCACTAAATTGATCAGTGCTAGAAGCTTCTGCGCGAATCACTGTGCTTCCTGCAACAACAGTAATTTCAACTCGCTTTGCTGTGTCAGCCTGCCTTGGATTGCCTTCATGAGTCAACACGATTTGCACGCGCTGCGCATCAGGCGCAATGGCGGTCACACGATTCATCTTACTTTCTACAACGTCACGGAACCTTTGATTAATCTGCGTATGACGACCGGTAATGACGATTTCCATGCGAAACCTCCCCATATAGACTCGAACCTTAAGTTCGATTTGTACAACCCGACTGCCACGATGCCGTCGGTTCTTCTATTATATCTGCTAAATCCATACAAACCTAGCGATTTATTAAATTAAAATAAAAAAATTAACGTTTATTACGGAATTTCTTATAAAATAACGAATTTTTTACGATATTAATAGTATCTGCTATAATTGGGAAGGTTGAGGTTTCACGATGGCCGCGGTCACAATGTTCATTCGGAGTGGCTGAGGAACTTCCGGGCTCCACAGAGCACAATGGCGGATAACGTCCGCCCAGGGCGACCTGAGAGATAGCGCAACAGAGAATAGACCGCCTGAACGTTTCGTTCGGGTAAGGGTGAAACGGCGGTGTAAGAGACCACCGGACTTCTGGTAACAGTAAGCCGCATGGCAAGCCTCATTGGGAGCAAGGTCAAGCAGAAGACGCTTTAGAGCTGCTCGCTCAAGTCTTCGGGTAGACTGCTAGAGTTTGGCGGTAACGTCAAATCGAGATGGATGGCCATCCGCATGCACTTGTGTATGCGACAAAACCCGGGGTATGTGAAACCTCATCAACTCAACCAATAGCATATTTTCAACTTATATCGCTGATTCTTGGAGCGAAAGAAAAATCAGAAAATACTGCTAAGCATTTATTAAACGACGAATCTAAATCAATTTTTACGTTTGAATTATCAACTACCCCACATGTTTGCATACCAGCTTGCTGAGCTGAACATAAAGCTGTAGCAGAATCTTCAAAAACTACACATTTAGCTGGATCTACTTTAAGTTGATTAGCAATATCGATATAAGTTTTAGGACTATGCTTACCTTTTTCAGATAAATCTTCTCCAAAATGAATAAAATCAAAACAATCAAAAATGCCAACTCTTTTTAAAGCTGGAATACACAAGCGTTTAGAAAGAGTTGTAACAAGAAAAAGCTTTATACCATTAGAACGCAAATAATGCACATATTCATACGCGCCTTTTCTTAGCGGAAGATGATTAGCATAAGCGTCAAAAGCCATATCTGACCACTCCGTCATCAAATCTTCAGGAGCATCAGTAAATCCGTAATTTTTAATAACATATTCTGCAATTTGTCTAGGATTCATTGTTGCAGTCGTATTCGCAAAGATTGAAGGAACGTTCATACCACGTTTCGCAAAACTTACTCGATCAATATCATCCCAAACGCTTAAAGAATCAAGTAACGTGCCGTCAAAATCAAAAATCGCTGCAACAATAGACGAATTATTTTGTAAATCCATCAATGATCTTCCTACTTGCACTCAATAGCTCACGAGCATGTTCTAATGAAGTTTTTGATTCACTTCCATCAAGCATCCTAGCAATCTCTTGCTCACGCATCAAATCATTAAGCTCAATAACAGAAGTATCCGCAACTATAGCAGAAGAACTATTCTCACTATTCTCAACAAGATTTTTTTGTACTGCAAATTGTGCATCTGCAAAAGAAGCAACCTGAGCTAAATGAGTAACAACAATAACTTGAGCATGTTGAGAAAGTTGAGCCAAACGTTTACCGAGTTCTACTGCCGCAACACCACCAACACCAGAATCTACTTCGTCGAAAACAAATGTAATATTTTCTTCGTCGCAATCTGTCAACTTCGCAACAACAAGCTCAATTGCAAGCATAAGCCTACTTAATTCACCACCAGAAGCACTTTTGCTCATCGGCAAATCTGAAGAAGCAGGAAATGGTCGGAACAAAAACTCTACATCATCACATCCGTTAGAATCAAGCGGAATAGAACAAGATAAATCTTCGCAACGCCTATTTACACTGATAATTAATTGAGCACCTGGCATAGCCAAAGAGTTTAATTCTTCACTAACTAAAGTGCCAAAATCATGAGCTGCATTTAAACGAGTTTTATATAATTCTTCAGCAAGTTTAAGAGCATCATCATATCGTTGAGCACACTTAGCACGCGCTTTGGCAATAGCTTCAGGAGAATCATCTAAATCTTCAAGTTCAAACTGAGCTTTTTCGGACCAATCAAGTACGTCATCTAATGTTGGCCCCCACCTACGAGTTAAATCAGTAAGATCATGAATACGGGAATTTAAATCATCTAAATCTTTTTCACTTACATCGATATCCAACTGTTGAGCAAGCTGCATTACGATATCGTCAAGTTGAGCATGAATATCGTCAAGTTGATTTGCAATAGAATTGAAAGAATCATCTACACGAATATTTCGTAATGCTTGAGAAGCTTTATCTACAAGAAAACAAGCATCTTCAGATGATTCTGAAGCACCATAATCTATTTGACTGGAATCAAGGGATGCGAGCGCAATGCTCACTGCTTTAACAATTTGAGCAGAATTCTCAATTCTTTCTCTTTTTGCACGCAATTCCTTATCTTCATTAGGCAGCGGATTCACATCTCGTATTCGCGCTAACGATTCTCTAAGGTAATCTGCACGTTGCCGCGAAGAAGACGCTTGATTTTCTAGTCGATTACATGTTTCTTTAGCATCTTTCCACGCTTGATACGCACATGCGTATTGCTTACGTAATTCACTATTTTTAGATACAGTATCAAGCAATTCGCGTTGTTTTGAATTTGTTGCTATGCGTAATTGGTCACTTTGTCCATGAATAACTATCAATCGAGAGCATACTTGTTCAAGAACTGTTTTTGGTACTGCGAAACCAGAAATTGTTGCCCTTGAACGACCTTCTTGTGGTACTGTTCTAGAAACATACATATCTGATTTATTTTCGTCATTTTCTGAAGGCTCTAATTCAATACCGGATTTTCCAACAGCATCTACTAATTCACTTGTTTTAGGAATACTAAATATGCCTTGAACCCATGCTTCTTTAGCATTTGGAGAAATCCTTGCAACTTCTGCTTTGGATCCAGAAATAAGCTTGATAGCACTTAAAAGCATTGACTTTCCAGCGCCTGTTTCGCCCGTAATAGCTGTCATGTGAGACGAAGGAGTAATAAGCGCATGTGAAATTGGCCCAAGATTACGTATTTCTAACTCTTCAAGCACGCTGTACCTCGTTTTATAAATGCTATATTTAATATTATTTTCTACTTAAATAATTCAGTTTAAAGAATTATTATTGTGCTCACGCCATCCAACTATTGGCAAATCAAATTTTGTAACTAAACGCTTCGTAAAAGGAGCACCAGAAAGTCTAGCTAATAATAGGTCATCTTTTGATTGACGAACTTGAATCCTTGACCCTTGAGGAAGAGCGCGCTGTCTTCTACCATCGCAACAAATCCAACCTCCAGAAGACGATTCATTAAGAATATCAATAGTAAAAGTAGAACCGGCACCAATAATTAGAGGACGCGCAAAAAGAGCATGAGCAGCTAATGGCACTAGTTGTAACGCTTCTACATTTGGCCACATGATTGATCCACCTGCTGAAAATGCGTAAGCTGTGGAACCAGTAGGAGTTGAAACTATTACACCATCGCAACCAAAAGATGACATTTCAACATCGTCTACTCGTATTGAAAGTTCTACCATTCGACCTCTGTCTTCGCGATCAAGAGTTATATCGTTCAACGCCCAATCACTTAAAGGCTTACTTTCGCCAGGAAGCCACACATCTACATGAGCTTCCATTCTCCTGTCAATAGTGTAATCCTTGTTTGCAATCCTACGAATAGCATCATTAATTTGAAAACTTTCAAATTCTGCCAAAAAACCAACATGACCAAGATTTATGCCGATAATTGGAACAGTAGTACAATGCACTAACTCAGCAGCCTGAAGCATGGTGCCATCTCCCCCAAGCACCACAACTATTTCCGTATTTTCATCAACTATACGAGTAGTTTTTTTAGCAAAATCAGACACAGAAGCACTGTTGAATATGTCAACAACGAATCCAGCTTTAATAAGTTGAGTCTTGACTTGATTTACCACATCACTGTGAACATCGATTCTAGCGTGAGTAACTACAAGAGCACGACGAGCCGACGAAGCGGAATTAGTATCGAAATGTTCCTGCATATACAGCCCCTTCGTACTGTTTAAACACAACTACTACTATTGTAATTGTTAGGATACATATTGAAAAATGCTAAACATTCAATAATTAACTTACTTCTCGTAACGTGCATAAAGAAGATACTCCGTATTGCCATGCGTTCCTTCAATAGGAGATTCGCAAGAGGAGATAACCTTTAGACCGTTTTGATTTGCACAACTTTTTATTGTTTCTAAAGCTTTAATTCTTAAAGTCTCGTCAGTTACTATTCCACCTTTTCCAAGGTTTCCTTTTCCTACTTCAAATTGCGGCTTAACTAAAAGCACAATATCTGCATGCAATTGAGCTATTCTAGAAATTACTGGAATAACAAGCGTTAGAGAAATAAAAGAAACATCCGAAACTATAAGATTTGGTTTATATGGCAAGTTCTCTTCGTACACATCTCGAATATTTACGCCACTCATTTCAATTACATGTGAATTGTTAGCTATTTTTGGATGCAATTGACCATGACCAACATCTAAAGCTATTACAGAATGAACACCTCTTTGCAAAAGAACGTCGCAAAAACCGCCCGTTGATGCACCTATATCTAGAGCTTTAGTTGATTTGGAAGTAGTTAAACCATTTTTAGAAAACGCTTCGAAAGCACCTTCTAACTTAAGTGCTCCACGAGAAACGTATCTAATACAAAATTGCGTATTTTTTGATTCGTCGATTGTTATTGTATGTGAATTGTTTACTAAAAATGAGGATTTCGTAATATTTCGATTGTCAACACTCACTACGCCAGCATGAATTAAACGCTGAGCAGTTGTCCTACTTTCTGCTAAACCACGACTAACCAAAGCGCAATCTAAGCGTTGTGAAATATTGCTATTTGAAAGTTTACTTAAATCCTCATTCACAGTCATAAGGAAAACTCCGGAAGAGTATAATTTTCCATATTTTCACCGCAATCTTGCAAGCTCCATGCCAGCGCACAAGCAGCTCTTAAAGCATTGCAATCGTTAGTGTTGTTAACTTCAATAATATTATTATTCACAACTCTTGCTATAGCATCTTCACAAGTAAAAGTACTACCGTTAACTCGTTCAGGAGCGTTGTGAGATTCGTTTAATCCTCGCAAGTCTTTAGAAACAAAACTTGGACGCAAATGTTTTGGCGCAAGCATAAGCATGCGAGGATCTGTAACTCCAGTAAGAACAAGTAGAGAAGCATAGCCTCCTCTTGTTCCAGCCTCAATATCAGTATCTAAACGATCTCCAACTGCTAATGAATACTCAATACTAATTACAGGATTCCCATACTCGTCTTTTTCAGTGTATTCTTCACATTCAGAATCATCATGCTTAGCATTAGCAGCAACCAAAAACCTTGCTTCATCATACATTGCAGATTCTGGTTTTCCAGCAGACGAAATAGGCTCTACACCCGTAGCATTAATAACAGCTTGAATCATGGAACCGCATCCAGGAGCAATACCATGCTCTCTTGGAATAGTTAAGTCGCGGTTAGTAACGAAATATTTTGCACCATGCTCAACAGCGAAAGAAACTTCCGCCATTTCTTGCCAAGTCATTTGAGGATACCAGCCTTGAATAACAGCTTTAGGATTATCTTCGCACGAATCTACGAGTTGTAATCCTACGCGTTGCACTTCTTGACGCAAATGTTCAGCGCCGAGAACAAGAACTTTGGATCCTTTCTCAACATTGCGAGCTACCATCCTTGCTGCAACAACAGAAGACGTTATAATCTGCCATGGTTCTACTTTTAAGCCAAAACTTTCCAGTTGTTTTGCAACAACAGATTGGAAACGCGAAGAATTATTAGTTGTGTATTCAATTGCCATTCCATTTTTTTGCGCAAACAAAATGGAATCAGACGCATATTCAACAGCATTTCCACCACGATATACAACACCATCTAAATCAAGCAGTGCTAGACGAAATGCATCGCTTAACGGACGATTACATGAAGAAAAATTCTTTTTCGTTTCAACTTGCATACTATACCTCATTTAAGTTTGCTAAACACTGCACTTAATTTAGATTCAAATTTTTCAAATATATTTTATAAATATCAACTCTCAAAGCAGCAAGTGCCCGGCTTACTTAAAAGCAGCCGAACGCAAATATTCAAATGTTACGAACTACTCTTCGTCAGCGTGAACAGCACTCATCTCGATTGTATCCGTATTATCCGCATTCTCAGAGTTACTTGTCTCTTCTGAGTCTTCTGAGTTTTCTAAATCTTCAGAATCTTCAGTTACTTCAGATTCTTCATCAGATTCTTCATCAGGAGCAAATTGAGCATCATCTTCACTCATGCCAATTTCATCCATCATGTCATCATTCAAATGCTCTAAATCATAGTCGATAACAATATCATCAGGATTTATATCTTCGTCATCAACATCAGCATACTGTTGCTCAAGCTTATCAAGCAAAGACTCTAATTCAATTGCTTCGTCACTACGCCCGGCTTCTTCCAAGAAGTATTGTTCTGCTTGAACTGCACGCATACGATACTCCCCAGGAAGACCCTTTGAACGACCCATTGCATGAACCAATTCAATAGCCTTATCAGCATGACCAGTATCAGCCAAAACACCTGCATAAACGAGGAACATTTCGGCTTTTACTTCTCCCCTTAAGGTTTTTGCTTCATCTGACATGCAAATTTCTAAAGCCTTATCTAGATTTCCCATACCGCGCTCGCAATCGGCAATAAATGGCAAATAATCAAGGTAGCCATTCATTCGCATTGCAGTGCGGAATTCCTTAGAAGCAAGCTTGTAATCGCCCTGACGATAGGCCACAAAAGCTAAAGTTTCGCGAGCAAAATCAATACGAGAAGCTTGCTTAGCAGCCCACTTTGCATGTTCTAATGCAAGTTCAGGATTTTCTTCTTGCAAAGTATAAGCTGCAAGAATATGAAGACCAATATTTTCAGCGTGTTCCTTTGAAAGACCGCGCAAACGCTCGCGATCTTCTTTAGAAAGCATTGCCCATTCCAAACCTTTTGGCATCTTAGGTTCACCAGGGCGACGTGCTGTATAAGGATTTTGAGATGGATAAGAAACAGTTCCGTCAGAATTGCGGCGTGGACCATCTTCAAAGCGGAAGTTACTACGCGAATTTGCGTGACGATCATCTCTGCGATCGTCACGACGATCAAAACGACGCTCATTATCTCTGCGCTCATCGCGACGATCGTCTCTGCGGTCATCACGGAAGCCGCCCTTAGAGCCTTTATGGAAATCTTTATGGAAATCGCCATTGCGATGGTTCTCACGACGACTATCCCTGCGATCGTCACGACGATCAAAACGATGTTCACCATCAAACTTCTTGTAGCGTGGGTTGCCACCTTCTTCACAAGAATGTTCAAAATCTCTAGAGCGGCGGTCATCGCGACGGTCATCTATACGATTAAAGCGACGATCATTATCGCGATTCTCTGAGCGGAATCCGTCCTTCTTAAAACCATTCTTCTTAAAACCACCGCGACGGTCATCTTTACGATCGTCATGACGGTTAAAACGACGATCACCATCACGCTTTACGCCAGAGTGGAAGCTCTCTTCACGGTCATCATCATTACGGCGGAAACCACCCTTCTTAAAACCGCCTTTATGGAAACCATCCTTATGGAAACCACCGCGACGCTCGCTACTTTTACCACCATTGCGATGACCAAATCCACCACGTTCACCAAAAGATTTCTTACCACTCCGCGAGTGTTCGCGTTCTTCGCCCATTCTGGCATACCTCTCATCTATGTGCAATTTTATTACAAAATCACATTTTAATTATATTCATAAAATAACTAAACATCTGCTGTAAGCAAGCTATAGCATACATCAAGCAGCAAGCTTACAACAGATGTATTTTTTAATACATCACAAACATTTATTAAGCGCGCTCTACGGCACCGATAGCTTTCTTGCCACGGCGAAGCAAAGCGAAACGACCGTGCAAGAAAGAGCCCTCACTTAACACATCGTCGACACCACTTACACGTTCATTATTCAGATACAAACCGCCTGCTTCAATAGCACGACGAGCTTCAGAAACAGTGCGGAATAGACCAGCGGCAACTGCAGCCTCAACAACACGATCTGCAACTTTAGCCTTAGCGAAATCTAAACTACCGTCTTCAGCCTTAACCTTAACACCATCTAAAGCAGCTTCAAGAGTCTGCTCATCAATATTGCAAAGATCACCACGTCCAAACAAAGCGGAAGAAGCTTCAATAGCCTGGTTTGTTAAATCTTCACCGTGAACGAAACTTGTAACTTCCCACGCAAGCACGCGCTGAGCTTCACGACTTCCAGGATCATCCTGAATTTGCTGAGCTAAACGCTCAATTTCATCTTTTGGCAAGAAAGTGAACACCTTAAGCAACTTAACAACTTCATCATCAGGCTGATTGAACCAGAACTGGTAGAAGCGATAAGGGCTAAGCATAGAAGGATCAAGCCACATGGCATTACCTTCTGACTTACCAAACTTACGACCTTGATTATCTGTAATAATCGGGCTAGTAAACACGTTTACGGATGTGCCACGAACCTTACGAATCAAATCCATGCCGGAAGTGAGATTACCCCACTGATCCGAACCGCCAAGTTGCAAAGTTACGTTGTAATTATCAAACAAGTACAAGAAGTCATTGCCTTGCAAAACTTGATAACTAAACTCAGCAAAAGAAATACCTTCATCGGAATTTAAGCGACGAGCCACAATATCCTTAGAAAGCATTGTTCCAACTCGGAAGTTCTTACCAACATCGCGCAAAAAGTCGATAGCAGACATCTTAGAAACCCAGTCGTAATTGCTGACAAAACGAACAGGATTTTCACCATCAAGAGGCAAGATTCGACCAATCTGCTTACGCAAGCGTTCAGCCCAGCCAGCCACAATATCCTTAGAATTAAGAGTGCGTTCTCCGCTTTGACGAGGGTCACCAATCAAACCAGTAGCACCACCAACTAAAGCAATAGGATGATGACCTGCAGCCTGCAAGTGACGCATATTAATAAGCTGCACAAGATTACCAATATGCAATGAAGCAGCAGTAGGATCGTAACCGCAATAATACGTTAATGGTTCTCCGTCAAGCGCTTGAGCAAGCTGCTGCTCATCAGTAGATTGTGAAATTAATCCACGCCACTTAAGCTCTTCAAACAAAGAAGCAAAACCTGCTTCCTTGTAGTTCCTGACCTGAGCCATTCGTATCTCCTTAATACAGAATACCGATAAATATCGGGCGCTTTGCGCGTCCACAAGCCTTTCAATTTTTGCAGCACATGGCGACACGCATAATAAAAAAGTGCCAAATATTATAAAGTACAATATTTGGCACTATAACGTGACAGCTAATAATCTAATTTTAAAATTATTTTATAGGCGAGATATAAGCAGAACCATCGCTTTTTGAATTTGCAAATTTATAATAATTATCCATTGCATTTTCAGCCTCTACAATTTGCTCTTTAACTCGCGCGAAGGCTGTACCGCCACGACCGCATCTGGCAGACACAGATCCAGCACTAGTCAATATTGTTCTAATATTCGCAATTTCTGCGCTATCAACAAAACCGCTTAGAATATTTGAAAAATCATCATCGCTTAAATCAGCAAGATCTCCCCCAATTCCCTCAGCTCGCTTTACACACAAACCAGACAAAGTATGAGCATTACGGAATGGAACACCCTTTTTTACAAGCCATTCTGCAATATCTGTAGCAAGAGCGAAACCAGTAGAAGACTGTTCATAAAGTCTATTTAGATCAAATTTCATAGTTTCTACCATTCCAGCAAAAGCTGGAAGAAGCACTTCTAAAGTGTCAATTTGATCAAAAACAGCTTCTTTATCTTCTTGCAAATCGCGAGCATAAGCAGTAGGAAGACCTTTAAGAGTTGTCATTAAACCAGTTAAATCGCCTATTAATCTACCAGCTTTACCACGAGCAAGTTCCGCAATATCTGGATTCTTTTTTTGAGGCATAATCGATGAGCCAGTTGAATAAGCATCATCTAAACGAACAAATGCAAATTCTTGAGTATTCCAAATAATAATTTCTTCACTTAATCGTGATATATCAACGCCAATCATTGCTGCGATGAATGAAAATTCTGCAACTAAGTCTCTACTTGCAGTTGCGTCTATAGAATTAACGCAAACTTTAGAAAAACCAAGCTCTTTAGCTACTTCTTCTGGATTAAGACCAAGAGTATTGCCTGCCAAAGCGCCTGCTCCATAAGGGCTTTCATCTGCACGCAAATCCCAATCTATGAAGCGATTTACATCTCGTAAAAGCGGCCAAACATGTGCCATTAACTGATGCGCAAGCAAAATTGGTTGAGCATGTTGCATGTGAGTGCGACCCGGCATCACCGCGTCTTTTGCATTTTTTGATTGATTCAGCAACGCTTGGCAAACTGACAACAATAATGATGCAATAATGCGCGCATGCCTACGCAAAAACATACGTATTAAAGCTGCAATTTGATCATTTCTAGAGCGACCTGCACGAAGCTTTCCGCCAAGCTCATTTCCAGCAATTTCAAGTAAACCGCGCTCTAATGCTGTAGCTTCATCTTCATCTTCCTCAATGGGTGCGAAAGTTCCGTCATCTACATGCTTTTGCAATTCATCTAATGCACAAGATAAATCAGCATACTCTTTTTCGTTAAGAAGACCTGCACGATGCAATGCATGCGCATGAGCTCTAGAACCAGCAATATCATCATCCGCTAATCGCCAATCAAATTGTGTGGACTTGCTTAGTTTCGTCAGCTCTGCTGAAGGACCTGAACTAAATCGTCCACCCCACAATGCAATAGGGTGATTAGTATTATTACTTTCATTATTTTCTAGTTCTGCGGCTGCTGCTTTTGTTGCATCGTGCATAGTTTATTACCTTTATATCTTTTTATATATATCGTATTAGTTGTTGTTTGCAACGCGCATATCTCTTGCTGCTGCAACCTTGCTAGACAATCCGTAGATTTCAATGAATCCATTGGAAGCACGCTGATCAAATGTATCTGAAGAATCATACGTTGCTAAATTAAAGTCATACAATGATTCCTCAGAACGACGTCCAGTAACTACAGCTTTGCCAGCATACATAGTCATTCGAATCTCTCCAGAAACATGCTCTTGAGTTTCATTAATAAATGCGTTAAGAGAACACACAACTGGAG
This sequence comes from Gardnerella sp. c10Ua_244, assembly GCF_055818055.1. Lineage (NCBI taxonomy): Bacteria > Bacillati > Actinomycetota > Actinomycetes > Bifidobacteriales > Bifidobacteriaceae > Gardnerella > Gardnerella sp. c10Ua_244. The sequence goes on from NZ_JARFVS010000003.1 coordinate 64,825, forward strand.
AGAACCACTGACCATCATAGACAAATTCAGCCCACTTTTTATCAAGAGCACGCTTTAACCTATGCTGCTCACGCTCCAGGCAGCAATTTTCAAGCTCTTGGTGTGCAACAATTAGAGATTGAGCACCTGGAACTTCGTACAATTCACGAGATTTAATTCCTACAAGACGATCTTCAATAATATCGATTCGTCCAATTCCTTGCGCTCCAGCTCTTGCATTCATTTCTTCAATTGCTTGCAAAGGCGTTACACTATGACCGTCAATTGCGACTGGAATACCTTTTTCAAAAGTAATTCTAACTTCATCCGGTTCTTGAGATTCAAGAGGATTTTGCGTATAAGAATAGCACTCTTCAGTCGGAGCATTCCATGGATCTTCTAGGAAACCGGTTTCAATTGCACGACCCCACACGTTTTGGTCAATCGAATATGGGCTTTTCTTGCTTTGTTCAATTGGAAGCTTGTGCTCATTAGCGAATTCTATTTCAACATCACGAGTAAGTGACAAGTCTCGAATTGGGCTAATAGCTTTTAATTCTGGATCCAAAGATTGGATTGCAACTTCAAAACGAACCTGATCGTTTCCTTTGCCGGTGCAACCATGCGCAATTGTGTCTGCATCAAATTGATGAGCTGCATTCACTAAGTGGCGAGTAATCAAAGGCCTAGAAAGAGCAGAAACCAATGGATACACGTCTTCATACATTGCGTTAGCTTTTAATGCAAGCATGCAATAATTATCTGCGAATTCTTCGCGAGCATCGACAACATATGCCTCAACTGCACCACAAGCCAAAGCACGATTCTTAATTACTTCAAGCGCTTCACCGCCTTGACCAACGTTTAGCGACACAGCTACAACGTCTTGACCTGTTTGCTCTTTAAGGTATGGAATTGCTACCGAAGTATCGAGGCCACCTGAATACGCCAAGACAATACGTTTTTTATTAGTCATTGTGACCTCCCAGGTCATGTATTGGATAAATAAACAATAAAGAGCATATTATACATCTAAAATAAAATCAACAGATGCGCCAAAAAATTATTATATTTTTATCATCTTCGAAGAGTTATTATAAAATATAAAAAAATATATCAATTATAGTTATACATATAAAAACGCGCGCAGCTCAACAATGCACTGCACGCGTATAAATCTTTTCGTTACTGCAAAATTATTTTTTTAATGCAATATTTAATTAAATAGCCACAATATTTTTTAATAAATTGTTTAACGAGAAGCTACTGAAAGCATCCAATTTGCTCGATTTTCAGCTTCTTCATTTGAAACGCAAACCATAATAACTGTATCATCTCCAGCAACTGATCCTAAAATACCTTTCAAAGGCTGACGATCTATAACACTTGCAACATATTGTGCAGCGCCTGATGGAGTGTGAATAACAACAATATTATTTGCATGTCCAACTTCAGTGACAAGACCTGCTAAAGTGCGAGCAACTTGCTGATCAATTCGCACAGTATCCATAGCATGACGATTGCCAGTACCATCGCCAAGCACATACGCAATCCTGCCATCCGTTAATCGAATTTTAACGGCATTTAACTCATCTAAATCTCGGCTCAAAGTAGCTTGAGTAACATTAAAACCATGACGCGCCAACACTTTAGCGAGTTGAGATTGAGAAGTAATCACTTCTGCCAGTAACGCTTGTTCAATAGCGTTTAAACGCGCTGCTTTTGTTGCAGGACGTTGCTGTTTTATTGACACTTCGTTATTTGATTCTGCATCCGTTTCTGGATTCATCATAATTTTATCAAAACCTTTCATAAACATATTTTCAATTAAATATATACGAATATGTGTATACATATCTACATGCATAAAAAATTATTTATGTGTTCTTCGTCACACATATCTATTATGCATGAAAATGCTATATTTTATTTAAAAAATAGATGTTACTTTACATAAAAAGAAAAAGAGTTAATAATACAATAAATGCGATTATGCATACTACTATTAGAACGTATGCACAATCGCATTAACTAAAATATATTATATTTTACACTCGCAAAGTTGCGTGCAAGACTTCAGCAGCATCCGTAATCTTCTTACGAACTTCTTCCATCTCTTCGCCAGAAAGTGTTCTATCATTTGCTCGGAACGTTACGGAATAAGCAAGAGAACGCAAACCTTCTCCAAGCTGCTCACCCTCATACACATCGAACAACTCAACAGATTCAAGCAAATCTCCAGCAGACTTTTCAATAGCAGACTGCAATTCATTCGCTTTCAACTCAATTGGTGCAGTGAAAGCGAAATCTTGCTTTACAGGAGGGAAAGTCGAAATTGGTTTAGCTTGAACAGGCTTCATAATCATATTCTTAAACAATTCAGTTAAATCAAGCTCGAATGCTGCAGAATGCTTAGGTAAATCTAGCGCTTCACAAACATGTGGATGCAATTCGCCAACAACACCGAGATTGACGCTTGAACCATCTTCAGCAAGAACACAAACTTGAGCACTACGACCAGGATGCCAAGAAGATGGAGCATCTTGAGCTTTAAACTGTTCGAGAATGAACTTAACACCAATTCTCTTACCAACTCGCTGGAGTGCTTCAACAGCATCGCTCCAATCAACATCTCTATGAGTACCAAGCCAACCAGTTTCTTCAGCATGACCAGTTAGCAAAGCAGCAACATGCAAAGGTTGTTCCGGTAATCCAGCATCCAACGCAGCAAGCTCAGCATTAGAAGGTCTAACAGAACCAGGTAATGCAGGAATTGCAGGAGCATTTGGATCGCTAAAGTACACATGACCAAGCTCATACATGGAAATATCTGTTAAACCACGATGAAGATTGCGTCGAACAGTACCAGCCAAAGTCATCAAAACAGAACGACGAAGCCAAGGCCTGTCTCCAGCTAAAGGATTAGCAATACGAACACTTACTTCAGCAACTTCATCCACATTTTGACGGAAAGCTTTAATATCTTCCTCACCAACAAATGGATAGCTTAAAGATTCAACAAAACCAGTTTCCGCTAACTCATAAGCAATAGCTCGTCTAGTTTGCTGTTGCGCAGTTAAGCCAGTTCGACCAGTAACAGGAACAGCAGGAACCTTAACAGGAATCTCATCATATCCAACAAGTCGAGCAATTTCCTCTACTAGATCGCAAGGCTCATTCAAATCAGGACGCCAAGTTGGAGGAAGAACGGAGAAGGATCCATTTCCACCACCAGCAACAGAGCAACCAATATCGGTAAGAATATCGCTAATGCGATTCAAATCAACATCCAAACCGGCAACTCGCTGCACTTCATTAGCTTTAAACACAATCACATTTCGCGACTGAGTATTATTGACATCACACGGCGATGTAGATGGCTTAGCTCCACCAAACTGTTCCAAAAGATTTGCAGCCATTTGTGCAGCTGCTGGCTGCAATTGGGTATCAACGCCACGCTCAAAACGACGAGAAGCCTCAGAAGGAATCTTATGTCGACGAGCAGTACGAGCAATTGAAACGGGATCAAAGTGAGCTGCCTCAATCAAAATATTTTTCGTTTCACTCGTAACTTCGCCATACATGCCGCCCATAACACCTGCCAAGCCAAGCACGCGTGAACCATGGTTTCCACGAGGAGAATCGCAAATAACTAAATCCTCAACATGCAATTCATGATCTTTGCCATCCAAAGTCGTAAGATGTTCGCCCTCATGTGCACGACGAACTACAATTGGACCTTCAATTTTGTCTAAATCATAAGCATGAAGAGGTTGACCCAAATCAAGCATGACATAATTAGTGATATCAACAGCAAGAGAGATACTGCGCATACCTGCACGCGTTAAACGACGCTGCATCCAACGTGGGCTTGCACAAGTGGAGTCAAAACCGTGTACAGCACGCGCATAATATCGATCACAACCAGGTACACCATGAATTGGATTAGTATCTTCAATACTCACGTCAATATCTGAAGTCTTGTGACCTTCATCATTAATTTGCGATACCTGCTCATTCAACTTTGAAACAGGATCCGTATAAACAGTACCAGTTGAATGATGATATTCACGAGCAACACCACGATAAGAGAAAGCATATCCACGATCAGGCGTTATGTTAATCTCCAAAATCGGCTTATTAAGATGCAACAACTCCATTACATCGTCGCCAGGCTTCAACTCATCATATTCAGCCTTAGAGAAGCCATATTCACGCAACAAAATAATGCCATTGTGGCTATCTCCCAAACCAAGCTCACGCTCTGAAGCACACATACCGTCAGAAATATGACCGTAAGTCTTACGCGGCTCAATCTTAAAATCTCCAGGCAGAACAGCACCAGGAAGAGTTACAACAACCTTTTCACCAGCAGCCATATTAGGAGCACCGCAAACAATGCCACGAGGAACTTTCTTGCCGTTCTCGTCAACATCGTTGTATTTATCTCCAACATCAACATGGCACCAATTAATAGTTTTGCCATTTTTCTGCGGTTCAGGAGTTGCATCAACTACGTAACCGACAACAATTGGACCGGTAACTTGAGAAGTATGAATTTCTTCTTCCTCTAAACCAACACGAACTAAATCTTTAGCAAGCTGTTCGTAAGTTAAACCTTCTGGCACTTCAACATGATCTTTGAGCCAGTCAATATCTACCATTGGCATGAGTTTTACTCCCCCATTACAAACTGTTCACTGAAGCGCTTATCGCCTTCAACCAAATCATGCATATCGTTAATATCGTGACGAAGAAGCAGAGTCCTCTCCAAGCCGACACCAAAAGCAAAACCGGTATACACTTGTGGATCTAAACCTGCAGACTTCAACACATTAGGGTTAACCATTCCGCAACCGCCCCATTCAATCCAGCCTGGACCGCCCTTTTTATCTGGGAACCAAAGATCCAGCTCAGCACTAGGCTCAGTAAATGGGAAGTAGCTTGGTCGCAAGCGGCTCTTTGCATCTGGACCAAACATCGCAACAGCTAAACGATCGAGAACACCCTTTAAATCAGCCATTGTTAAATGCTTATCTACAGCCAAAGCTTCACATTGATGGAAAACTGGAGTATGCGTTGCATCCAGTTCATCAGTGCGGAACACTCTACCAGGAGAAGCAATATACAGAGGAACTCCACGCTCAATTAACGCACGTACTTGATCAGAAGAAGTTTGCGTGCGCAAAACCATGTTTGAACCAACAAAGCCTGCAGCATCCTTAGCTTGATTACCCTGAACGTAGAAAGTATCTTGCATTTGACGCGCAGGATGATCCGGACCAAAGTTCAATGCATCAAAATCAAACCATTCAGTTTCAACTTCTGGACCTGCAGAAATCTGCCAACCCATAGACACAAAGAAGTCTTCAAAATCCTCAATAATACGAGCAATAGGATGACGAGCACCTAAAGGCTTACGATTAATTGGAAGAGTCATATCTACAGTTTCTGCAGAAAGCATGTTAGCCTCTTCAACAGCTTTAATTCGCTCTGTAGCTTCTGCAAAAGCTCGACCAAAATCAGCTCGCAAAGTTGACATCACCTTGCCAACTTCCTTCTTTTGATCCGCAGGCAAAGAACCAATTGCTTTACTTGCAACAGTCATCACTGACTGCGCGCCAGCATACTTAGTTTTAACAGCCTTCAGCTCTTCCATAGTTTGAGCAGCTGTAACGCTAGCAATACCTTCTTTTACTGCTTTACTTACAGCTTTAATATCGAATGGCTTATTATCGGTCACAGCACCTTTCCTATCTGTGTTATACGTATATTCATTGTTTATATACGCTATTGCAAAATATTGCCCAAAGCTATATTTTTCGCTCATGACTCGACATAGCCAAGCCCATAAGCATTACTGCTGCACTTGTTGCAAGGTTCATTGATTCCGCTTTTCCATATATTGGAATTATTGAAATATCGTCAACCTGCTGCAATACTTCTTTAGGTAAGCCTCTAGCTTCATTACCAAATAAAATAGCCAAAGAACTGCTAATAACCTCGGAATTGACTAAAATTTTTGGAAATGGCACAGGTTTAATCTTGTCAGTTCCGTAAATATCAGCTGCAATAACTCGAATATTTGCTTTTGCAGCGCATTCGAACCAGTCTTGAACGCTTAATTGCACTACAGGAAGATGAAATAGTGAGCCAGCAGTCGAACGCACAAGCTTAGCATTCCAACGACTTACGCAATCATCAACAAAAACAACAGCATCGCATCCAGCAACATCTGCAACACGAATAATAGCACCAGCGTTGCCAGGATCTCTTACCTGCCAGCAAGCTGCAATACGAAGAGGCTTAAAATCGTTTTTTACTTTTACTTGTGCTGATTGCTGTAAATTTTTAAACTCACTAAAATAAATATCGTCCAAAGATTTCGAATTAGCAACCGCAACAATTCCCTGTGAATCAGCACTAATTTTTTGCATAATATTCGACTCAACAGGATGAACATAACAAGATCGAGATAAAGCTTCTTTAACTATTTCCCGCAAAGAAGAAAATTGTGAACTTTCCTTTTCATTACCTTCACAAGCATCTTTAGTAACATAAATATCACATAACGAATCTGTGGCATAACGTACAGCTTCACGCACACTTTGCGGACCTTCAACTAAAAAACGCTGCAAATCATGCGACTTTGCGCGACCTAAAGAAACGAGTCTGCGCACGCGCTCACTGTGAGTATTATCAATTAGTTCTTTTAACGGCATAAATATAACTTTACTTCAAAAACAATTACGACACAGGAAATACGCATTCACGTATTTATGCAAACTTGTCACGTTCTTTGCAACAAGACTTATAAGCAAAACCTATAAACTCTATTCATGATGCTCTGACGCACTAGAAGTTGTATAACCCTTAGGCTCAAGCTGGAAAGTAGTGTGAGAGACAGAAACAGGAAAATGCTCGCGCAAGCAGTCCTGAAGCTGGGAAAGCACTTGAGAGCATTGAGACATTGTCATATTAGGATCCACAACAACATGTGCCATAAAAATCGGCATACCAGTAGAGACAGTACTAGCGTGCAAATCATGAACTGCAAGAACATGAGGAACATGCTCTAGATGTTCACGAACTTTGTTTAAATCAAGACCTTCAGGAGTCTGCTCAAGAAGAACCTTAACAGCATTCTTAAGAAGCTTTAACGCACGAGGAATCATAAGAAGCGCAATAATACCGCCAGCTACAGCATCAAAACCTGCCCAGCCTGTACTCATCATTACAATAGCTGAGACTACAACTGCAACAGATCCAAGAGCATCGTTCATAACCTCAAGAAAAGCAGCACGCATATTCATATTGTCTTGCGATTGAGACATAAGAATTACAAGAGAACCTAAATTCGCAGCTAAACCAAGGATACCAAAGAATAGCAGCTGATTTACATCGTGAATGCCTTGATGGCCACTACCAAAAAGACGCATTCCAGCTTCAACAAGAGCATACACTCCTACAAGCAGTAAAATAAGAGCTCCCGCAGCAGCTGTAATAACCTCAAGACGCGCCCAACCCCACGTGCGCTTACTATTTGGACGACGACGCATAAGAATTGCAGTAACTGTTGAAGCTGCAAGAACCGAAATGTCTGTAAGCATATGACCTGCGTCTATAAGAAGCGACAAAGAATTGGTTATGAAAGAACCAATTACCTCAGCAAAAAACACAGTTGCAGTAAGAGAAAGCGTAAGAAGCAAACGATGCTGATGCGCATGACTTGCGTGAATTGCTTCTGCTTGGGAAGCTGCGTTGGCATTGTTGTAATTAGTATCGAAAGAGTTGGCATTTGCATTCGCACTGCTTGAGTGTGAATCAGTGTCACTAGTTCGAATTACATCGTTATGATTATGCACTTTCCAGCCTCCTAAAATATTAAAATATTTGGACGATATTGTTTCTCAATATCATTCGCATTTTGCCTTATACGTAATGAACCCCAGCCTAAGCCGGGGTTCAAATTACTAAACAGTCATATCTACAACTATGTAATCACACACCGTCAACATAAGCGTGTAAGCGAAAACTGACAAACTGAAACTGTAAGCGGAATCTGGTCATTCCCCCAAACCTACAGCGTATAACAAGTTGCCCACGCTCGTCTGATCTGCCTGCTTTCCGACAGTAACGCAGTACCGTTTCTGCACCAATGTCTCATTTCGTTGGTTTTGAGACACTCGCGCAGATTGCATGCTGCGATATGGTCTCTCACATATTAACTCAATCTTATTTGACCATCATCGTCTACGATTTTGCCAGATTTCAGCAACATATCCAAAGCATTATCTAAAGCTTCAGTATCAGATCTTCCTAACCGCTTCTTTCCATATTGCCCAATCATAAAGCGATATAAACCATCCTTTGCCACACTAACATTTTTGCTAATAATCTCAAGCATTCCTTCGCCAATCTCTTCAGGTGCAATTTGCTTAAAATCGCGGAGAATATCACCAGGCAATCTGAAAGCAATATGGGCATCCTTTAAATACATAAAACCATTACGACGAATGATGCCAAAATCTTCACAGCCTCGCATTTTTATGTCAAAACTTTTTTGCACAGCTGAAGAAACTTTTTCACGCTGGAAATACCAAACAATTCTCTGCAAAAGAAGGTTTTCTGAAAGAGGAGCTTCAACTTCTAGAATATCCTTAACAATTTCTTTGAAACCTATGCTCTTATGCTTGTCAAAAATATCTTTACAATCTTTAGTACTGCTAGCCATCTTATATTTTTCAAAAGAAAAATGATTATTAACAACAGGTTGCGTAATATCATAAAGATTTTTTGCAGACTTTTCTTTTAAACTGCTCATATTTTCTTCGTATTTATTAGAAAAATCTGCATGCGTAACATGCTTACCATGAACGGAATCTCGAACGTGCATGTCATCAGAGCTGGGATTAGATGAAACCTTACCTTCATTAGATAGCTCCAAGTTACTATCATCAGAATTAAATTCATGAATATACTGAATTTTTACAGCATCATTAGCAACATGCAGAAGCTTCTCTTGCTCAACTAGTTTATTTCTAAACCACTCAGTCGACCAAATTCTATAGAATTTCCAACCCATATTTTCCAAAATAGTCTGTCGAAGCCTATCGCGATCACGAGCATTCTTGGACGAATGATATGTAGCACCATCACACTCAATCGCCAAAACATAGTCGGAACTATTGCGAATCTTTAATCCAAGATCAATCCTGAATCCAGAGCATCCTACCTGTGTGTCTACAGAGAACCCATGATTTCGTAAGAATTCACACACTTCAAATTCAAAGTCTGAATCAAACTGATCTATGTTTCCTACACTCTCATTGCGCTCTAAAGCGATCTCACCATTTTCAGCAAAATCAAGATACTCTCTCAGAAGTCTAACACCTTCTGATTTCGTGCGGCTTAGATCTATATCAGTAGCATGCATAGAAGAAGCAACTTGAATATTATATTTTGCTCTTGTAACAGCAACATTCAAGCGTCTTTCGCCACCTTCTTTATTTAAAGGTCCAAAATTAAGCGAAAGTATACCTTTAGAATCAGGACCATAGCCAATGCTGAATATAATAGTGTCACGCTCATCACCTTGAACAGTTTCAAGATTCTTTATGAAGAACGCATCCTCTTTGTTCTCATCAAAGAAAAACTCTTTTTCTGGAGTAGATTGACGCCTCCTAAACAACAATTTGTCAATAAGATTTTGCTGACTTTGACTAAATGCAACAACACCCAAACTTCTATTAGGATATTTATCAATGTTCTTATAAATCAAATCAACAACGTACTCAGCTTCTTTCCTATTGTTATGAGAAGAACGATCAAATTCTCCATTGGCATAGTAATAATCAATTCCTAGACCCTCAGAATCAGACTGAGCAGATGGAAAACTTATAAGCTTATTATCATAAAAATTCTTGTTAGAAAATGCAATAAGCTGCTCACAGCGACTACGATAATGCCAGATTAATCTGACCTGCGGCAAAACAACAGAAGCTAAGTCTAATATAGAATCAAAGCTTCTTATATCGTCATCATCTTCGTCATCATCTTCACTATTATTTATAACAGTGCTAAAGAAATTAGTAGGTGGCATTTGCTTAGAATCACCAACAATAATAGCTTGCTTGGCACGACTTATTGCGCAAATCGCATCCCAAGGAAACATCTGTGAAGCTTCGTCAAATATTACAATATCAAATTTCATAGAGTCATAGTCAAGATACGTGCTAACGCTCAGCGGTGACATCATAAAACATGGCTTAACTTTCTGAACAAGCTCTCCAGCTTCTTTAATAAGTTCGCGTATATTCTTTTTGCTTCTTGATTTCTTATTTTCGCGCAACAGTATACTTAAAGGACTTCCAGATGCAGCGTAATTAGACTCAGGGCATGCAGATGAAAGCTTCTCACGCAACTTTATTCGATTTATTTTAAACTGCTCAATGTCCTTCTCTGCAAATTCTTTTACTGCCCTATCTTGAGAAAGCCTACTAAATTGCGACAAAGAACTATTCTGCCTAATAAGTAAGTCAATCCATTGCAAATAGAACTGCTTCTTAAAAGTTCCAACAATACTGTCTTTATTAACATTATTCTCTATAATATCGTTAATAAACTTTAGCATTCCAAATTTCTTAATTTTATTAAGTAATTCTCTAAATCCACACCATTGGCGCAATTGATCAAATGATGAAAGACAATCCTCAAGTTTAGATTTAGCATCATCAAGCGAAATAGACTGAAAATCAACAATTCCCCTATCAAAATTATTGAAAATATAATCGAAATTTTGAACATTACTTTCATTTAGTATATTGAAAATTTGATTAGAATATTCAATGAACGTTTTACTCTCAGACAAGAAGCTTGAATACTTTTCTAACGGTTCAAATGAGTGTTCATTAGAAAGCATATTTGCAAGCGTATTCATTTGTTCGCTTACATAATCCCAGTTAGTTTCAATACCGTTATACGCTGAACCAAACATTGATTTAACAGAAGCTTCGATATAATAGTACTCACTAACTGCTTTCTGATAATTTGATAGAGTTTCCATTAAAAGAACTAACTCATCATATTTAATCTTTTTGCCTATTTTTTTGCATAGTCGTACATCAGAAACAATCTTTTTATAATCAGAGTTAAAAATTCTAGATATTGCACTATTAAGATGTTTCAAATCGTTGAGATTTTTTAAACCATCTAACTTATAAATGCCATCATTGTAATCAGACATCTTTTGCAACGAAACATGTATCTCATCACTTAGCGCCTTCAATTTTTGCAAAGAATCATAGGCAATATTAAAATTCTGCCTGTTTAAAAGAGCAGGAGTAATCAATAACGATTCACCAATGAATTTAAAGAAATAACCCCAAAAAACAGAATCCTTAAAGCTTTTACAGCTAATGTTATATCTTTCAGACATAACACCTGTTACAGTAATCAATTCTCGCAGTGCGTCAACTAAAGAAGAAATACTACTTTTTATTCGCATCTCTTCTTGCAAAGAAATGTTCTGATTTATATATCCGTACCAAGGGTTATCACGGTAGTCATACCCTATAGTAGGAAGATAATCCACATATTCTGTTAAAAGATTAGTAGCAGTATCTAGATAATCTGTTCCTAATTTAGATATATCTTGAACCTCACATATAATATCAGCATTTTCATCAAATTTTGCAAGACGCTCATATAAATCATATAAACTCTTATTAATTACAGGATTTATTTTGTGGAGATTGTAATCATAAGAATCCAATTTCTCTTTTGCTTTTACTTTAACATTTATTTCCTCATCAACTTTTAGTTGATTAATTTCATTCTTTTGAATATCGAAGTTATTACATATATCTTTAATAACATCTTTCTTATTGGCTTTATTTGAATGAAGTTGAAGGCAGAAGTCAGCAATACCTGTCTGCTGCATTTTGTTATATACAACTTTTAGCGCAGCAAGTTTTTCTGAAACGAATAATACTTTTTTGCCATCATTAAGACATTCAGCAATGATATTTGTTATTGTTTGACTTTTACCAGTTCCTGGAGGGCCTTGCAAAACAAAGCTTTTACCAGATTTAGCCATTTCTATAGCATCAATTTGGCTAGAATCAGCGTCAACAACATTGCATAAATCAATTATTGAATCCTTACCAGCCTCAGACTCATCTATATCTTCATCAGATTCATCATAAGAATCTGCAGAACCACCTAAAAGCTTATTGACAATTAAATTATTAAGAATCTTATCTTTATTATTCTTAAGATCCATATACATATTTATTTTTGCGAAAGAAAAAAGTCCGATCTTACATTCTTTACTTATTTCCCAACCTAATTTAGAAACTAAATCTTGAACACTTTCAAAATATTCTTCTAGAGTTGTTCCATTTTTATATTCCGGAAGAGTTATGCCATACTCGTTATTGACTTTGAGCGAAAATGTTTCATTTATGAGAATTTCATCATCAAGTACAGATATTATGTACGGATCAGTAAGAGATTTATTTGTTATCTGTATAGGAATTAAAAGTATAGGAGCATAACGGACAGTATCAGCGTAATTAGTATCTTTCCAATGAATAAATCCAAATGCTATATACGCAACATTTATACCGGTTTCTTTCATAATTTCATTGGAAGTTTTCATAATATTTCTTGCAGCAGCTACAGGCTTACCGTAAGTGCTATACGCAAGAACTTGTGAGGAACTTATTTCATTAGAGAATCTATTAAGAAAATCGTTTTTGTTATAAATACGTTTATTTTCTCTACTATCTGAATTTGTATCTGACACAAAAGAATCGTCATAATCATTATTCTCATCGTCAAGAATCTGCGCTGGATCAAATATTGTAAAAGGATTTGGATTATCTGAAGAAAATTCTTGGAAAATCTCTTCGGCACTTGGTTTTAATATTTCTAAAGTAGATAATTTACGATCTTTAAAACTTACAAGATTATTTCGCTTGCCAGTATCCAATAATTGTTCTGCCCACTTATCTATACGCTTAGATAACTCAATTAATTGTTTGGCTTCCATCTGCTCTTTACCTCACAAGCAACGTTGGTAACAACTCAATTGGAATAATTTTAACTCTAAATACTTTCTTTTTATCTACAAAAGCAGAGTTTTAAAAAAAAAAATAATCTATAAATAATTTTGAAGGACAGCAGCAAAGACTACTGTCCTTCAAAAAATTAATATTCAAATATTCTTAGAGCAAATCTATTGTCTACCCCAACGAGGTCTATCGCCATCACGGCTTCTACATACCATTGGAGTTCCCTTAGTTGTTATACCAGTAGCTCCTTCTTCTGAACAGAAAGATCCAGGATGTACATAATTTTGAGATGCCGAAGGTTGATCATCCTGAGACTGCTGAGGAACGTTATTATTTACAGGCTGCTTATGCTTGACAACCGGAGGACGTTTTTGTTGAGCTGCATTACGAGCTTCCTCATCTTCCTTATTTTTTGCCTCGATGCTTTCATTAACAGCTTTTACAGCATCAGGAATTGCATCAATATCACCATTGTCTATTGCTGCATTAAGGTCATCAATCACTTTAGGATCTTTAACTTTACCTACTGCATCATCCGCAATTTTTTTCGCTTCACTAAAAACATGTTTTCTATATGAATCCTGAACATCATTAGAAACCTGTTCTAGTTCTTTTATTTTATCTTTGTACACTTTTAGCTGATCATTAAGTTCTTTATTTGATTTCTTAATGTCATCTTTATTATCTGCTAAGCATGAAATAGTAGGGAAATCTACATTCTTAGCTTCATCCAATACAGAATTTAAGTTATCCAATACTGACGAATCTTCTACATCATCAGAAGAAATTTGACCAGTTTTATTTTTTGCATCATTTAATGCATCTTCTAGAGCCTTACTCGCAGCATTCACTTTAACTTTCAAATTCTCGCAAGTTTTCTGTAATGATTTAAATTCTGCATTTGAATCCGCACATCCACTAAAACAAACCATAGAAAAAGAAATTAGTACTATGAATGCAAGTGAGCTTAAGCGACGAAACTTTCTATATTTAGAATGAAGAACATTACTGCACTTCCCTAGTGCACAATTATTATCACGAATCATTATAAATCCTAATAAATATCAATGTATTATATGGATTTGCGCTAACAAATCACAGTGGAATTTTAACACAACCCAAGCATAGACTACCCAAAACTCAAAAAGCAAAAAGCGCCACACAGCTAAAAACTGTGCAGCGCTTTGTTTGTGCCTCCGGTGGGACTCGAACCCACAAGCCCGTAAGGGCGTCAGATTTTAAGTCTGATGCGTATGCCAATTCCGCCACAGAGGCAGCAATCACTTATTATGCCATATATCTAAGCAAAGAACAAGCTCAGCGTGTGGCGAGTAACTTTCTTCCCAAATCAAGCGTAATTCCGTCAAGCAAACCATGCTCACTTGCAACAAACGTATCCAAAACCCCACCGTGATCCTCATACGCAGCTTTTGCTAATCTCTCCAACACACGGCTCCAAATCACTGCTCCACCGCCGACAACATCCACACGCCCTGGGTGAATCGTCGCATACGTGCGCCTGCAGTCCCTAGGCATACGCAAAAAGCGATTATTAACAGCATAAGCCTGCTCTAATCCAATATGCACACCATCGACAGCAGTATGATCATAATGCTGCAATCCCATAGTCAAAGCAGCCATAGTTGTCACAGTTCCAGAAACGCCAATAATAGTACGAGCTCGCCCTGCAGGGACAACTTTGAAAGCATCATCAATATGCTTGTCAATATCTTCAATCGCAGCTTGAATTTCCTCTTCCGTAGGAGGATCAGTATGCAAATGCCTTTCAGTCATTCTAACAGAACCAACATTCATGGAGTATGCTGCAGAAACCTTGTGCGCCGGCAAGCAGTCCCCATCCCCTCCAAGCACTAACTCAGTAGAACCTCCACCTAAATCAACTACGAGATACGGTGGCTGCAACTCATCGCGAGACACAACGCTTGTTGCACCAAGGAAGCTAAGAGCTGCCTCTTCAGTACCACTAATAACTTCAGGACGAACACCAAGCTCATCAATCATCATTTGTTCAAAGATCTCACGATTTTCAGCATCTCGTGTAGCTGAAGTTGCCACAAAACGAATCGCATCAACTGGATGTTCTTTCAAAACTTGCGCAAATTCGTGCGCAGCATCCCTCACTCGCTCCAAAGCGTCATCTGCGAAACGATGAGTTTCGTCAATTCCCTGACCTAGTCTAACGACGCGAAGCATACGAGGCACAATATCTTTCATCCCATGCTCAGAAACTTGCGCAATTTTTAGTCGAATAGAATTCGTACCACAGTCAATTGCGGCAACCTGTACTGTTTTTTCTGCACAAGTAGTCGTGTCACTTTTCACAGCTTCGCCCTCTGCAGTTTTATCTTTTGCAACCGTTTCGTCTTCCACAACAACTTCCGTTTCAGTAGCATATGCATCATCGCTCCACGGAGTAGTACAGCGGCACACTTTAGGATCAAACTCATCTTTAATGCGCTCTAACACCATATCACCAATAGGATTTACACCTTTGCCCATTACCAATGTTTGCGCAAGCAAAGCATGCAAGCATTTAACACGAACTGGCATTCCACCAGCGCTCATCTGACTAATATGCTCTTCACTATCCCCCAAAGACACAGCTAATTCATGACGGAATTCCAAATAATACTTATGTGCACGCTCATATTGTTTCTTTAGATCTTCGTCCGATTGTAATAGCTCGTTATATTCTCGCATAATACCGTCTGCTTCGACGCGAGACACCGCTTTTACAGCTTCAGGACAGGTAAGGTAGCATGTAGTTGGGAATGGTGTGCCATCTTCTAAGCATGGTCTAGTAATAACAGCAAGAGGTCTACCACAAACGCAACGCGCACCAACAGCTACCATTCCTCTAGGGAATCTTCCAAGTTGCTTTTCAACAATTGTACGCTCAGCATCACTTGCAGGTGTAGTAAATAAACGTTTCACAGCTTCTTCTGGAATATATTTCTTATTACTGTTCTGCATTTTATCTGAACTTTCTTGGCTGTTAGCCATGCGTTTCTACTCCTGTTAAAGCTGTTTTACAAATAAATAATCTTTTACTTTATCAGTTTATATATTTTATCAGTTTATATGTTATAAAGATGGCACAGTATCTGGTTTGTCTGCTTTATGTATTGCATACATTAAGTCACTATACCAAGGCAAGACTGAATGAGTCTTAGTTTCGCTATTTTCTTGAGCAAATTCATTCGAAACTTTTCCAGTTACTGCTTCAGGATGCTCTACGCGAACAGCCTGCTCACCGGGAAAAATAAAGCCGAGACGATCTCTAGCTTGAGCGGTAACGTATGCTTTGTCTTTCCATCGGTCAATATTATTATCCAACGTACGTTTTTGTTCACGTAAATCACTTTCTTCACGCTGAAGTGCATGAAGCTCAGATAAGCTTAACGCATAATTTCTAACTGTTGAAATGCACTCAATTGAACCAACAGTAACTACAAAAACCATAAATAAAAACACAAGTGGTCCTGAAAGTAGTCGACGCTGTTGCAATGGTGCTACATCTTCACCTAATGCTGTTTTACGACGCTTTTTCATAACCATACTCTCTAAATTACTTGATGTATTCGACGTGAAAACATCATACATTCCGCTAGTATCTTACGCGCTTTTAGATGCAAAATGCTGTTGTGCCACATTTACAGTCACGCTACATTTACAGTAACTCACATTTATTCGTTATTAAAATTAAAAAAACTGACGAACAAAACTGCAAAAAAATATTCAAATTTTTCTACTTAAACCAGTAATTTCTATTAATAACATCGATCATTTCGACTAATTGCTTTGTTTCTGCAATATCATGAGCACGTATTACACGTCCACCAGCCATAAACATCGCTGTTTCTGCAACTAAAGTGACAGGCAAACGATCTTCTTTATCTAAATTAAAAAGCTTCTTACCAAAGCCTTTTCTAGAAATCGCAACCAGTATTGGTCGACCAAAACGATGCAATTGATTAATATTGCGCATCATTGCATAATCTTGTTCACCATCAGCAACCTTTGCATAGCCAATTCCTTGATCAAGAATAATCCTATTTAAGTCAACTCCTCCATCAACAAGCATTTTTAAATTATCGCTAAAGAATTGACACATAACCTTTGTTAAATTGTCATATTCTGTATCTCTATTGCTATGCATTGTTACTAATCCAACGTTAGAATCTGCCATAAGCTTTACTTTTTCTGGAGAATCAAACGCACGAACATCATTTATAATATCTACGCCAGCTTCAATTGCAGCTTTCATTACAGGTAACTTGTAAGTGTCTACTGCTACAGCAATTTGAGGATAATTTTTGTGAATATACTTAATAGCAGGTATAACGCGACTTATTTCCTCTTCTGGAGTAATTTCTAAATAACCGCCAGGTTTTGTAGTTTGACCGCCTACTTCTATAACATCAGCACCAGCTTCAACTATTTCTTTAATATGGCTATTTACTTCGTCTTCACTTTGGTACTTGCCGCCATCATAGAATGAGTCAGGAGTAATATTCAAAATCGCGTAAACTATCGGCTTGTCAAGTGTATCAAAGCAGAATCGCCCTGCATTCCACACAATTGCTTTTTGCTTTAATAGCGAGCGCAAACTTGCAAGTAATTCTTGATCTTCGTACCATGCTTTTTCGCACTCTTGCATAAAAGGTTTAAGAGCAATAAGCGGCAAAATGAAGTCAATAGAAGACTCGGAAACTTTGATAGCTGTATCAAAATGATCGAGAAAATCAGCTACTTTGCTTAAATCGTTTTCGCTAATATTTTCCCACGTGCATAAAATTTTTTGATTTACACAAAGATCCTGCAGCAACGCTATATCTGCAATACTTTTAGAAGACGCATTCTCCAAATTGCTTTCAATAATTCGCATTTGTATTCTTTCTTTCTAAAACCTCATATTTAAAACTAAATTTATATTCCAAACTAATTAAAAACTTCGCTACTTTCAATAATATTAATCCAATTAGTGTCGCTAGTTTTATTAAGCTTATCTTGGATGAGCTCATGATAATTAGCATCGTCTGCGCTTATTTCAAGCAAAGGAACTAATACGAATCTGCGATTATCTCTTTCTTTGTGCGGAATCGTAAGATTTTCACTTTTTATAGTTTGACCACCAAAATCAATAATATCTAAATCGATTGTTCGAGGACCCCAACGAACTATGCGCTTTCTGTGAAGACGCTGTTCAATATCATGAATAAAATCAAGCAATTCAAAAGCTGTTAAATCAGTGTCCAAGCGTAAAGCAATGTTATAAAAACTGTCTTGCACTACGTCACCAACTGGTTCAGTTTCATACACTGAAGAAACGATAATATTGCTTATATGCGAATTTTGCTTCAATAGCGAAACAGCTTGACGCAAATTAAGTAATCTATCACCTATATTACTTCCAACACTTATGTATGCACTAGAAATCATATTTCCCCCCAAAAAAATAATTCAATTTATAGTTAAAAGTATATATCATGAACAGTTAGGACTAGCCAACTTTATAAATTCAAATAATAAATAAGCTAATATCAAAAATTTTTATAACAAAAATGTCGCTGTAAATTCAATACTCTTGAAGAGCAATCAAACCTACAACGACATTTTCCAATACGCTTTTATCTAAAATCTGTAAAATATTTTAGATTCAAAAGTAGTATTTTTTAGTTATTTTATTTTTTGACTTATCTATTCTGCTTGAGCTTTACTCAAAATTGTATCTGCAGAATGCTGCAACTTTTGCAACTCTTCTTCAGTCAAGTCAAGTTGGCATTGCTTAACAATTCCTTCTCTACCAACAATTGCTGGGTAAGAAAGATAAGAATGGTATTCTTCGCGATAGTTAGAAACAGGCATTTGCTCTTTAGAATCTGAAAGAACTGCATCCACTAAACGAACTGCAGCAGCACCAATACCGTAGTTTGTGTACTTCTTTCCGTAGAACACTGTAAATCCGCCTTCGCGAGTTTCCTCATCAATAGCGTCTAAATCCATGTTCTTTTCTTTAATAAGCTCTGTTATAGGCTGCTCAAAGACTTTAACTGTGGACCACGCAACAAATTGCGAATCACCATGCTCTCCTAAGCTATATCCCTTAACAGCCTTTGGATGCACGCCAAAGAACTTGCCTACTGCACGATGCAAGCGCGCAGAGTCAAGCAAAGTGCCAGTTCCAATAATCTTTTCGTAAGGAAGACCAGTAGCTTCCTTGTAAAGCTGGCAAATAGCGTCGCAAGGATTTGTTATGTCAATCAAAACACCGTGGAATCCAGAAGCCTTAATCTTTGCACCAACTTCTGCAACTTCCTTACGATTATACTTAAGCTCTGCAAAACGATCTGGATGAGGAACGTCCAAAAGCTTTATGTGACCCAAGGCGCTTACGATTACCTCTACGTCTTTTAATGCTTCATAATCATTAACCGTAATATTAACATTAAAAGGCACATTATCCATTGAATCTTCAAAATCCAATGCGTCGGCATTCACCTTTGCCTCGTTTGTATCATAAAGGTACAAATCATCAGCGTGACCGCCAACAACAAGTTGATGCGCTACTGCTGCACCAACGTTTCCCATGCCTATAACTGCGACTTTTCTCATATGAAACATCTCCTTCCGTTTTTAGTTTTCCATAAAAAATAGCACTATTTTGATGAGAATAAAAGTAATGTTAGAAAAATTTATATATTTTTTCAAAAAATCGCTAAAATATACGAAAAACGGCCAATCGCACGAATGCGACTGACCGATTTATGCTACAGTCTAGATCTTAAACAAGACTTACGTAGAACTTATAAAAGCTCTAGCATATTACTTCATATACTTCTTGCAAGCCTTGAATGCGCTGTAACCAGCATATTGAGCAGTAGAACCAAGCTCTTCCTCAATCTCAAGTAAGCGGTTGTACTTAGCAATACGCTCGCCACGAGCAGGAGCACCAGTCTTGATTTGGCCGGTGTTCTTAGCAACAGCAAGATCAGAAATGGTGGTATCTGGGGTTTCGCCAGAACGGTGAGAAACCATGGAAGTGAAGCCATTCTTGGTTGCAAGCTCAATAGCGTCGAGAGTCTCGGTAACGGAACCAATCTGGTTCAACTTCACGAGCAAGGAGTTAGCTGCACCAAGCTCAATACCCTTAGCCAAACGCTTTGGATTGGTGACAAGCAAGTCATCGCCAACGAACTGCAAACGATCACCAAGACGCTTGGTGATTTCTGCCCAATCATCCCATCCTTCTTCCTGGAATGGATCTTCAATGGAAACGATTGGATACTCGTTGATGAGCTTCTCGTAGTAATCAAGCATGTAAGCAGATTCGCGCTCTTCGCCATCGAAACGATACTTACCAGTTTCCTTGTTGTAGAACTCAGAAGAAGCAACGTCAAGAGAAATACCAATCTGCTTGCCTGGCTCGTAGCCAGCGGCTGCAATTGCATCCATGATGTACTTCAAGGAATCCTCATTGGACTTCATCTTTGGAGCGAAGCCACCTTCGTCGCCAAGACCAGTAGCCAAGCCTTCCTTCTTCAAAACATTCTTCAAGGTGTGATAAACCTCAACACCAGCGCGCAAAGCATCGCTGTAGGTTGCGAAACCGTAAGGAGAAATCATGTACTCCTGAATATCGGTTGCGAAATCAGCGTGAGCACCACCGTTCATGATGTTCATGTTTGGAACTGGAAGAATGTGACCATTGGTGCCGCCAATGTAGCGGTACAACGGAAGCTGAGCGGATTCAGCAGCAGCGTAGAGAGCAGCGAGGGAAACGCCGAGAATTGCGTTAGCACCAAGCTTGCCCTTGTTTGGCGTGCCATCAAGCTCAATCATCGTCTCATCAAGAGCGCGCTGATCGGTGGCATCCATGCCAATAACCTTAGGTGCAATTACCTCGTTGACAGCCTTAACAGCTTCCAACGTGCCCTTGCCTTGATAACGGGACTTGTCGCCATCGCGACGTTCCCAAGCTTCAGCCTCACCAGTAGAAGCACCAGAAGGCACTAAACCAATACCCTGAGCGCCATCTTCGGTCTCCAAATAAACCTGAACAGTAGGATTTCCACGAGAATCCAAAATTTCGCGTGCATATACGCTTTCAATAGCTGCCACAACTACTCCTTTATACCTATGGGTTGTGATGACTCTTTTAAGATTAGTGCGTTTTATGGACGTTATATTGAGTACCAGCGTATTTATGCCGTGAACGTTCACAATATTTTGATTCAACTCGAGTCATATGAGCCAATTGTATATTTTTAAGCAATATTGTTTATAAATATCGATTTAAAATATACTTGTCCATACCCTTAAGTGATAATGACCTCAGACACGGGGTGCGCAACTACATCGTGCCAAACAACAATACATATAGTGTTGCGCTGAGAATACACTCGTTGAACCTGATATAGCTAAAACTATCGAAGGGATTGTCGCATGACTTACAGTTCGCCTAATAAAGCGAAGAACATATTGAAGATTGCATTTAAAGCGGTATCTTCATGTAAAGTGTGGATTTCAACTATCCTCATTTTGGTTTTGTGGTTTTTCACAACTCTTTCTCCAACCGAAGACCGTTCTTTGCCATCCCCATATGAAGTAATACAAGCTTTTATTGATTTAAACAACGAAGGCATATTATTAAAATCCTTAGGAATAAGTATTTTACGAGTTCTTTTAGGACTTTTGTTAGGAATTATTTTTGCTGTTCCTGCAGGCGTACTTGCGGGAGGCAGTAAGCTTGGCAATATTGTAGTTGATAAACCAAGCCACATGTTGAGGTCAATTCCATTCCCGGCTTTAGCTCCAATATTAATAATTTTCCTCGGAATAGATGAAACGATGAAAATAGCGCTTATAGCTGTTGGCGTTTTTGGACCTATGTACGTTAATATTCGCGACGGAGTGCGTAATATTGATCCGAAACTTCTCGAATTAGCGCAGGTTTATCACGTTAAAAAATCTACTATTTTTATATCTATTTTGCTTCGCGGTACACTTCCAAGTTTTATGACAGGTTTGCGATTTGCAATATCTGTAGCATGGGTTGCATTAGTGACTTGCGAAACAGTCAATTCTTCTATTGGAATTGGATACATTCTTTCAAGAGCGCAAGAATTCTTTAGGCCAGATCAAATGATGGCATGCGTTATTATGTACGCAATTGCAGGTCTTGGATCTGAGCTTACTGCAAACATATTAGAGTATCTTCTTATACCCGAACGCAGATTAGATAGAAAATCACGCCAATAATCTAGTAGTATCAACATTTTTCTAAAGTTAACTACTTTTTAAAATGCATTAAATTGCTTTTTAAGAATCAGTCAATATTTAGAATCAACAACCAAATAATAACAACCAAACAAACAACAGATAAACAAAACAACAAACAAAACAACAAACAAAAGGAACTATATATCATGGCTAATTTAAAAATGCGATTTTCTAAAAAGAGCATTATTGCATTAATCTGCGCTGCTTGTGCAACTGTATCTCTTGCAGCTTGCGGAAGCTCACAAAAATCATCAAACGCTTCTTCAAAAGAAGATGCTGGAACTATGAGAGTTGCTTATCTTTCTACAGCAAATTATTTAACTACTTTGAAAAATGAGAAATTCCTTCAAGAAGAATTTGGTAAATCTAAAGTAGTTTACACTGGTCCTTACACTCCAGTTGATGGTCTTACTGCTGTTATGAGCGGAAATGCAGATGCTACAACTACTGGAACCGGACGCTTCATTGATTTGATTGCTGAAGGACAACCATGGGTAGCTTTTGCGCTCGAATATTACAATGGTGATTCTCAAGGAATCGTTGCATCCGCAAAAAGCGGCGTGAAAACACTAAAAGACTTATACGGAAAGAAAGTTGCTATTATTCACAACGGTGATACTGGCGATTACATGCTTCACCGCGCATTTGATAAAAGCGGTTTAGACGTTTCTAAAGTTAACAAAGTTGAGATGAGCCCTAAGAACTTCCAGGCAGCATTTACTTCTGGACAGATTGACGCAATTTCCTCATTCGATCAGAATCTTGCTGCAGCAATGACAACTCCAGGCGCAAAATTGCTTGTAAATGCTAAAAAGTACGGCAATATGAACGTTACTATTCACATTGTTTCTAAGAGCTTTGCCAAAAAGCATCCAGATCTTGTTAAGAAGATGTACAAGGCTCTTGTTCGCGAAGCAGAAAAGTCTCATAAAGAAAACAATGTTATTGGAAACGCTTACAAGCAGCTCGGAGCAAGCGAAACTATTATTAAGCAAATTGAAAAGTTTGACAATCCAACTATTCGTCCAATCGATGAAAAAGGTTTGAAAATGATGGAAACTCAGGCTAAAGAATACGTGAAATATGGTTTAATTAAGCAAGCTCCAAAGAATTTGAAAGATTCTGTAATGGATTGCACAAAGTAAATTAATTCATTTATCTATAAAACACATATTCATAAAAAACAAAATTAAATATCAAAATAAAATAACATATAACTGATTAATCAAAATTAAAACAAAGTTATATAACAAGATTATATAAACATGATTTAGAGCAACGCAGTAGGAGTAAATATGAACACTCAAATAGAAGAAAACTATGCGACTAAAGATAACTCTTACTGCGTTACTCTAGAACATATTGGCGCGACTTTTAAAAATAACGCTAAAATATTACGAGATATAAATCTAAATATTAAAAAAGGCGAATTCGTATCTCTAATAGGACGCTCAGGATGCGGAAAAACCACTCTTCTTAAAGTTATTTCAGGATTAATCAAACCTGATTCTGGAACAATAAACGTCACACAACATCAAGCAATAGGTTTCCAAGATGCAAGATTAATACCATGGCTAACAGTAAGTAAGAACGTAGTTTTCGGCATGCAAGGAAACAAATCAGAACTAAAATCTATTGCAGAAAAAGCTCTTAACGATATGCAACTTAATAATTATGGTTCGAAATGGCCATCAGAACTTTCAGGTGGTCAAGCCCAACGAGTCTCATTAGCTAGAGCTTTAGTTCATAATCCTGAATTACTACTTTTAGACGAGCCTTTCGGAGCATTAGACGCTTTAACTCGTTTAGACATGCAAGATTTGCTTGATAATCTAAGACAGAAACATGGTTGGACCACAATAATGGTCACGCACGATATTTCCGAAGCAGTAAGACTTTCTGACAGAATTCTTATGATCAAAGACGGAATCATCGAGAAAAACTGGAATATTAATCGAAGCCAACTTGATACACAAAAGCGTCCAAATAATCACGTTGAAATAGAAGATGAACTACGCATGGCATTGCAATAAATATTTTTAACACTTATATTGCAACAGATATTACAAATCACCACGCTAAGTCTTCAAGTAATTGCTTAGACCACTTAAGAATATCTGATTCACTCATTGAACCAGACCCGAGTGAAGATTCAAAAGGAGCTGGAACAATAAGCATATGAGTAAGAGGACGATACTGCAATCCTCTATAAATACGCTTCAAACGCATCATCACAGACTCTTTTGGATCGACGCCAACAACTCGCACTGATTTTCCTTGAGAGCTGATTTGCGTAATACCAATCTCGCGTGCTTTAAAACGCAAACGAGCAACATCACACAAAGACTCAAATTCTTCAGGCGGATTACCAAAGCGATCAAGAAGCTCATCGTGAAGTTCTCGCAAATCACTATTATCCTTAGCAGCAGCAAGCTTCCGGTACGCTTCCAAACGAAGCTTGTCAGAAGCAATATAATCAACTGGAAGAGAAGCCTCAACAGGAAGATCAATAGTTACACAAACAGGCTCAACTCTTTCAGGTTCCTTATATTTTTCAACAGCTTCAGAAACCATACGAACATACAAATCAAATCCAACACCCTCAATGTGGCCACTTTGCTCATCTCCAAGCAAATTTCCAGTTCCGCGCAATTCCAAATCTTTCATCGCAACATCAAAACCAGAACCAAGTGCAGTATGCTGAGCAATTGTTGAGAGTCTATCGTGAGATTGTTGCGTCATAGGCTTTGAAGGATCATACAAGAAGTAAGCGTAAGCACGCTCATGACCTCTACCTACTCGACCGCGCAACTGATGCAACTGGCTTAAACCGAATCTATCTGCATGGTCGACAATAAGTGTATTCGCATTAGAAATATCAAGACCTGTTTCAATAATCGTTGTACAAACAAGCACATCAATATCTCTATGCCAAAAATCACGAATAACAGCATCGAGCTGCTTCTCGCCCATTTTTCCATGAGCAATAGCAACACGGACATCTGGCACAAGCTCCTGAATCTTACTTGCAACAGAACTAATATCTTCAACACGATTATGGACGTAAAAAACTTGACCGCCACGTAACAATTCACGCTTAATGCACGCAGCAACTTGAGAATTATCATACGCACCAACGTATGTAAGCACTGGAAGCCTATCTTCTGGAGGAGTTGCGAGAGTAGACATTTCACGAATACCAGTTACAGCCATTTCAAGAGTTCTAGGAATTGGCGTTGCCGAAAGACTTAATACGTCAACGTTTGTGCGCAAAGCTTTGAGCGTTTCCTTATGTTCCACACCAAAACGCTGCTCTTCGTCAATAATAACCAAACCTAAATCTTTGAACTTTATACTAGGATTCAAAAGCTTATGCGTTCCAATAACAACGTCAATGCTTCCATCTTGCAATCCAGCTAAAGTTTCTTCAATCTCTTTAGAAGTTTGGAATCTACTCATTGCAGCAACTTTTACTGGGAATCCTTCAAATCGATTTGTAAAAGTCTCGTAATGCTGTTGAACAAGCAAGGTCGTTGGAACTAAAACAACAACTTGCTTAGAATCTTGCACTGCTTTGAAAGCTGCACGTAACGCAATTTCAGTTTTACCAAAACCAACATCTCCACAAATTAAGCGATCCATTGGGATTGGCTTTTCCATATCTGCTTTTACTTCGTCAATAGTTGTAAGCTGATCAGCAGTTTCTTGATAAGGAAATGCGTCTTCCAACTCTTTTTGCCAAGGTGTATCTTTACTAAATGCAAATCCGCGAGATTGCTGCCTTGCTGAATAAAGTTTAATAAGATTTTCAGCAATTTCATGAACATGCTTTTTAGCTTTTGCTTTAGTTTGAGCCCAGTCGGAACCGCCGAGCTTGTTAAGCTTTGGTATTTCTGCACCAATATATTTACTCACTAAATCAAGCTGATCTGTTGGAATAAACAGCTTATCGTTAGGAGCATTACGTTTGCTAGGAGCATATTCAATTACTAAATATTCGCGAGTTGCACTACCACCCGAAACAGCAATATTACGTTGTTTCATACCAACAAAACGTCCAATACCATGCTGCTCGTGCACCACGAAATCACCAGGCTTTAGTTCCATTAGGTCGATTGCTTTGCGCCTGCGTTTTGGAGTTTTTAGTTGAGCTGATGCAGAAGATTTACCTGTCAGATCACGCTCTGTAAGAATCGCAATACGCGCAGCATTGTCAATGAAGCCATCCGAAATACTTGAGCGCACTGTAGTAAATTCATGTACACCAGTCGCATATATAGCGCGTCTCAAGCGTGCAAGAGTACCAGAAGCCGCTGCAGTAATAGTTACAGCAAAACCATTGTCGACAAGAGAAGTGATACCACCAGAAACTTTCGATTCATCTCCTCGAAACTCTTGTGGCGCCGATGCTGGCAAAGCAATATTTCCATAAATTTGATTGTCAACACCAAAAGATGTTAATTTCCATACATCATGATTAGACAATTCTAACGATGAAATCGTTTCATCAAAATCCAAGAAATTAGCTTGATCGAATGTTATTGGAGCTCCAGAACCGTGTCCAGAAGCAGCAACATGCCAACTAGCTGCTAAGAATTCGTTAGCTGTAGCAGTTACGTCATCTGCAGCTCTACGGCATTTTTCGGGATCAGATAGAATAATAACAGATTCCTTCGGAAGCATATTTTGCACTGATTCCATGCGATCCACTAGTGCAGGCAACAAGGACTCCATACCTTCTACAGGTATAGAATTTGCGATTGATTCAAGCATATCGTCAGCATTTGGAATTGCGCCAATAAGAGAACGCGCGCGCTTGCAAATTTTTTCTGTAATCTGAAGCTCACGGCAAGGCGTAGCCCAAATGCTTGAAATATTATTGCCATAAGTACGCTGATCAGAAGCATGAAATTGCTTTATAGTATCAATTTCATCACCAAAAAATTCAATTCTCACAGGATGTGTCATCGTTGGCGCAAAAACGTCAATAATTCCACCACGAACAGCAAACTCTCCACGTTCCATCACCAAATCAACACGAGTATATGCGTTTTCTACCAAACGTTTCACAGCATATTCAAGAGTTAATTCTTTTCCGCACTCAAATAACAGAGGATCTATATCACCAATGCCTTCAACTACAGGCTGAATAAGCGATCGCACAGGCATAACCAACACGCGAATCGGACCAAAAAGTGATGTGTTATTTTCAGGATGACAAAGCCTACGAAACACTGCAATCCTGCTAGCAACAGTATCTGCCCTAGGCGAAAGCCTTTCATGAGGTAACGTTTCCCACGCTTCTAATTTAGCAACGTCTTGAGCATCACCATCGTACCAATCACGCACAGACGCAATAAAATCTTCAGCATCTCTACTCGATGGAACAATAACAACAACTGGCTTTTTCTTAGCTAATGCAGCAACAATAGCAGAACGAATTCCAATAGGAGAAGAAATTGTTAAATCTTCACTTATTGAATCTAAATCTTTACGATTTTTATTTGCACTTTCGCAACAATAATCAGATATCGCATCAAGATCATATTCAGATAAAGCTTTAAAAAGTGAATCCTTAGTTGATAAATCATTAAGAATATCTCTCAAGCTTATTACTGAAATATCATCAGTATTATCATTCTTGTTGTTTCTGGTATTAGACCTGCTATCAGCGGCCATTAAACTTCTCCTGCGTTGCTGCTAATCCATGGAAAATAATACTTTCTGCAGCATCAGCACCATCTGCTAAAAAGTTTGGAAGATCGGATTTTTGAGCTGCAGCAAAACCTCCAAGAACCCAATTGACGGTATTATCGTGCGCGTGAGCACCACGCTGCGCATGACCAACACCCATTCTCACTCGAGAATATTGAGGAGTACCAAGAGAGCGATCGATAGAACGAATACCGTTATGTCCTCCAGCAGAGCCTCCTGCTTTTACTTTAATGCGCCCAAAATCTAAATCCATATCATCGTGAATTATCACAATATGATCCGGTTCTATTTGATAATAGGAGCTTATAGAAGATACTGCAGCACCAGAATCGTTCATAAAAGTCAACGGTTTAGCAAGGAAAAACTTTGCTACGCGACCATCAAGATTCATAACACCTTTGCCAAGTTTAGCTAAACCTTTGTGATCCGAAAGAGATACTGACCAACGTTGTGCCAAAACGTCTGCAACCATAAAACCCATGTTGTGTCTAGTACCCTCATATTTTGTACCAGGATTTCCCAAGCCAGCAATAAGCCAAAAATCCGATGCCATGGCAGACCACTCCCCATTCAAATATTTAGCAAAACAACAAAACGGGCGCATCGATTGTAGCTGAACGTAAAATTACAACTACTCGATACGCCCTTATATACTTCAGCCTATTCTATCAAGACTCAAGTCATTATGTTATTTATTTCAAAAATTCGTCAGTAGACAATTCTTTTGCTTGCGGAGTTTTATGAGTTACTTTGCCTTTAGAATCAGTGTAAGCACCTTCCTTACTTAAGAAGTTAAAGTAAGCTTGAGCGCCTTTAACATCAGTGGTTCCGAACACAAATTTTCCGCTCTTAATATCCGCGCGATTGCCCCAATATTGACCGTCAACAATCATCTTCATGCTACGCTGAACAAACTTTATGTCGAGATTAGCATCTTTTGCTTCTTTCACAAGAATTTCAGAAGCCTCATCAGGATGTTCATAAGCATACTCATATCCGCGCTTTGCAGCTTTAACAAATGCTCGAACAAGCTTAGGGTCTTTAGCTACAGTACGCTTATTTGCGATTATTCCAATAGTATCTGGCTGACCTGGTACACCGTAGTCGCCCTCCATGAAGCAGCGAAGCTTTGGTCCAAACATTTCAGACTGTACACCTTCCCAAGTGCCGTAAAAACCACCAAAATCAGCTTTGCCAGATTCAAGAGTTCTAAAAGTTGAAGTTCCAACAGTCACTTTGTCGAACTTACCTTGACCACCATCGTGTTGAATCATCCTACGAATTACAGCATCACCTTCAGCTGAACCAAAAGTTGCAAAAGTACGACCATCAAAATCTTTTGGAGAATGAATTTTATTGTTCGAAGCAAGTGAACACCAAATAGCACTTGGCTTTTGCTGAACTTGCATAACTTGCTCAAGATTTGCTCCCTTTGTTGAAAAATCAGCAGCATTTGTCAAAGTACTAAGAGCAAAATCAGCAACACCACTATCAACTGCGTGTTCCGAACCAGTCTGAGCAACAGCAAGTATATTGACATCTAATCCAGCATCTTTAAACCATCCTTTATGCTTAGCAACATAAATACCAATATGATTAGTATCCGGTGCCCAAAATAGCATAAACGACACTTTACGAAGATTTGCATTCTTACTACTACTTGCAGATCCACATGCCGAGAAAGAAAATACGCAGCACGCAGAAAGAACAAACGCAAGAGTACGCTTTACAATACGCATATTCATGAGTTCCCTACTTTGTTTCTTGTACCGTTCTTCTGGGAAAGTGACACGAACTCGGCAGAAAACGGTAACAAAGGACCTAGCCCGCGCCGTTCAATGCCCCTGCGCAGATTCAACCTGCTACAGTTTGCCACACATTGACTCACGAAACATTTAGATTATGCATGATTAAATAGACAAATAAAAAAAATCTCGTACACTATTAAACTCACAGAAGTTGTGCGTTTCTAATAGAATGTACATGCTATTTGTAGTTTTAAATAATTCGATTGGGGCAGCAATCGAAGTCGTTTAAAGAAAGGAATCGAGTTTTCATGACGCAATCGCGTTTTAAACGTATGCTAATTAAATACCTGCCAACTGTATTTTCTGTAATAGTTTTACTTGTTTTTTGGCAGTATGCATGCGACTATTATAAAATTTCGGAAAATTTGATTCCAACACCATCTTCAATTGCTCAATCAACAGCTGACTCTTTGCCAACTCTATTACCTGCAGCATTAATTACAACACAAGAAACAGTTATCGGTTTTTCTATTGCAATAGTAGTTGGAATTCTTTTAGGTGTTATTTTCCATGTTTGTAAGCTTGTTAAATCTGCTTTATTCCCGCTTTTATGCGCAGCGCAAACTATGCCATTAATTTCTATTGCGCCAATTTTTTTGATTTGGTTTGGTTTTGAAATATCTGGAAAAATTGTAATAGTAATGGTTTTCAGCATGTTCCCTATTGCTGTGCAAACTATACGAGGTCTTGACGCTGTTCCAAGTTTTTATACAGATGTTGCTTTAACTTGTGGAGCAAGTAGAACTTGGACTTTGTGGCATGTTAAATTAAGGGTTGCAGCTCGCCAAATTTTTGGTGGCATACGCATTAGTGCAGCTTATGTTTTTGGAACTGCTTCAACTGCAGAATATTTGGGAGCCAAAGATGGGCTAGGAATTTGGCTTCAATTCGCTTATAACTCATTTAGAACACCACTTATTTTTTCTGCAACAATAGTAATAATAATTCTTACTGCGCTTCTTATGTGCATTGTTAATGCTTGTGAAAGAATTCTGCTTGGCTCAGCAGACGAAGATGAGGATCCAGATAACCAATTGTGAAATGAATTAAAATAGCCCATGTGAGCTACAAAAGTAACGAAAATAACGTAACATTCGCTACTTTTGTAACTCACAAACTGATATATTAACGAAAACCTACTTACTTACCTGATTCTTCTTTCATTGCTTCATTAATAGCATCGCTCAACTCTTTTTGTGCCTTTCCGTAAGCTTCCCAGTTTCCGGATCGCATAGCAGAATCAGAATCTTTTAATGCTTGAGCCGCACGTTTAAGTGCTTCTTTAGCTTTTTGGCTCATAGAATGAGATTTTTCTGAATTCGTAGACTCATTTTCCTTAGAAGTACCTTCTTTAGAATCAGCATCCTTAGATTCATTATTTTCAGCAGCATTGTTTGAAGAAGAATTATTAGAAGCATCTCCAGCCAAAGCGCCCGAGTTTCCGCCAAATACTTGATTAAGTGCTTCATCTAACGTATCTGCAAATCCAACTTGATCTCCAAACGCAACTAACACCTTCTTAAGCAAAGGATAGCTAGTAGAACCGCTAGATTGCACATAAACAGGCTCTACATAAACCAGCCCACCGCCAAGAGGCAATGTAATCAAATTGCCGCGCTTAACTTTAGTAGAACCGGATTCAAGCAAATTCAATTCTTTAGAAACATTTGCATTAGCGTTGAAATTATTCTGAGCTTGACCAGGTCCTGGAACATTAGATATCTTAGGTAATTCTTGCAAACGAATCTTACCGTAATTTGGACCAATCTTTCCAGGAGTATCCCCCGCATCTGAATCAACAGACAAGAAACCAGTTAATATTTCGCGAGTACTTTTACCTGCCGGAATATAAGTAGAAACAAGCGAAAATACTGGTTTCTTTGCGTCTCCAGTTTGCAAAGTCAAATAGTATGGAGGTTGCAAAATATCTTCTTTTTGTGCTTTTTGAGATTCAGTTGGATCAACAGGAATCTGCCAGAAGTCTTCTCCAGAGAAGAATTGGCTTGCTGTATCGACGTGATACTTTGCTAATAAGTGACGTTGAACTTTAAACAAGCTTTCTGGGTAACGCAAATGCTTCATCAAATCGCCAGAAATCTTAGAAATGTCATGATAATGACCTGGGAAAATTGAACGCCATGCTTTAATCACAGGGTCTTTCGTATCCCACACATACAAATCAACAGATCCATCATAAGCATCAACTGTAGCTTTCACAGAATTACGAATGTAGTTTGCGCGCTGATTTGTCAACCCTTTAATAGAATGAGAAGTTGTTGTTGTGGAATCTTGAGTTACCTTACCAAAATCAGTCATTTGAGAATAAGGGTAAGAATCAGAAGTAGTATAGCCATCAACAATCCACTTAACGCGACCATCTACTACTGCAGGATAAACTCGACCATCCAAAGTTAAGTAAGGAGCAACCTTAGACACGCGTGTCTTAGGATCACGATCATACAAAATTTGAGATTCAGAAGTCACACGGTCAGAAAAAAGAATCTGATCAGACTCAAATCTAATTGCATGCAAAAGTTTAGAGAAGAAGTTTCCTAAACTTGGACCACCATTGCCTTTGAAAGTAGTTAAAGCACCTTGAGAGCCAGTCGGATAATCAAACTCCCATGGAGATGTCCCTTTTGGAGAACCAACGATAGAATACTCAGGAGCATTTGGTGAGAAGTAAATACGCGGTTCATACTTTTGTGACTTAGTAAGTTTGCCTTGAGCAGGAATACCATACTCCATAAATTGTGGCTGTCCATCTGTTGTTACTTTATTTCCGTAAGCTGCAACAATTCCATAGCCATGCGTATAAACTGTATGATCATTAACCCAGTTTCGATTATCGTTGCCAGCTAAATCAAGCTCGCGCGCAGCAATAACCGTATCTTGACTTACACCGTCAATATCGTATTTATCAACTGAAAGCGTATCTGCGAAAGTGTAATATTGCTTCGATTGCTGCAATTGACGGAACGTTGGAGACGTAACTTGTGGATCTAACAAACGAATTTGCGCAGTTGACTCTGCTTCTTTTGATAATGCACCTGATTTACCTTTAGAAGTAGCGTTATACGATTCTTTCTTTACGTTATTTAGCCCGTAAGCAAACTTTGTTGCATCGATATTACGCTGAATATAAGTAGCTTCCAATTCCTGAGCATTAGGAGCAACTTTAAATCGCTGCACAAGTGCCGGCCAAGCGAAAGATATAACAATTGAGCAAACAATCATAAAAGCTAAAGCAATAATTGGTGTTTTCCATGCCTTAATTGCTGTTTTAAAACGCACTGAAATTGGTGCTTCTACAGATAAAGCATGAGATTTCATAAACCAAAATGCAATAACAGAACCAACTAACACTGTTATCACTGCCATTGCTATGCTTCCAGGAACACCAGCATTCATGTCAGTGTATGAGCCGCCTGTAATTCGAGATCCATCAAGAGTTACTAAAGCGAACATGTCTAAAATCTGTTGAAGTGCCCATGTCAAAATCACAAGCATAAACCATACAGAAATTTGTCTACGTGCTCGTTTTGTAATACTTAATATGCCTTTACCATCGATAGGCATACTAAAACGAATTGCTCCCATAAGAATGTGCGTAATAATAGAGAAAACAAGAGATATTACCAATAAAAGCACAAATGCGCTTATAAATAACCTTAATCCTGGAAGCACAAATACATAGAAGCCATTGTCAATTCCAAATTGCGGATCTTTAATGCCAAAAGGTTGGGCGTTAAACATTAACAAAATTTGCGCCCAATGATTGTAGAATTTAAATCCAAATACTGCGCCTACAATCAATGAAAAAATTCCTGCAACATGCAAAGCAAGCTTTGAACTAATTCCCTGCTTTAAATCAATAACATTGCCTTTAATTCGAATATAAGTTCCATCTGCATTGCTTGGACGCGCTTTTATTGCCAAAGCTGCAGACAAGTATCCAAAAGCAGACATTAATATTGCATAAAGCACCCAAACGCCCACTTTTGCTGCAAGCTGAATCCAAATAACACTTTCAAATCCAAGCTGCGAATACCACATGCAATCAGTTATGAACCTTGCGAGAGCAAATATTGCAGCTACAGCAAACGCGACAATTAACACTACTATCGCAAGAATCCACCTCCACTTTTTTGCAGTATAAGTAAATTTTGCAAAATTCAGATTAACTTTCATAGAACAATTTCTTTCATTCTTAAGCTTATTGTTGTTATCTTTCTCATCATCATTGAGAATATAGTCTGTACATTTTTGTTACTTTTATTGCTCGCACTGCTCTTACTATTTTTATTATTTTTAGCCATATATGCACCAGCAACAACCCACATAATGCCAATAATTACTTCTATGATGAGCTTCAACATAAGGTTAATGATACTATACTAATTATTCCCAATCTATATATTATGTAATCAAAATTAATTACAAAAAGCGCACCCGCAAGTTAATGCGAACGCGCTTAAAGCGATTAAATTAAATCAAATTGGAGTATTTAAGCTAGGCAACATCAGGATCATCTTTAGCAATCGTACCAGTAAGCTTTCCAATAGCCTTCAGTAAGTGGTATACAACCAACACCACAACGGTTCCGATTGCAATACCGTTGAACTGAATTCCAGAAATAGCAAACTGGAAGTTAGCAATACCAATAATCATAACGATTGCAGCAATCATAATATTCACTGGCTTATCGAAGTTAACTTTGTTTTCTACCCAGATTCTTACGCCAATCATGCCAATCATGCCGTAAAGCAAAGTGGTCACGCCACCAAGAACACCAGCTGGGATTGAATTTACAACAGCGCCAAACTTTGGGCAAAGGCTCAATATAAAAGCAAAAGCTGCAGCACACCAATAAGCTGCAGTAGAATAAACCTTTGTTGCAGCCATAACACCGATATTTTCACCGTACGTGGTGGTACCACAGCCGCCAAATAAACCAGCAATAGCTGTACCAAAACCATCTGCGAATAATGCAGTTCCAATCTTAGAGTCATAGTCGCGACCAGTCATTTGAGCTACAGACTTTACGTGACCAACATTTTCTGCAATGAGAACAAGTACTACCGGCAAGAACATAAGTAGAACAGAGAAATCAACTTGTGGCGTGTGGAATTTAGGAAAACCAATCCAAGAAGCTTCTTCAATCTTTTTAAAATCGACTTGACCTTGGAAGCATGCATAAGCGTAACCAACGAGAACACCTAAAAGAATATTTAAACGACCAAGAAGACCGCGAAATACTACAGCAATAAGCATTACAGCAACTAATGTCACAAGAGCTGTATCTGGAGCTTTCTGGAAGTTAGTCCAAACTGCAGGTCCTAAATTAAAACCAATAATTGCAACGATTGCACCGTTTACGACAGGTGGCATAATAATGTCAATCCACTTAGCTCCTGCAAAATGTACAAGCACACCTATAAGAGCAAGAAGCAAACCTGTGCACATAATGCCAAAGCTTGCAACTGCAATACCTTTATGAGCTGTTGTTACAGCCATAACAGGTGCTATAAGACCAAAAGAGCTTCCCAGATAACTAGGAAGCTTATTTGCGTTAATAAGTAAGAACAGTGCTGTAGAAATAGCAGTGAACATCAATGTTGTTGATGGATCAAAGCCCGTAAGAATAGGCACCAAGAACGTAGCACCAAACATTGCAATAACATGCTGAGCACCAATTCCAGCAGTACGAGTCCAAGTCAAACGCTCGTCTGGCTCTACAACTTCACCAGGCTTTAACGTTTTGCCATTACCGTGAAGCTGCCACGTGAATAATGAATTCATTTCTTCTCCTTGCAAAAACAAGCTATGCAAAATGTTGTGTAAAACAAGTGTCGCTAAAAAAACAAGCACTCATTGAGCGCTGGGATGGCAGCTTCTGGGAGGTCCATTGCACCACC
This sequence comes from Gardnerella sp. c10Ua_244, assembly GCF_055818055.1. Lineage (NCBI taxonomy): Bacteria > Bacillati > Actinomycetota > Actinomycetes > Bifidobacteriales > Bifidobacteriaceae > Gardnerella > Gardnerella sp. c10Ua_244. Next base: position 100,624 of record NZ_JARFVS010000003.1, read on the forward strand.
GACCCATATGCCAAAGGGACATTCTAATGTCGCAAAACGAAAGTGTCGAGCATAAGAAAAAAATTACAGTTTTGTTTTTTATTTTTGTTGGAATATCAAGCAAGGTCGGCGTGTTGAAAAGAATGCAATGAACACCAACTAAAGTTGATACTTACTAACTTATGTTTATAAAATAATTAAAGTTAGGCAAAGTTAAACAATCGCAAAATTAGTAAACACATACTCAAGCAAGTAATTTTTGTAAATATTCTTGCAAAACTAATGCGTGATTTACTTTTGGATTTTTTGCAGCATACAACAAAGTTATAGTTTGATACTTATTAAACAAATCCATAATCACACCAACAGCTTCATGATTTGAATCAAGTTCTTCAACATAACGATGTGAAAATTCTTCAAAATGCTCCGGGTCATGATTAAACCACTTGCGTAACTGCGAAGTAGGAGCAATATCTTTAAGCCATTTATCAATATGAGCATATTCTTTGCTTATACCACGCGGCCAAAGTCTATCAACCAAGACTCTCACACCATCATCTTCACTAATCGTTTCATACACACGCTTAATCTTCACAGTGCACTTGTTCATAAAATCTCCTTTATACGTTTACCATAATCGCAGCTTTATTTATTTTTTCAAGGAATTATTTACTAGCAAAAGATATCTGCGATATAAATTGAGTTATTATGTTCGATTATGTGATTTTATGTCGGCGTGTCGCGTTTATTTGCAGCAAAATTATATAAAATTTGCTTAATTTTTTTAATTTATGTTCGTTTTTGTCCGATTATGGGAGAATACTTGGCTAAATGGTTAATTTCTTTGATACATGGAAAAAGAAAATCTGCACCATCGATATGGCTCTTATTGCTGTATTGACACTTCTAGCTTCCTTTATTGGCAGCTGGCTTAAGCAGTACCCAGGTTTCCAATTACTTGGTGCTCTTATTATTGCGTTGCTTGTTGGCATGGCTCTGCAGCTGCCATTGCACGTGTACAAAATGAATAATGATTCAAGGCGAGCAGGCGTTAAAAGCGCTGCTGGTTTGATTGCAAACAAACTTCTTCGCCTAGGTATTATTCTCCTCGGATTTAAGCTGAATTTGCATGATTTGTTTACCAAGGGCATTAAATGCTTGCCTATTGCAGCTGTGTTAGTTGCAATAATGGTTTGCGTAACTTATAACATTGCTAAACTCTTGAAAGTAAATCCTCAGCTTGCAATGCTTACAGCAGGAGGCACAAGTATTTGTGGAGCTGCTGCAGTTATGGGTCTTTCTGGCTCAATGCCAGTTCTTCCAGAAGAGGAAGATGAGAAAGAACAGAACGAAGTTATGGCTGTTGCAACAGTTGCAATTATGGGCACTATTTACGCTCTTGCTGAAATTTTCATCCTGCCTAACTTTGGCATGACTAAGCAGCAGCTTGGCATTACAGCAGGTGCATCACTTCACGAAATTGCACATGCTGTTGCAGCTGGCGGAGCGTTCAATAGTATCGATGTTGCAACAATCATGAAGCTCTCGCGAGTTCTTATGCTCGTTCCAGCCTCCATCTTTATTGCAATTTGGTGGAATGCTCGTCATAGCAAAGTTGAAAATGGCGGAAAGCATAAGATTAGCTTCCCATGGTTTATGCTTGGCTTTATTGCAGCATCTGTTATTGGAACTTACGTTCCTTTCGTAGCGGCACACGCATCAACTCTTGTAGAAGCAGGATACGTTTTCCTTGGCATGGCTATGGCTGCACTTGGAATTAACGTAAACTTCCGAGCTATTTTCAAGCAAGGTCGCGCAGCATTTGCAGCAAGCTTCCTAGCTTCTATTGTTTTAGTTGCTTTGGCTTATGCAGCTGCAGTACTGTTCTTCTAAATAAAACATTACAGAATAGTTTTGCTTAACAAATGAGGGTCTTCGTTTGAAGATCCTCATTTTATATTCTCGATAATTTATTTTCGCGTATTCTTGAAAAATCTATCTAATATGCACAGCCGTTCCATCAGGAATATTTTTATAAAACCATTTGGCATCCGCAACACTTAAACGCACACAACCATGCGAAGCAGGCTTACCAAGTTTCATGCCCTCCGACGGAATATATTCACCAAAGTTGTAGCGCGTTGGAACCGAATGGAATAAGTATTCTCCACCAATAAAACCAACCCAATAATCAGCACCAACTTTTTCCTCATGATTAAAGAAATGTTTTCCGCGCATATTAATGTGATAATCACCATGAGGAGTGGAATCACCCATTCCAGAACTCATAATCATTGTATATACAGTTTTACCATTGGCAAGAATATGCACTCGTTGCTTTTTTAAGTCCACATTAACTTTTAAGTCAGAAACTTTAACCCCTGAAAGATTTGGATATTCACCACCAGTAGGATGTTTCCAAAAAACATGATTAACCGTTGATTTATCTAACTTTTGTTTGCAATATTTATCGAAATATTTTTCAAACGACTTATTATCAGCAACCTCATTGTCTTTATTACCAAGATTGTTACTATAAGCATTTTTTTCGCGCTGAATTAATACAGAATTCTGCAATTTTGCGCTGTATCTAGACGAGTAAGAAACCATATTAACAGTTTCGAAAATAATAAAGCACAACCATGCAATCAGCAAAGAAGCTAATAAAACAGAAGACGTAATACGAGCAGCTTTAGAGCTTCTCCTCCACCAGTTGCGCATTTTCGCAGCAATGCGAATGCACTTTTTAATGTCATTCATTATGTTACGAATAAACTGCATTATGTCTCCTATATAAATGCAAAAGCGTTGCATCCAATAGTTTAGCAGGAAATTATTAGATGCAACGCGCAAAAAGCAATATTTTTTCACTTATTAATTCAGCAATATTAAATATGAATCATACTGCTTTTATTTTCGCAAACAATCTCATACGTTGAACTTAAATTCAACAATATCGCCGTCTTGCATAACATAATCACGGCCTTCAAGACGAAGCTTGCCTTCCTCTTTAATTTTGACCATAGATCCTTCAGCAGCAACAAAATCATCATATGACACAATTTCTGCCTTAATAAATCCACGCTCAAAATCAGTGTGAATCACACCAGCAGCTTGTGGAGCAGTCCAGCCTTTATGAATCTGCCAGGCGTGAACTTCCTTAACACCGGCAGTTAAATAGGTTTGAAGACCTAAAATATCGAATCCTACGCGAGCAAGCTGATCCAAACCAGATTCCTTCAAACCAGCATCTTCAAGCATTTCACGAGCATCTGCTTCGTCGAGCTCAGTAAGTTCGGACTCAAATTGAGCATTAAGGAATATTGCTTTTGCAGGAGCGACAGATGCAGAAAGTTTAGACTTTAAATCTTCATCAGCCAACTCCGAATCATCCACGTTAAACACGTAAATAAATGGCTTAGCAGTTAGCAAGTGCAAATCATACACGTCGTTTTTATCAATAAGCTTTTCGTTATGAGCCTGGTCAATAGTTTTGCCAGATTCAAGAATTTCCTTAGCTTTATTTACAGCGTCTACGTATTCTTGCGTAACTTTCTTACCGCGCAAATCTTTTTCAAGCTTTGGCAAAGCATTATCAATAGTTTGCATATCGGCAAGAATTAGCTCAGTATTAATCGTGTCAATATCGTCAGCAGGATCTACTTTTCCGTTAACATGCACAATATCGTCGTCATTAAACGCGCGAACAACTTCGCAAATAGCGTCTGCTTCGCGAATATTAGCAAGGAACTTATTGCCCAAGCCTTCACCCTCGGAGGCACCCTTAACAATTCCTGCAATATCAACGAAAGTAACTGTTGCTGGAACAATCTTTTCAGTATTAACTAATTTAGCTAAAACTGGAAGACGATAATCCGGAAGCGGAACAATACCAGTATTAGGCTCAATAGTTGCAAACGGATAATTCTCCGCCAAAACGTTGTTGCGGGTTAAAGCATTAAACATAGTGGACTTACCAACGTTTGGCAATCCAACAATTCCAATAGTTAAAGACATATTTACCTAGTTTAGACCAGCGCCGGGAAAGCCGACACAACTTGATTTTATTTACTATTTATTTTCAATAGCATCAACTGCAGCAATCACATCTCCCCTAAATCCGCGAGATTCTAGCTCAGCAACGCCACGAATAGTTGTTCCTCCAGGAGAGCACACTGCATCTTTCATAATCCCTGGATGAGTGCGCGAATCCATATATAACGCACCTACTCCTTCAATCATTTTTGCAGCCAAACGGTAAGCACAATCACGTTGCAAACCATATTTCACACCAGCATCGCCCAATGCTTCCATATACATTGCTGTAAAAGCTGGAGCACAGCTAGAAATACACATTGCAATATTCATATGATCACTATTCACTCGCTCTACCAAAGAAATTGGCTCAAATAAAGCACTAAACATTGAAAGTTGACTATCACTAAGCGTATGAGTAGTTTCAGCTAAAGTCACGCCTTGGCAGACCGCAATAGGAGTATTCGGAATAATGCACTGAACATGAGCATTCTTGCCAAGCAGTTCCATGTAACGCTCAAGCGTCCAACCGGCTGCAACGGAAATAACAGCAATACCTCGTTCATTAATAACTTCACAAATTGGCTTAAGCACTTCAGCAACCTGATACGGCTTTACAGCAATAATAATCACATCACTTGCTTCACACACTTCTTGAGCAGTACGCATAGCGCGAGCGCCAATTAGTGAAGTATTACGCTCGAGTTTTTCAAAATTATGCGCGCACGCAACAATATTTTCACCTTGCAATACTCCTGCATTCAGCGCACCTTTAGCGATTGCTTGTGCCATATTGCCATAGCCTATAAAACCAACAGTTCCAGATACACAAGTACCCATACATGACTCCCTTTAGCGCATTGATAAAACAGTAGTGCACTCATTACTAAGCAAACAGATGTATAGCATAGCAAAGAGTGCACTATAATCATTGCGCATATTAAAATTATTACCTTTGTATACGGCTTATCTCTTGTAAATTCCCTCTAAATCACCGCGATTTAAAGCCTCATCAAATAGATGACGGAAAACAATGTTTCCATGCAAACCATCATGCTCAAACTCATTCGTTGTCCAATAATGGGAGTTTGCAATACGAGAAAGCGTATCTAACTGAAGACCAGAATCAACATACATGTCATCAAAGTAGACTGCAGACTGTAGTGAAACTTCATTATTAGCAAGCTGCTCTTGATCATAAATCTTGCCAAACTGCTTGTCGCTCATTAAGCAGTCAACTGCTGGCAAGAATGGCTGCAAAGCTTTTTCTTGATCAAACATCCAAGGAAACATAGCTTCGCCCGTAAAAAGAAGCGGACGTGCAGAACCAGAAAACTCTGGCATAGTTTCTCGAACCTGTTGAGCAGCCCACAAAATTGGGTGTTCCAATTCACCGTCAGCATAAATAAATTCTTGCAGCGGCCAATAAAGTGGACTAGAAGCTGTAGAGTCCATGACACCGTAAACAAACTCGTCGCTTAAACTACCAGCAACAGAACCGCCAGCGTGTTTGAAAGCTTTAAGCGAACCGTCACCGTCAGAAAAAGCGGAATCAAGAAGCCAGTGCACTCGCTCAAAACTTGGTTTCATACCAAAGGAAGAGCCCAACATTTGGAATCGTTCAACCGTAAGTTTTTCGCCATTTGGAAGCATAACGTCTCCTTGAGCAATACGGTCTGCAATAGCAGCGGCGCGAGCCACATCCTGCGGATAACGCTCATAGAATTGCTCTGTTTTGCGAGCCATACGCGGGAACGTGTGTTCGTAAACTTCACGCGCATTCGCCGGAACATGAGGAATACCGCCGGTTGTGAAGCTTGCAATTAATCCTTGCGGGAACAGTGACAAATATGTAAGCGTAAGGAAACCGCCGTAGCTTTGTCCCAAAGACACCCACGGCTTCGCATCAAACTCAGTAAGTCGCAAATGCTCAAAATCGCGAATAATTGAATCAGCTAAGAAACGCTTCAAATACCATGCTTGACGCTCAACACTAACGCCGTCATCCAACATACGCTTCATGGTTGAAGCATCTACCCTTGAGGAACGTCCAACACCGCGCTGATCCGGCAAAACTACGCGAAAATGCTTAATAGCCTCTTGAATCCAACCATCGCTAGAAGGTGAAAGCGGACGTGGGCACTGCCCGCCTGGGCCTCCTTGCAAGAACACAAGCAGCGGCAAATCGTCATGCACATGCTCAGGAGCGCAAACTACTCTGCAGAATAAGCGAATAGTCTCACCTTTGATAGCACCACCCGGAGTGTTACCCTCCCAATCAAGCGGCACATCAATCGCTCGTTCTTCAATATGCAATCCCGGAACATAATAGCTTGTAAGCAATGCCATCTTGCCATCCCTTTCTTTATTTTCGTGCTACATTGCAACTATCAATTACACACTCTATTTATAAATCATACTCAAGTTTGATTGTTCTATAAAGTACTATGCACTAGCCTAGTAAATATGAAAATATCTCACACGTTTAACAGTTGCATACAACGCTTACGCACTGAACTTACGCTAAACGATATATTGTGGGGTATTATTCCGTTTATTCTTTTTATGCTTTCAAGCGATCGCTACGTTATAAGCAACGTTGATGGCTTTTTGACTCAAGGTTCGCTTATTACAGTAACGCTTATCAATATTGTTGTTGCATTACTACTTTCAGTCCGAAAACTATGGCCTGAACAATCGGCTACTATTTTTATTGTTATTTGCATTGTGCAAGTAGCATTTGGCTCTACTCAACTTTTCGCTGATTTCTTTGGTTTCGTGCTACTTGTTAATGCTATTGCGCGCGGAAATCCAGAACATTCAAAAGCTTTTGTTATTGCAGCTTACGTAACAACAGTATTATCTTGCGCAATAATATCGTGGAATATCGTAATGGGGCCAATATATGGCAACAATCATTCAAAAGCTAGTTACACTTGTAGTGTACAAAATATAAATAGTAGTAACATAAAAAATTGCGTTTCAAATATACTTAATTTTGCAATTCCTTCAATAATTTTTGCGATTATTATTACTACTATTACGGTTATTATTGGCTACTGGCAGCGCACTCACGTGCATACTATTCAACTTTTGCAAGATCACAATAATTCTATTCGCGCGTACCGCCGAAAAGCTCAACACATTGCTGTTACTGCAGAACGCGCAAGAATTGCAAGAGATATGCACGATATTGTTGCCCACACGCTTTCTATTATTATTGTGCAAGCAGATGGTGGTCGTTATGCAGCAACCAAAGATATTTCGCTTGCTAAAAAAACAATGCATATTATTAAAAATGAAGCCGAGCGAGCCGTTCACGATATGCGCCGACTTCTAGAAGCTTTAACAGACGCTCCATCGGGTCAATTGGACTTCAATCACGTGCCTTCTCTTATTGAGCAAGCAAAAATTGCATCTCCTAAAAATATTTTTTGGCACACTGTTGATGGCATAAATTCTCAAAATAGGCTTAACGCGGACGCACAAACCGTTGCATACCGCGTTGTTCAGGAGTCTCTTACTAATATTCGAAAGCATGCAGGAGATGGCATTAAAATAAACATTCACGAACAGTGGAAGAACCAAGGCTTAACACTAAAAATTACAAATGAAATAAACAAGCTAGAAGCTAATCAAGAGCAAAATAGCGGTGCGCCACATAAAAACGGTTATGGTTTGATTGGCATGAAAGAGCGAATTGAAAATCTTCACGGAACGCTTGATTATGGAAAAATGAATGATGGAACGTTTAGTATTGTTGCTTTTATTCCATATTCCTACAGCGCAGACCAGTCAAACAGTACTGCTTCTGTATTAAATAGTATTCATAACGTTACTCATAAGAATGCAAAAGTTAATAATCAAGCAGAAGCACAAACAAAACCGGAAAATGCAAACGTTTCAACATCATCGGAAGTTTCGACAAACGTTTTGCCATACGTTTTACCAGAAGCAAATACTTCAAAAAATAGGATTGAGAAAGTATCACAATGGTTTGAACAACATTGGCTTATTGGAGACATTATTTATGCATCACCTTGGGTTGTTATGATGCTCTTTCTGCCAACCTACGATTTTATTGTTGGAGTTGGAATGTCTTCACAATATTCCAACTCGCTTTCATTACAAATACTTTATAAAGTATTTACTCTTACAACCATGGTGCCATTCATGTTTCGCAGAAAAGCTCCAACCGCATGCGCAATTGTTGCAGCAGTATTTTCTGCAATACAGCTTATACTCTTGCCGAATATTTTATTCGCTAATTTTTTCATACCAAATATTATTTACGCTGCTGTGCTCTACGGTAAAAAACGCGCATGGCAATGGGTTAGCGCAGTAGTGCTTGCCGAATCTGCTATTTTCGCCGTAAAAATTGGTATTTCATCAAAAAATATTCCACAAACTGAAACTCCAATACGATTCTTTACATCAAATATTGCCACAACCAATTTTTATGACTTTATGCAATTTGCGTCCGTTGGATTAGTTTTTGGTTTTATAGTTGCGTTAATTTGTTTTGCGGCCATTGCATTTGCTTATTCCCGCAGAAACGATGACAATAATTTGCTGATTCTAAAAGCGCGCAGAACAGAATTAGAGCAAGAGCAAAAACAGCTAGAAGTACTTGCAGCTAACGCAGAAAGGCAACGACTTAGCTCAAATATTCAGCAAAAAGTTGCTATTACATTGCATAAAGTAATCGATGCCGCAAATAGCGGAATTGATATGCTAAATAAATACGAAAAAACAAATAGCAATGCAGAAAATCGAAAGTTATCAGAACCAAAGCAATCACAGGAACAAAGTGAAGAAATTAGTAAAGCCTTTAAAAATATTGGAGATGAAGGTCGTTCGGCACTGAAATATATGCGAAAATTGCTTGGAGTTTTGCGAGAAACAGGTTCAAGCGTTCATTCAGCAAATAATGCTGCGAATGTAACTGAGATTGCTATTCGCCCTGCTGCCCCACTTGATGAGCAAATTCAACACAACGCATTAAATAAGCAATAGTAAGTTGATACTATGGAAAATATGGAAAACAATGAAGTAATTCGCGTTGCAATAGCAGACGATCAGGAGCTTGTGCGAGCAGGATTTGCGATGGTAATAAATTCGCAGCAAGATATGCACGTTGTATCTCAGGCTTCTAATGGATCACAAATTGTGGAGCTTTCTAAAAGCCAAAATCCAGACATTATTCTTATGGACGTTCGCATGCCTGTAATGGACGGATTGGAAGCAACTCGCAAAATTCTGCAGCAAAAAACTAACGAAAATACTAAAATTATTATTCTAACAACTTTTGATTTAGACGAATATGTTATGGCTGCAATTCATGCTGGTGCTTCCGGGTTCCTTTTGAAAGATACTGAACCTGAAACTTTGCTTAATTCAATACGAACAGTGTATCAAGGAAACGCAATTATTGCTCCGACTGCTACGAAGCGTTTGATTGAAAATATGATTCAGCAAGGCAAAGTAGCAACAAATACTACAGAAAACAGTGCTGCGAATTACACTGCACAAGTAAGTTACGACGTACAAGCAAATCCGGCTGCGCAAGAAACACAAAGTTGCGCGTACACAAATTCAGCTATTACAGAACTTACTGATAGAGAACGCGAAGTTCTTGTTGAAATTGCTCACGGACTTTCAAATCAGGAAATTGCTGACAAACTATTTATTAGCTTACCAACAGTTAAAACTCATGTTGCGCATATTTTAGGAAAAATCGGTGCTCGAGACCGCGTGCAGGCTGTAGTTTTCGCTTACGAAAATGGCTTAGTTAAGTCGTAAGCATATAAAAATGCGGCTATTTATGCATAGACACAAATAGCCGCAAATTCAGATTATCAACGTACCGAGTAGTTTTTTAATTTATGCTCTCGGAAGGCGACGGTGACGCATAACAGTAACGCCGGCAGCAGCAGCTCCAGAAATGGTTAGCACACCCAAAACACCCAGCATTATAGTGCTAAGCATATTGCCAGAAGACTTGTTCTCGGCTGTAGCACTAGCTTGAGCTTGTGGCTTATTGCTTTCAACAGGAGTCTTTTCTTCAACTTCCTCAGTTTCACCATTATTATCTTCAGGCTTCTTCGAGTTTTCTTCTGAAACTTGAGATTCAGTTGACTTATCTGCTTGCGAAGTATTGTTCGACGGAGCCACAGCAGCTGAAGTACTAGCAGCAGCTGGAGCATGAGATGCAACTGCGGAAGAAACACTTTTAACCAATTCAGCAGCTGGAGTTACTGCCTTCTGAGTATTTGCAACAGTAGGATTTTCTGCAGGTGCTACAGGAACTACAGGTGCAGAAGGCGTTGCAGGAGCTGAATTATCTTCAACCTGAACTGCTGGCACTACTGGGGTAGCAGGAACAACAGAAGCAGGTGGCATAGCTGGAGCTTTAATAGACGGAGCTGGAATCTTAGATTCAGGCACTGTAGGAACTGGAGCAGTTACTTTCGGAGCAGATGCTTCAGGAGGTACAGGTACTGGAGCAACATGCTCTTTAGATTCAGAATCAGAAGGTACTGGAGCAACAGGATTAGTCTGTTTTTCAGATTCTTTGGCATTATTATTACCATCAGAGCTGCTACCACTTTGCTGATTCTTTTGAACTTTTTCCTGTTCCAATTGAGCTTTGAGGGCAGCAACTTTAACTCTAGCTTCCTCAAGATTCTTTTCTGCGTCCTTTAAAGAATCCTCAGCTTTCTTCTTTAAATCACTTTTCTCAGTTTTCTGCTGAATCTGATTGTTTTTAAATGTTTTAGCGCCTTCAAAGCCATTTCTTAATGATTTAATTTTTTCATCTAGTTTCTTTTTGTCGTCAACTAACTTATAGTTCTCAACAATATTATTAAGAAGCTTTGTTTCAGACTCTGCTTTCTTTACTTCAGAATCTTTACTGTTAGAAGCTTCAAGCTTACTAGCTACATTTTTCTTAGACTCATCAATTTGATCTTTAATCTTTTTAAGTTCTTCATCTGCTTTTTCAAATTCTTGTTTTGCTGTTGTGAAAAGAGTCTCTAATTCGTTCAAAGCTCTTTCTTTATCAGCAACAAGTTTCTTATTTTCTTCAACTTTTTTGCTAAGCGAAACTTGATCATTAGAGACTTTTCTAAACTGGTCCGCTAGAGAATAAATATTACCGGCATCGTTTTGATCAACTTTTTCTAACGCAGTTTCTAATTCACTGATTTTTGTATCATACTCTTTAATTTGAGCAGAATCGCTTGCAATAGATTCCTTAAGATTATCTACTTCTTTGTGAAGATTTGAAATCTGTGATTCATATTGTTTTATGTTAGCTGCAGCTCTTTCTTTTGTTTGACTTTTTTCTTCTTCGTCACTTTGCAAAGCATCAAGAGCTAATTTTGCATTATCATATTGCTCTTTTAAAAGTTCATATGCGGCTTTTAATCCAATAAGTTCGTTATCCTTTTCTTCTTTGGATTTTTCAAATTCTGCAATTTTTACTTTTGCAGCTTCGGAATCCATTTTCAATGCATTTTCAGCTTCTAAAAGTTCCTTTTCCTTATCTTTCTCAACGTTTTCAAATCTTTTTTCAGTTTCAGAGATTTTATTTAAAAGATCGTCAAATTCTGCAACTTTTTTCTTATACTCTTCAATTTGAGCTTCTAATTGCTGAACCTGCTCTTCAGCTTTTTCAATTGCTTCTTCAGTAGATGCTTTTGCAGTCACCTCTGTTTGAGCTTGCGTATTTTGTACAACCTCAGCAGCTTCTTGCGCCCATGCTGGCATTGGACCTTGCAGGAACAAAACAAATCCTGCGATTGCTGCGGCAGATTTTTTCTTGACCGTTACCATATTTGTTACTCCTTGCTCGTAGCGGCCTTCATGTCTAACTTATGTCAGCAGTCATTTTGAGCATAACAAAGAAATAAATACATTTTCAATGCCATTTATTCGGAATATTTCCGATAAAACTTGTCATGATGAATAATAATCGTATTATTTTTGAATATTACTAATAAAAAATGCTCTTTTTTTACATAATATTATGCTAGTCGCATAATTATACGCACGTTTTAATAAAAAAATAATAACAATATTACAAATTTTTTCAGAGTGTCGAAAAAGCCTAAGAAAAAGATAATGCCGGCACGTAAAATTTACACACCGGCATTATCTTTATTTTCTGCAACTTAACTTCTACAGACTATCTTTCACATATAGTTTTTGTGAAATTTAGTCCTCCGCGAGCGCAACTACTGGCGAAGACTTCACTGCTCTACGAGCTGGAAGCACGCTAGAAAGAAGAGCTGCAAGTAAAGCGATGAGAGCAAGAACCGCGTAAATAGTCCAATCAATTACAAACGGAACTTTGCCAATTGCGCTAAACACCATGTAGGATCCAATCCACCCAAACGCTGTTCCAACAATCAAGCCAGAAACAGTGCTTGTTAGGGAAATCAACGTTGCTTCCAACGCAAGAGATCTTCTAACCTGTCCTCTTGTCATGCCGATTGCGCGCAAAGTTGCAGATTCTTTGGTTCGCTCAATAACAGACAAGCTTAATGTGTTTGCAACGCCTATTAAAGCAATCACAACAGCTACTGCTATTAAGCCAACAAGCAACATCATCATTATGTCGATAGCACTCTCCCACTGCGCTCGTTGGAACACGCTTCCACCAGCCATAACCTCCGCATAGCTAGATGTAATATTTCTAATATTCTTAACAATATCTACAAGATTAGCTTTGCTAGAGTCTACCGAAATAAGCAAAATATGCGTTGTAGGCTTAAGGTAGTTATTGAAGTAAGATTTGCTAACAAAAGCAGTATTCCTTGAATATATATTAACATTTCTATACTTCTTAAACTGAACTTGCTTTACAGTAATGCTCTTATCGTTATTACTAGAGTCTGTGTTCATGCCAGTAAATGGCGTAATACTATCTACACTATCTTCACTAGAATCGTACTTTTCTACATAAGCTTGCAGACTAAGGTTTCCTTTTTTAAGCTCAAAAGGTTCTCCACCTTCATTATTAAACTTAGGCAAAAGTATAGAATCTTTGTTTATGTTAACGCCATCAAGGTCAGTGTGCATTACATTTTTAAGTTGATCTGTATTATCAACTCCAGCTGCCATAGCGTACTCAGTTTTACCCTTAGCATTCTTAAAAGTCATAGGAACTGCAGGAAGCAACTCAGTATGCTTTATTCCACTAATCTTTGAAATATCAGCAGCTAGAGATTCATCAACATTCTTGCCTTGAATAATAATGTCAACACTGTAACGATCATCAACAACACCTTTAAGAGTTGCTTTACCGCACATTGCGCCCGTTACTACTGTTGAAACAAGCGTTACGCCAATAAGCAAAGCCGTTCCAGTTGCTGCAACTCTTCTAGGATTCCTTTGCACGTTTGCGTTAGCAACCTTAGATGCAGGCCCACAAAGCGCCATGATTGCTCCAGTGGCCTTCATAGCAAACGGCATCCAGAATGTTGCTGTAATAATAATGCCAATAAAAACAAGCGCACAACCAAACATTGCTCCAAGCAAAGTCATCCAAGAGTCAGAACCAGCAGTAGGAGACTTCCTCGCAATCATGCTTGCTAAAGAAGTAGCACTTAAAGCCGCAGCTAAAATACCTACAACAATAAACACAACGCCAAAAACAGCGCGAATAATGCTTGCACGCTTATCTTTAATCAAATCCATTGGTCGTAGCGCTTCCATAGGCGTTACTTTTGTAGCAGATCGAGCAGCACTCATAGATGCAAGAACTGTTACAATCGTGCCAATTGCTATTGGCCACACAACCGCTGGAAGCGAGACAATCAAAGGAATCTTAGATAACGGTCCAGAATTAATATTCACGTTACTAATTGCGCCCATAAATCCGATTGCACAAAGCACGCCAACAGCCGCAGAAATAACTCCAAGTATTGCAGCTTCAAGCAAAACTGCTGCATAAAGCTGGTGCGATTGTGCACCAATTACGCGCAAAAGTGCAAGAGTGCGTCTGCGTTGAGCAACCAAAACTTGGAATGTGTTTGCTATAACAAGCGAAGAAATAAGCAACGCTAGAATACCAAAAGATAGCAAGAACATGGTTACAAAATTAGTGCCGTTGGACACACTTCGAACAGCTCTTACGCCAACTTCATGCCTAGACATAAGAGAGAATCTCGAAGGAAGCAAAGAGTTAATCGTAGGAGATAAATCGTTTATTTTAGATTCATCAATACTCATGTATACTTTGCTTTGCACAACTTCATTGTCAAAATTCTTAAGATTGTTGAGTTTTGCACAAAAATCATTCGTTACGCCACCAAGATATGTGCCGCGATTTGAAAATGGTATTTGAGAATGCTCTCCATCGTCTACAAGACCAACCACACGAACATCGTACGATTTTTCTTTATCTCCGCCAGTGTCATCTACTTTAACCAAAGTTATAGTATCGCCAATATTTGCATGTATTGATTTAGCAATACTTTTAATAAGAGTTATTTCACCTATTTTTTGCGGTTCTCTACCTTCTGTTGATTTATACACAGGAAGATTTCCATACAAACCATTAGACCAAGCAATACTCGTAACTGATTTATCACCTTTTTCCACTCTTACAAGAGCAGTCGCATCATCACTACGAATGCCATTAACACCAGGCATCTTCGATATTTCGTCTAAATGAAGGTCTTTATAATGAATTTTACTACTCGGAGAACTGTTAGGATTCCTAAATGAGATTGCATAATTTGCGCTACCGAATTCATTTGTTGCGTTTCGAACCATCAAGTCGTCAACACTGTTTACAAAAAGCAAAGTAGCGCTCATAAACATGCTGCCTATAAGAATTGCAATTCCAGAGGCGATTAGCATGCGCACGCTTTTACGCATAAGTTTTAGCGCGATTTTCCACATTCTAACTTCACCACCTTTTATTGCAATTGAGCAGACTGATTACTAATACCAGCCTCGCTGCGTTCCATAAGCATCTTGCTCATGCCTTCCGCAGTAGGATTTTGCACATCTTCAACGATTTGGCCATCTGCAAACACGATTGCTCGATCCGCGTAAGAGGCTGCAACAGCGTCGTGAGTAACCATAATCACAGTTTGACCAAGCTCCGTTACGGACTTCTTCAAGAAATGCAAAACTTCTGAGCTGGAAGCAGAGTCAAGATTTCCGGTAGGCTCGTCCGCAAAAACTACGGAAGGCTTAGAGATTAAAGCTCGAGCGATTGCAACACGTTGGCGCTGGCCACCAGAAAGCTCAGCAGGCCTATGCTTTAAGCGATTTTGCAAGCCAAGAGTATTAACCAAAGTATTAAACCATTGCTTATCTGGCTTTTTGCCCGCCAAAGTAAGAGGCATGAGAGTATTTTGCTCAGCGCTAAACATTGGAAGAAGATTAAAACTTTGGAAAATAAATCCGACCATTTCGCGTCGCATAAGCGTAAGCTGCTTATCGCTCATGCCTGTAATATCTAAGCCATCAACCAAAACTTTTCCAGAATTAACGCTGTCAAGACCAGCCAAGGAATGCATTAAAGTTGACTTACCTGAGCCAGAAGGACCCATAATCGCCGTAAACTTGCCGCGTTCAAAACTTACGCTTACATCTCGCAAAGCGTGAACAATGCCTGCACCCTTGCCAAAATCTTTAACAACATGCAAAGCTGCAACTGCTGTTTCACCAATCAAGTTTTGGTTAAAATCTGCTCTAAAATCTAAAGCATTTTCTTGCTCGTATGAGCTTGTTTCGTACGGACTGTTCATAACTGCTCCTTTTCTTAAAAAGTAGTAATCGCATAGTTATCTACTGCTAATACTTAAATTTACGGAAAAATACAGCTGATTACCATCGTGCGTAAGGCGGAAATTATTGAGAAAAAATTAGCGTCTCATCCTAAAGTATGATGCACAAATTTACAGAATGTATAAAAAATCGGAGCGCATACAAATACAATATGCGCTCCGAATAAAACGGTAATGGATCTTCAGGAATATTTTTAATTAATAATTTTTGCTTTGCTTTCTCTTTTCTATTTAAGCAAGTCCTGCTTTACGAACTGCATCAAACCCGCGCTGCAAATCGGCAAGAATATCGTCAATATGCTCAGTTCCAATAGACAAGCGAATAGTTCCCTCATAAATGCCCTGATCTTCCAATTCTTCAGGAGTTTCCTGAGAGTGCGTAGTAGATGCAGGATGAATAACCAATGATTTTACGTCCGCAACATTTGCAAGCAATGAGAAAAGCTGTAAATTGTCAATAAATACGCGAGCTGCATCCCTTCCACCTTTAATATCAAACGTAAAAATAGAGCCTCCACCATTCGGGAAGTAACGCTTATAAAGCTCGTGATCAGAACGACCTTCAATAGAAGGATGACTTACAGATTCAACCTCTGGCACAGTTTGCAAATATTGAACAACCTTCAACGCATTCTCAACGTGACGCTCAACACGCAAGCTCAAGGTTTCCGTGCCTTGCAAAAGCAAGAATGCTGCAAATGGGCTAATGCAAGCACCAGTATCGCGCAAAATAATCGCACGAATACGCGTCACAAAAGCCACAGGTCCTAAAGCTTCATAGAAGTTCAAACCGTGGTAACTTGGGTCAGCTTCTGTAAGAGTTGGGAATTTTCCAGGGACTTTAGACCAATCAAAATTGCCGCCTTCAACAATAATGCCACCAAGAGTTGTACCATGACCGCCAATAAATTTCGTAGCAGATTCGACTACAATATCTGCACCATGCTCAAGCGGACGGAAAAGATATGGAGTTGCGAAAGTATTGTCAACAAAAACAGGAAGATTGTGGCGATGAGCAATCTCGGAAATAGTCTCAAAATCAGGCAAATCTGCGTTAGGATTACCGAAAGTTTCAAAGTATACAAGCTTTGTATTTGGTTGAATAGCATCCTCGAAGTTTTGAGGATTCTTAGGATCGACAAAAGTAGTTGTTACACCATCTCGAGGAAGAGTGTGACGAAGCAGGTTATAAGTTCCACCATACACATTCTTTGAAGACACGATGTGATCGCCCTGCTGCGTAATGTTACGAATAGCATAGTCGACAGCGGCCGCGCCAGAAGCAACAGCCAAAGCTGCAGTACCACTTTCAAGAGCTGCAATTCTGCGCTCAAAAACATCTTGAGTAGAATTCGTTAAACGACCATAAATGTTTCCAGCGTCACGCAAATCAAAACGAGCTGCAGCATGGTCAAAATCATGGAATACGTAGCTTGTTGTTTGATAAATAGGAACTGCACGAGAATCAGTTGCCGGATCCGCCTGCTCTTGACCTACATGCAATTGCAAGGTCTCAAAATGATACTTTCCTTGCGTTTCTTCAATATCGCTCATAATACCCCTCCAGTTTTGCGACTTTTTAAACAGTAGATTAGTTTGCTTCAGCTTACTTTGCGCATCCGCTTACTTTTCCGTTTTCTGTTTACATATTTATTTAAGTGATAACGACAATATGCCACTATGGTTCATTCGTACATACCTGCGGTTATCAAAATTAGCTATAACGAATTAACAGTTTGCAAAAAATAGCGAAATTTGTTTTAGAAAAATACGGAAAATATACTGAATTTCTAATACAACACGCCGTATGCAGCTTTTATCCACAATGCTTAAAAAATCTGGATTACTGCTCAATAAGCACAGAAAATAGCAGCATGATTACACAAAAACACATTATTGACGATGAAATTATCTCGCTTGACGAGATTGACGACGCTGAAACTGCTCAAGTATTTTTGCAAGAAAAACTTGAACAAGTGTCCAACGAGCTTCAAGATGATTCTCTTGAAAGTAAAGAGTTGGGAAAACTGGGAGAAACATACGCCGCTTTGCGACTTATGCAAAAAGGGTGGCACGTTATTGACAGAAACTGGCATTGCCGCAATGGAGAGCTAGATTTGGTAATGATTACTCCAGAACAAAAATTGGTATTCGTAGAAGTAAAAACTCGAAGAAGCGTACGTTGTGGCACTCCACTTGAAGCAATTACTCAAGAAAAATGTAGCAAATTACGTACAACTGGTATGAAATGGCTGGAAGAATGCGGAAGCGACATACCTCATTACCGTATTCGATTTGATGCTGTATCAATTCTCGTTATTAACAAATACACTTATCCAGATTCTGCATATGAATTGCAATCCTTGGAAGAAATTGAAGATAATTCATCAATCCAATTCAAGCATGTTCAAGGAGCATTCTAATGCATATTGGAAACGCAACATCAATAGGACTTATTGGTCTTAAAGCTTTTACTATTCAGCTGCAAGCTTTTATATCTGGAAATATGCCAAACTTTTCTATTATCGGCTTACCTGACACTTCATTAAGCGAAGCAAGAAAGCGCGTTAAATCAGCTCATTTTGCGTTGCATTGCAAATGGCCTGAAGGAAGGATAACAGTAAACTTATCACCTGCTTCAATGCCAAAAAGCGGAGCATCATACGATTTAGCTATCGCAGCAAGCATACTAAGCGCAGAAAAGTATATTCCACTTACAGAATTAGAAAATACAATTATTTTAGGAGAACTAAATCTTGACGGGACAGTATTACCTATTCAAGGCATTCTTCCTATTGCACTTTACGCAAAAAAGATGCATTTTAAACGAATGATTATTCCACAAGAAAATCTTGCCGAAGCACAACTTGTAGATGGAATTGAATCTATTGGAATACACCATATTTTAGATTTAGTGACGCAATTGCATGGCAGTTTGAGCGAGGAATCATTAAAGCTTATTGAAGAAGACCCTGCGTATAAACATATGCAAGTTCTTGAACGAAATGGAAATTATAACAATGGAGAAGAAGATTATAATCCGTCAATTCACGAAGAAAGCACTTCCCCACTACAAATTGAACCAAAACATGAAATTGGAGATATGTCTGAAGTAATAGGGCAAGAACATACAAAATGGGCTCTACAAGTTGCTGCAGCTGGAGGACATCACGTGATGATGATTGGACCTCCAGGATCTGGAAAAACCATGCTAGCTTCACGAATACCAAGCATTATGTGTCCACTTAACGAACAAGAACAGCTTGAGGTTGCTTCAATTCGTTCACTTTGTGGCACACTTCCCTACTACGGAATTAGCAATATTCCACCATTTGAAGCACCTCACCATACTGCTTCAGCAGCTTCTCTTATTGGAGGAGGAACAGGAGTTGCAAAACCTGGGATTATTACTAGAGCACATTGCGGAGTGCTGTTTATGGATGAGGCTCCAGAGTTTTCTCCTAGAGTATTGCAAACCCTAAGAGAACCATTGGAATCAGGGCATATTGCTATTTCTCGTTCAAAAGGGACAACTCTTTATCCAGCTAAATTCCAGCTTGTTGTTGCTGCAAATCCTTGTCCTTGCGGATACGCATACGGAAATGGAGAACGATGCACTTGCAAAGAGCGCGAAAGAGCACGATATTTTTCACGCCTTTCAGGTCCAATTCTTGACCGTATCGATATTCAAATGGATGTGCCTCCAGTAGAACGAATTATTATTTCAAACCATCATCACGACAATGCACAAAACTCAGTTAAAAACACGTATCTGAATAGCAAAACAATGCGAGATAACGTAATAGAAGCTCGTAAAATTGCTCGCGACCGTTTTATAAAACAAGGCTGGGATTGCAACGCACAAGCATCTGGAACATGGCTTAGAAAATACACTTCACAGCAAGCTGTAGGACTTATCAACCGTGCATTAGAAAAGCATCAACTGAGTTTGCGCGGAGCAGATAGAGCATTGCGACTCGCGTGGACGCTTGCTGATCTTTCTGGACACACTTCACCAGACATGACAGACATTGCACAAGCTATCAGTTTAAGGACACGAATATGAATACTAAGAGCATAAACAACACGGATAACACTAAAGAAACCATTAGTACATCTAGCGATTTTTCTTCACCAGACGAAGAAACAATATCTCGTGCAATACTTACATTCTGCCTTGAAGGAGCGGATGCAATTATGTACACACTACTATTGGGATCTAAAAGCGCTAAAGAAATTGTTTCTCTATTAAAAACAATTGTGAAAAATTATACGAAACAACAATCAGCATGCTCAGCTCAACAAATGCAACTTCCAATTATTAGTGAAGTAGCAGATCAAGAAAACGATGCCAATTCTAAAACTTTTACCTCAAGAAAACGTAACAAAAATCAAGAATTAGTATCTACAATGTTAAGTTTCATAAAAAAACATAAAGAGCTTGCTCTCTTAGAAAATTATTTCAAGAAGGGCTTAACAGCGTGGGGTTATCACAACAATAATGCGCCTAAATCTTTAGAAGTGCTACACAATTCTATTTCAACATGGTGCGTTCGATTATTGCATTTGCCGACATGGAATAGTGAATCACTATGTCAATGGTTCACTTGTGGCGGAAAGCAATGGATTATTGCACCACACAGCAAATATTGGCCGAAACAATTACAAGATTTGGCTTTTCAGAGTCATTTCTCACCACCTTTATGCTTGTGGGGCGTAGGGAATCCACAAACATTAACACAATGTCATAATCCACTTGCTATTGTTGGTTCACGCTCTTGCACAGACTACGGAAGAGAACTCGCATATCAATTTGCTTATGATTGCGCTTCGAAAGGTCATACTGTTATTTCTGGTGGAGCGTACGGAATTGATGCAGCAGCACATTGGGGCGCATTAGATGCACAAGATATAGATGAAAATAAGCCTACAGGAAAAACCATTGCTGTATTTGCAGGAGGATTAAATCATATGGGCCCCAGATGCAATTATCAGCTTTTTGAACAAATTATTGCAAAAGGCGGAGTGTGTATTAGCGAACTATGCCCAGATACAACACCAGTAGGCCACAGATTTTTATTGCGAAATAGAATTATTGCAGCTCTAGCATCAAAAATTATAGTTGCTCAAGCAAGATTACAATCCGGAGCGCTAAATACTGCAACATGGGCAACGGATTTAAATCGCGAACTATACGCTATACCAGGAGATATCAATCAGCCTAATAATGCGGGATGCAACAAGCTAATACACGATTCACAAGCTATAATATTGTGTTCAACTCAAGATATAGATATTCTGTTTCCTCAATCTCATCACTACTTTGCTTATTCTCAACCTAAACCAGAAAAATTAAGTATAGACTATAAAAATTATGACAATACACAAAAACTAATTATCGACGCAATTACAACGTGCAAACGCAAACACGAACTTGCAAATGTTGACAGAATATACGAAATAATAAAAACTTCTTACAAAGAAAAACAATTAGATTACATACCATCTATTGCTGAAATTTCTGGAAAAATTGCATTGCTAGAATTGGAAGGAATTATTGTACAAAATAAAGAAAATTTAACATTATCACAGCAAAAAGTAGCGTAAAATAACGCGCTCAATACAAGATATGTGAGAAAATAAAAGTATGCAATCAAGCGAATACTACGATGTTATTATTGTTGGCGCTGGAGCTGCAGGATTATCTGCAGCACTAGGATTAATTAAATCCGAAGAATACGCATGCATGAAAAAAGAAGGAAAAACACCATCAATTTTAGTGATTTCTAAAGTGCCAGCATTGCGTTCACACACGGGTTCTGCTGAAGGAGGTATAGCAGCAAGCCTTGGGAATGTAGAGCACGACAAATGGCAATGGCATTATTATGACACAGTTCATGGCGGAGATTGGCTAAGCGATCAAGATGCAGCAAAGCTACTTGCAAAAGAAGCACCAAAAACAGTTATTCAGCTTGAACATGATGGCGTAGCATTTTCTCGAACACAAAATGGATATATTAACCAACGCCGTTTTGGTGGACATACTGCTAATTTTGGAAAGAATCCAATTGAACGTGCAGCTTTTGCTGCAGATCGTATTGGTCACCAAATTTTACATAGCTTATGGCAACAATGTGTTTCCGAGAATATTGTATTTGCTGAAGATTGTTACGTAACAGATGTTGCTATAAACGATCAAACTATGAGCGTTGAAGGAATTGTTGCATTTGATTTATCTGCAGGAAACTTGCGAGCAATAAAGTCTAGATTCCTACTTTTAGCTACAGGCGGATCGGGAAGATTATTTGCAACAACATCTAATTCGTGGGATTTAACAGGCGATGGCATGGCTTTAGCTTTAAAAGCAGGATTACAACTTGAAGACTGCGAGTTCATTCAATTCCACCCTACTGGACTAGCTCATACTGGTATTCTGCTTTCAGAAGCAGCAAGAGCTGAAGGCGGCGTGCTTAGGAACTCAAATGGCGAAGCTTTTATGAAAAAATACGATGAAGCACATGCAGATTTAGCTCCAAGAGATGTTGTTTCTCGTGCAATTGCCCAAGAAATTCGCGAAGGCAGAGGTGTAAACGATTCAACAACCACGCAACAAAGCAATTCACATAACGATTGCGTTTGGCTAGATATGACACATATCAGCCGAGAAAATATGTTAGAATACTTGCCACAAGTCACAGAAACTATTGAAAAATATGCTCATCTTGACCCAACTTGCGATTTAGTCCCAATTCGTCCTACAGCTCACTACACAATGGGCGGAATACCGATAACTTTGGATGGAAAAGTATATAGATGGCAAAATAACAACCAAACTATTGTTTATGGTTTATACGCTGCCGGAGAATGCTCATGCGTAGGAGTGCACGGAGCTAATCGATTAGGAGGAAACTCCTTGCTTGACGCATGCCTTTTTGGAAATCGCGCGGGAGCAACAATAGCAAAAGAATTGAAAAACTTAAACAAGGATGACGAAACTAACAGTAACAAAACCAACGAAACCAACGAAACCAATAAAACTTTCTCAAATAATACTGCACTACAAGTCTTATATAAACAAAGAAATAATGAACTTAATCAGCTTATGGAAACAAGTGCGAAGCAAGCTACAGATTTTACAAACAACAGCTATAACGGCGAGTCTTCACAAATAGAAGAAGATAATCCTTATAAATTATTTGCAGATTTAGGAAAAATCATGGAAAACGCTGTTGCAATATCATGTGACGAACAATCAATTAAAAAAGCACTCAATGACATACAAGAATTTATAGATCCTAAAATTCAATCATTACACATCCATAGCAATAATTTAGTTTTTAACCAAGAAATTACTGCAATATGGGAAATAAAGAACATGTCACTACTTGCAAAAGCAGCATTGCAATCTTCACTTGCTAGACATGAATCTAGAGGTGCTTTCTTTAGAAGAGACTATCCAAAACATGATATTTCTTCATTGCCACAACACTCGTTCATTGACTTTGATGGAAACTTGGCAAAAAAGTCAGTGAATATTATTGATTTTAAACAAGATAGTAAAGGAGATTTTTATACTGAAAATAGCATAATTTAAAACTATTATTACTATTTTCATATATAAATATTTTGAAAATTCGTAATTTTTTCAACACGCCGAAGCGAAGAAGAAAAAAAGATGTTATAGTCTTATCTGTTGTCTAAAACACCTGTCCGGGTGGCGGAATGGTAGACGCGCTAGCTTGAGGTGCTAGTGCCTATTTGTTACAGGCGTGCGGGTTCAACTCCCGCTCCGGACACGAAAAAACCTTGCTGGAAAACCAGCAAGGTTTTATTGTTTTTTAACACAAAAATGGGCTAGCTAAGACATTCTTAGTTAGCCCTAAAGTTTAATTAAGCAGCATTTGAATGCAGGTGGAAACGAATCTCACCAGAATTTGGCGCATAAACAGATGCACCAAAAGCAATAATCGTACCAAACTTATCTTTTACAGTAGAATAAGCTGTAATTGCAGGAGTTCCAACTTCAAGGTTAAGTACTGCTGCAAGCCTGTCACATAGATTTTCTATATGCACAGACACTTCATTTTCTACAAGTTGAACAGCGTACGCTTTAAGCAAAAAATCAGATAACGACTCATCTGAAAAATCATGCGTCAAAATTTTAGGAAAACGAGAAGCAGGCAAATAGAGCACACTATAACGCGATAAAACATCGTCAACATAACGCAAGCGTTTCAAACATATCAATTCATCTACTGGATCAAGGCCTAAACGAGCAGCAGCATCTTCATCATGAATAACATCGTTTTCAATAACTTTTATTCTAATTTTTGCATCATTAGAATAAGTCTGCTCGTAAAATCCTTGCGCACGATCAGAAATTACTTCTTGACTATAACTAGGAATAATTGAAGAAGCTCGAAATGTTCCTCTACCCTGCTCACGAACAAGTAATCCTTCAGTAATAAGGTTATCGACTGCATGCCTCAAAGTAATACGGCTCACATTGTATTGTTTGCACAATTCAATTTCAGGAGGTAATTGTTCGTTCGCTTCCATAGAATCAATGCGAGCGCGTAGATTATCTCGCACAGCAAAGTATTTAGGCACACCTTCGACCATTATCACTCTCCCCTAGCTAAACGCTAATATGAAAAAGCCGTTGATACTAGTTTGTGTAAAACACAGCATAGTAACAACGGCTCATGCAAAACTAATAACTCTGTTATCCTACCAGTCATACAATAAAATGTACAAATAAATAAGAAAATGAGTAAAAAAATTTTTAATTTTTATATGTATATACAATTATTTAATTGTATTTTTATTTTCTTTACTTATTTTATTTCTTCAACCTTTTCAAAATTATTAGAATCGCGTTTATTCATCAATATCGAAACAGAATAGAACAATATTAGTGCAATAAGTATTACAGAAATTAAAACAGTACGACCACCGACAATATTTGCGTGACCAAGTATTACACCAAATACACCATAATCCGCATCAGAATATGTAGAATTTGCGCTTCCCAAATCGCCAAGCACTGGCAAAAGGAACAACGGAAGGAAAGTAATAAAAAGACCATTAATAAATGATGCAGTCAAGCAACCACGTATTCCACCTTGACCATTACCGAATACTCCTGCAGCACCACCAGCCATGAAATGCGCAACAATTCCAGGAATAATAATTGTCGTTCCCAAAATCGCCATAAGCGTCATTCCAAGCAAACCGCCAAAGAAACTAGCTAAGAAACCAATAAGAACAGCATTAGGAGCAAAGCCAAAAGTCATTGGTGCATCTAAAGCAGGACGCGCATTTTTAACAAGCTTTTCCGATATTCCCTTAAAAGCTGGAACAATTTCGTCAAGAACAATCTGCACGCCTGCAAGAATAATATAAACACCTGCAGCAAAAGTTGCAGCCTTCAACATAACAAAAACAATGAAGTTTTGACCATTAGATAAATGTGTTTCGACATACGAAGATCCAGCAAAAAGTGCCACTACTATATAAATAACAGCCATAGAAAGCGTGATAAGAACTGTTGTATCACGCAAGAATCCCAATGCTGCTGGGAATTTAATATCCTCAGTTGACTTAGAAGGACGCTTTTTTGAAGCAGTAAGCTTTGCAATTAACGCACCTAAAGCAACACCAGTACCAGCAGGATGTCCTAAAGCAACATCATCTTTGCCTGAAGCTTTCTTCATAAACGGCTGCACCAGTGCTGGAGAAATTGTCGTAAACAATCCTTGAGCAATTGAACCCCATAAAAGAACTTCCCACATGCTAAATCCTGCAACATTAAATATAACTGCAAGCATACTTGCCATATAGAAAGCTACGTGACCCGTTAAATAGATAAATTTAAAACGAGAAGTAATAGAAAGAATAATATTAACAATCATTCCAAAGAAGAAAATAAGCGCAGATTCAGAGCCATACTTCAATAAAACAGTTCCAATAATTGCTTCATTATTCGGCACTACGCCTTGCACATGAAATGCGTATTGAAACATTTTGCCAAAGGGGTTCAACGCTTCAGTAATAACTCCAGAACCAGCTGCTAAAACAAGAAAACCAACAAGAGTACGGATTGATCCTTGCAAAATATCCGAGAATTTCTTTCTTTGCACTGCAAGCCCAATAAAAGAAATAAGCGCAACTATAACAGATGGCTGTCTGAAAATATCGAGCAGTACTGACAGAATTCCGTCCACGTAACTCTCCTTACCATATTAATCGATATAGTTTGAGCGGCTTACGCAATTATTGGCGGCAAAAATATCTTACAAACTTCGCAAACGATACCGTAGGCGAAACTATTCGAAATACACGATTAGTTTCGTAGCACAGTAAAACTACACATACAAAATTCACGGTTCCGCAATGAAGCAAAGTAGTAAGAGCTACTACGAGCAGTAGTTTTTATACCCAGCCAACAACTACTGTTACAGCTCATACTGTTGTTTCATGTCAAATTCATTATATCGTTTAAACATTATAAACAATTAAAATAACACTATTTATAACGAAAGTATTTATTAAATATCAATAAAATTCGAAATTTTTACCTGTTTTTAGAAAATTCGACACACCAATATACAGAAAAAAGCACTCCATTTTCACGAAGTGCTTTATAAAATCAGTAATTATTACAGTTTTTAATGAAAATAAACATATGTTTTACTGTATAAACATATGTTTATATTTCGGTCAATAATTCTCATCAAAAACTGTCACTCCCACTTTTTCAAATATACAATACATATAAAACTGCTGAGTAAAATATTTTTAATTTTTAGCACAGTTCATACCACATAATTGTTTTTATCGTTTTTGAGTGCAAAACTATTAAATTTTTCGATTTATTTCGTAAATGTGAATTGTCTTACATATGTCTAATTAGAGTATGACTTTTATTTTTACTCAATTAGAAGTTTTTATCCATTCTATAGCTAGTTGCACGCGATCACGCATCCCCAGTTTTGCAAGAATACGAGAGACAGCTTTTTTGGCTGAATCAGGTTCAATAAAAAGCTTCTCAGCAATTTCTGCATTATTGAGACCACATGACACAAGGCTTACTATTTCAATTTCATGTTCTGTTAGAGCATCAAATTTAGCTCTAGCTATTTGCACATCTTGACTTGCACTGATTTGAGAAACATGACGAGCTAATATCTTTCCTGTTATTCTTGGAGTTAGCACAGCATCTCCTGCATTAATAGCTTCAATAGCAGATATAAGTTGCGGTCCGCGCACATCCTTTAGTAGGAAACCGGAAGCTCCAGAACTTAGCATTTTAAATGCATAGTCGTCATAATCATAAGTAGTAAGTGCAAGAATCTTAATATTTCTGTATTTAGTTTTAATATGTTTTGTCGCAATGATCCCATTCATAACAGGCATCCTAATATCCATAATTATTATTTCCGGCAACTGCTCACCCGATGCAGATAACCTTTCAAGCATATCTAATGCAACTAGCCCGTTTTCACAAGATCCTATGACAGTACATGTAGCAGATTTGTTAATTATCATTGAAAATCCATAACGGATAGCTTTCTGATCATCGACAATAATAACTCGGATTTTTTTGCGATCAATCATAGATATTTTCCTTTGGTATAATTGCATGCACTCTCCAGCCACCTCTAGCATAGACCCCTGCAGTAATAGAGCCTCCAATACTGACTAAATCAGCAGCGATATGAGCAAGACCATAACCAGTAGACGGAGTCTGTTCATGAATACCCATCTGTTTGCCATTATCAATTACAACAACTTCGAGTTCTCCTTTCAACGTTATGGTGATTTGAACACTAATTTCTGTAGCATGTGTAGCATGTTTCAAAGTATTCGTTATAGATTCGCGAATAATCCTGTATGCCCATTGAATTTGAACCCCCACTTCTGGAACTACTGGTGTTATTTCTAGCTGTGCACGTATTCCAAGTTTATTGATTCCTGCAACCAGTTCTTCAATATCGGTAATAGAATGTTCCTTATTACTATCTTGTTCTCCACCAGATATCGAGTTAACTAGAGTTCTCGTTTGCCGTAAGCCACTTCTAGCATATTCGTTGATAAGTTTCACTATTTCATGCTGTTTCACATCTAAATCATCATCTACTTGCAGACCCTCAGTGAGGCTAATAATTGCGGTAAGACAATGTCCAACAGAATCGTGTAGCACAGTTGCCATTCTCGTAGCTTTCTCATTAACTCGTGCTTGGGATTCACTCTCATGTAGTTCAGATAATATGGCTTGTTCTTGTTGTTTCTCTCTGACCTGATTTGCTCTCATTCGTATTAGAGCAGCAGTTAGAGATGTAAATACAAAAACAGAAATGGCAGGAATAATTAATTTCCTGCCGAAGACTACATATCCATAAAGAGTTGATAAGACAACTCCAGCACCTAAGGCTAATATACCTATTAACATTTTTCGCATATCAAGCAAACATATACCTGAAGAAGCCAGAATATACATGGTAAGCAATCCAATATTTACATCTCCACAATAGGCAGATATACTAGCGGCCATAAGAGATAAAGCAACAGAAATATGCCAATATCGGCGCCTACCAAATACTGCAATAGAAGTTAGCACAACCGTCATCCACACTATAATCGGATCAGCATCACTACGTAATCCAATTATTATTTGATAGATAGTCGAAAGTATTCCAATAATCCATACCGGCTCAGAGTTATTTATCCAAGCTGCATATATTTGGTCAAAGAACCCAAGCCGGTAACTACTTGAGGATATTCGTCTAGCGTTATAATCGTGATGAAATAAAGCTTTCTCACGCATATAAGTGCTCATAGCCTTGCTCGTTTGAATTGAACCTTTATGAATATCATTCCTAAAATTATCCACATTAGATTCATCATAACAGAGATAACAATCGAACCTACCGCATAAAAATCACCTATACAACGTACAGCACTTGCATACGCAAGAAGAGCCGGTGGATAAACAACAGATAATGCGGGTGCAACAATAGCCATTCCAAATCCTATGAGTGATGAAACCAACACAACTGTAACAATTGAAGAAAATCCTGAAAGGCGAACCCCAATACCCACTACAATCAGTTGCCAAGCTGTCATCGCTAATGCAATCGCAAATAAACGAGGAACTAGAGAAAATACATCAGAAATATGAAAATGAAGAAATATGCCAGCAACAAGTTGTAAAGTGCCAAACAGCAATACAGAAAACATAGAAATAACAAAGGAATGAAGCGTCAATGTTGTAATATACTTATTAACAACTCCAATAGCCTTTAAACGAGCAATATTACGGCCATTATGCTCATTAGACATTTTCTGCGCTTGCAGTGCACCAAGCAATATAGGAAAGAATAATGTCGTTGGCAACAACGCAGACTGACCCCATACTGCTAAATAGGTAACTCCTTGAGCCTTGAACTCTGCTTCATATGACTCATATTGACTAATTCCCATAAGCAATCCAAGAAAAGACGTACACAATAAAGCAATCCAATACCAAGTAATGTTATTTTTCCTACATTCCCAAGCAAATGTTTTTTTTATCATTGTTCCACCTTTCTAATTTTAATCAAAAACATGCACACACTAGACCAGAAAATCCCAACAATCACTGCTACTACGCCAAACAGTAGTGCTTCGGAGCTAATAGTAACCACGCCACCAGTTGAACCAAGTACCGGATTCGCAGCACTAACAATACCCCAAGGCAAAATCCAAGATAAATAATTTAAACCAGCAAATGGAAGTGCAGATGTACCTATAGCAGCAACCACAGCCATTCCAAGAGTCACACCTTGTTGTGAAAATTGTGTAGCAGCCCATGTATGTATAGCACTTACAGCAATCGCATCTCCTACCAGTGCAAGTAAAGCAGATAATGATATTATTGTAATGTTGTTTGGTCTATTAAATCCATATATTAACGATGATACGAGCGCTAATGCCAAAATGAAAACAGCAACTAGCGTAGTAATCATTATAGTTACAACAAGATTTGCACCAAACTGGCGACTAGCAGAAATTCCCATAGAACGCAGTTTAGTATCCATACCACCATCACGCGATGTGGTTACCACCCTAGAGGCGACAATTGCAGCAATAATCGGTAACACGTAGATAGCTAACATCATCACCTCATTCAATGCTAGCAAATAAAGGTGAATCTCTTTGGGGCCACGAGCACGTTTAGCAAGCGCTGCACCCAACCATAAGCCAACAACAGCAATGAATAATAATGTAATCAGCAAAATCTGTCGATGACGCAAACTTTTTAGCGTTAAAATAAACTGCTTCATTTTGCGACCACCTTTGATGTGTAAATTGGATCTGTTAGTTCTAAGAATGCTTCTTCCAAAGATTGACGAACCATTTGTACCCTATATACTTTCACATTTTGATTCACAAGATGTGCAACCAAATTTGCTACTACTTCATTAGATATAATTGGCAATATTAGGGATCTACTAGTCTCTTCCACTTTATAATCAATACCACAATTAGATAATAGAACTACTGCAGATTGCATATCAGAAACTTGTAGTTGCAAGTACCCTGCAGAACAAATATCCTGCATACGCCCCTCAAAGCGTAAAGTTCCTGCTGAGATAATCCCCACATAATCAGCCATCTGTTCAATTTCAGAAAGTATATGAGATGAAATCATCACCGTCGTACCACGGTTATGCGCCCAATTAACAATTAGCTGACGCATTTCTACTACACCAGCAGGATCTAAACCATTTGTTGGCTCATCTAAAATCAACACAGGTGGATTCGCTGCCAAAGCTAGCGCTATACCTAGACGCTGCTTCATTCCTAAAGAAAACGCTTTCACTGGTTTTTTACCAGTTATACCTGAAAGCCCAACCATGTCGAGTGCTTCTCGACCTTGAGCACGAACAATGCCAAGATAATCGCAAACCAAATCAACGTTCTCTAAGGCACTTAAATTAGGATAAAATGCCGGACCTTCTATCAACGATCCTACCAATAACCCCGGCAACACTTTCTTAGAGCTACCATTACTTGCAGAATTCCGAAACTCTACAATCTGACCACTTGAAGGTTTAACAAGACCAAGCAACATCTTCATAGTTGTTGATTTGCCAGCACCATTTGGTCCAAGAAAACCATAGATGCTTCCACGTGGAACATGAATAGACAAATCCCGCACTACAGCCTGATCACCATAGACTTTTGATAGTCTACAAGTTTCAATTGCGTACTTAGACATTAATATCTCCATTCATTTGTGATTTGTAATAATTTCGATACATTTCGCTACTATTCAATAGCTGCGAATGTGTACCAATTTCTGGTGATGCAATATCACTGAAAAATATAACTTTGTCTTGCGGTTTCAACATTCGCAAGTTGTGCGTAACTAACATAATTGATAATTGTTTGTTGTTTTTAAGATTCGAATGAATAGTTTTTATAAGTTCTTGATTTAACCCAATATAAGGCTCATCCAAAAAAACCCATCCGTTTTGAGCCGAAACAAGAGCGCGAGCAATAGCTAATCTCTTTTTTTCTCCACTTGACAAATTAGAAGCATTTTCCAACAATAAGGAATCCAATTTTAAAGGAAATTCTTTTATACGTTGATCTAAAGAAACTATTTCCAGTGCCGACCAAAGTAAGTTAGCATCTTTTTTATCATATTCACCCACAAGAAATTCTCGGATGGTGGATCCGCCTAAAGGTGTATCAGCTAACGAAACTCCAACTTTATCGTTAAAACTACTCGGCTGATACAACAGACCTTGATGAGGTATTAAACCAAGCAGAGTCTTAATAAAGGTTGTTTTTCCAATACCAGATCTGCCTATTAGAAATACCTTCTCTCCAGGAGTGAAATGAATAGTCCCATAATCTAAATGTTTATTTCCTGGTAAAGTTACACTCAAATTTGTAGCAACTAATTCAGAGCTAGAAGAATCTTCGACAAATAATTGTTTAGGTTGCGTAGCAGTAAGGTCATTATTCCTATCTAGATTTTGTCGTACAGTTACATATCCAGTAAACGAGTTAAGCACATCTTTTAATCCTGATACAGATAGTGCTGCACATGATTGTATCATTAGCATTTCACCCAGGTTAACACTGCCCATTTTGAAACAAAATGCTAGATAAACGGCCAGAAAAATATTTGAAGCATATGTGAAAAAAGAAGAGAACGACTGAGCTAACGTAACTAGTTTTGTTAGCGATAGATAACTAGACGTTAGTGAATCATTTAATTGAATCCATTTATCTGCAATATAATTGGTTTTACGAGTAGAAATAAGAACAGCAATATCTTCAATATCATGTTGAATTCTAGTTGATAAGTTTTGCTGAGATTGAATAAAATCAAACGTCAATTCTTTTTGTCTATTAACAATGAAATAGTTAATGGTTGCAAAAAAAGCTAACCCTAAAAGTAGAACGACTGAAATAATAGGGGTAAAATAGGCTATGAATCCAAGAAGGACAGTAGAAGATATAGCTGAAAACAGTTGAGGAATGATTGCCTTTTGTAGCGTATCACGCACCGTAGTGCGTAAAGCTAACTTCTCGATTAAAGCACCTATGCTGGAACGTTCGAAATAAGATAATGGCTGTTGTGTCATTGATTTGATTAGACGATTTGAATAAGCCCTATCAAAATCTCTAGCCCCTTTTTCTAATGCTTTTACCTGCACAAAATAATTCAATACAGTAATTAGCCCTATACACCCTACTGCTATAAACAAATAGTTAAAACTATTGTTTTTCTCAACTATACAACGCAATAACGCAGCGTATAATAATGAAACACCTTGAATACAAATAAAAGAAAGCAGCATCCACAAAAAACCAGTTTTTGAAAATAAAGAAAAAACATTAGTTTTTTTCACAGGATCTTTTTTATCGATTTTCACTTTTGATGAAGAATCTTTAGAAATCGACAACACTGTTCCTGAAAAAATTCTACTAAGTTCATCAATACGAATACGTCTTATACCGTATGCTGGATCGTTTATAACTAAAAACTCTTTTTTTACTTTTGATAGCACAACATAATGATTGTTGATCAAATGTAAAATCAAGATTGAATCACTTTGCTTGGCATATTCCAACAACTCTAAAGAATTAATACGATATGCTTTTAACAGTAGACCATATTTTTCACATAAAGATCGCAAACTAGATGCTCGTAATCCATCAGACTCAAATAGGTAGTGTTCAGGATTAATCGAATATGGATCTCTGCTAATCCCATAAACAGACAAAACCATGGCAAAACATGCGAGTAAACAATCTTTTTCTGACTGTTGTTTAATCATTTTCATTTGCATCACTCCTTACTGGAATAAGAGGAAACAAAGTTGCTTTGTCATTAGAGAGTTCATCGAGGAACAATTTAATCCCTGCTAGTCCTGTCATAAGTCCTAAAGATTGAAAACGATTATTACCGAACCCACATCCAAAATCAACAATATAACGTAGGAATAGTTTAATCTGACGACTCAATTCAACACTTTGATTTACAGATAAAAGACCTTGCTTATCAAGAAATATTAGCAACTTAAGGTTACCTGAAATGCCATGGCACATAGAAAAACTTGTTAATGAATAAAAGCTAGAAAGAATATGTTGAATCCCTAAATGAATTTCTTCACGAGCTTTTTGACGTTCAAAATAATCTAGAAATCCTACTGTTTTATCCAATTCCAATAATAAATATCGGCTAAGAACCATACCAGTTGTTCCATTACACCAGTTAGCAGTTGGAATTGATGGAATATGACGCGTATCCACCCATAAACCACTTGCATTTATAAATGAATCATCTGTCTTTATAGCTTTTAATCCAAGATCGACGTATTCTTCGTTATGGAGAACTATTCCAGCCTTAAGAAGCGACAATCCTATGCCAGCATTACCATGCGCAAAGCTGGCATTAGCTTTTCTTACTTCATTTCCGATAGGCCATCGCAAAATCCCTTCTTCACAGATCATTTTTTTCTTTAAACTGTATGCAGCTTCTTGAATAAGAACATGCGTATAATCAGTGTGCATATCAGCCAAAGAAAAAATAAAACCCGCGTTCCCTCCAAGAACATCATGAACACTATCTTTTCGAACACAATTCAAGATTTCATTAATATTGCACGATAAAAATCGATTACGATCTTCACCAACAATCAAACGAGACATATAACTCAAATAAACTGAACTAGATGTAAATTGACCATTCTTATCATCGGGAAGACTATTTTTAAGAACAGTCTCAATACCGTCTCTTCCAGAATATAAATTACTGGAAACAACATCAATAACTAGATTGTCCCGATCATCAACATTGGCTCCAAACCAATATCTATTCTTCGAATTATGTTTATCAATTACAGCATACTTTGTAAAGAATTCTTCAATACTAAAAGATAAATCGGAAGCTATCTGTGTTTGTGACTTTAGCGCAATTAAACTATTTTTTTTGCAAGTCTCACAATAGGTTATCCATTGCGTGTTTTGCACTGTAGCTACACCTTTAAGAGAAAACTCAATCACATCAACTTGAAATTTAAGATCTTTTGTATTCAGCCTTTCAAGTTGTTGTTTCATTAAAGTCATAGGAGTCAAAGAAAGCTCACATAGTAGCTGTTTATTCCCACCATAAAGATCTTTTGAATTTGCTCTACAGTAAAAAGACGGAATAAGTCCAACTTCTAGAACCGAACGCTCGTAGTCAACTAAATTTGAAGATAAAATACCATACTTCTTTTCGCAAAAAATCTTCCAAATATATTCCTTACGTTCTTGAAAACGATATGATTTCAACGCCTCTATAACAGCAGCATATTCTCGGGTATTACGTAATAAAATTCTACTTTCTATAGATGTAGCAACACTTTCTAACTTAGCAATCAACTCCTTACGCACTTTAAGAATAGCTGTATACGTATAATGAAAACCATCTAATATATCATCGTAATAATCTTCCCATGCCAAATTTTCTTCACCATCATATTTACTTAAGAAGGGAGAGGCAGTGTTAGTAGAGACTATTCTATCTTTTCTCTCAAACCTCATATCTAAAGTTCCTATATCAACCAGTTCCTTAACAGATCTAAGTATTCTCTTTGAAGATATAGCACCAACATCATCACGCTCAGATTGATTTGCAGCTAGTGGAAGCATTCCTGTCATAAGAACACTGTTATTTATCCGCTTCAATAGTTTATAATTAAAACTAACATCATTCTTGCGATAACTTTCATTTATATTTAACGCACCTAGTGTCTCATAATCAATAATTACAGGATATTCTCCATGAGCAATAATATTTTCATAATGCAAATCGCTCATACGCAACGCATAAGCCAAACACATAATTTGTCCAAATCTCCGGTAGTATCTTGAAGCCTGTTCTTTTGATGATAATGGTTTGCGATCAATAGATTCATACCAAGAATGATCCCCCAAATTTAAACTTTTTGGCCAAACCAAATCCAATATTTTCTCATCTTCAGATATTAAGCTCCATAGAACTTCCAATACTTGTAAATTACCATTTGAGCCACGCTTCAAATACAACTTAAAGTCTTTTGATTCTACTAGGAAAGAAGGAGGTGTTTCATGTAAATCACCGCAAACTTTAGTTAATATTTTATTATTCTTATTGAAAGAATAATTGAAAACCTTGTTTATCTGATGAACATCACTATGCAAACAACCTGTAACCCATTTTTTATATTCTTTCTTTTTTAATTCTAGTTTTGCTACATTTTCTAGCCTATGCCTTGCTAAATGCATGAATTCTGAAAAGAAAGTATCATCATGCTCTAAACGACTGATGAAATCAGCAAAAGACGGTTTCCCATTCTTGGCTTTATAGTTCGCTAGGAACAGTACTATCGTTGGCCCAAGCACATGCTCCAGCTCCAGATTAGAAGTATCTATAAGACGAATATCAGCACTTCTAACTTTTTCGAATACACCATTAAACTGATATAGCTCATTGGTTTCATCAGTAACCATTTTAGGTGAAATCCTTCCTAACTTCTTTATGGTCTTAACAGCAGGTTAACAAGAATTGCCAAGTGTTCATATGGCATTCATGAGTCAATGTATGCATGACTCCATCTCCAGCACCGAGAATTTCATCTAATTCAGCATCTGTAATCTCAACAAGTACATCTTTCATGTTCGTCTCCTTTGAGGTATCCAAATAAAATAATGTAGTTAATAGAGATTAGGAAGAACTTCACCTATTCCTAGTTACTTAGGACAATTTAATAATCACAAATATAAAAGTGCCTATCCATCAACATGCATATTTTGTCCACTATAGGGTACATGTAGTTCTATGCATAAGATATATATCTTCATGTTAGTTTTTGATACATGCAACTCACCTAAGCTATTGAATACACAGCATCATAAACATTCCTCATACTAAAATGATAGCTTTTAAAACATATCTACAAATAACTTCACCACTCAACAACGTTAGGGATCCTCTTCAAACAATACAGGAATAGCTAAGTTTGTCATAGCCTATGTCTTTGCAAAATAAAAACCTCTAGAGTAAAACACCAACTATTAATAAGCCGTGCACACAACTCGGATTATAGGCGAAAAAAAATTCGATGAGGACCAGACAAAAGACAACTTTTATTGAAAACTCCCATTTATAAGAGTATAAAAAAACTTTTCATATTACTTTTGCAAAACAGCAAACAAAGAATCATAATATTTAAACAACAAATATAAACAATAATTCAATCTATAGATTATAGATAAATATCTATTAATTGATACGTATTATCCAAGATCTTTACCAATACAAAACTAATTATAATCATGATACATCAAATAAGAAATGAAAAAGTTACGATACAAAATCATTAACAGATATACTTTCTGCAACTCACTCTGATACTACATGTGCCCCTTTTCTAAACATTTATAGGAAAGGGGCACACATATCCACGTCATTTTAAAAACACTCTGGTAATAGTAAACGCGACTCATAAAATAAAACTTCTAAAATTAAGCATGCTACTTTTGAAAGTCATTGACGATCTATTTCAGTTATAAACAAATTAATTTATATAATCTTAATTTAAGAAGACTTAAATAATCGTTACAGATTACATATTTACTTTGACGGTCACTCCCACTCAATCGTGGCAGGCGGCTTAGAAGTTACATCAAGCACTACACGATTAATTTGACGACATTCATTCGTAATTCGAGTAGAAATATTTGCCAATACATCGTAAGGCACACGAGACCAATCAGCTGTCATGGCATCCTCAGAGCTCACAGGACGCAAAACAATTGGAGAACCATATGTGCGCTCATCACCCTGAACACCAACAGAATGAACATCAGCAAGCAAAACAACTGGGCATTGCCAAATATCGCGATCCAATCCAGCTTTAGAGAGCTCTTCGCGCGCAATAGCATCTGCTTCACGAAGAACAGCTAAGCGTTCGCGTGTAATCTCACCCACAATACGAATACCTAAACCAGGACCCGGGAATGGCTGACGCCAAACAATTTCATCTGGAAGTCCAAGCTCAGTTCCAATAGCACGAACTTCATCCTTAAACAAAGTACGCAAAGGTTCAATAAGCTTAAACTTCAAATCTTTTGGCAAACCTCCAACATTGTGATGAGATTTGATATTTGCAGCACCATCACCACCACCGGACTCAACTACATCCGGGTAAAGTGTGCCTTGCACAAGGAACTTAACTTCAGCTCCAGTTTTACCAGCTTCTTCAATAACTTGACGCTGAGCTTTTTCAAAAGTGCGTATAAACTTTTCGCCAATAATCTTGCGCTTGCGCTCCGGCTCACTCACGCCTTTAAGTGCGTTCAAAAAGTCATCTTCTGCATCAACTGCAATAAGTTTAATGCCTGTTGCTTCAACAAAATCATGCTTAACCTGCTCAACTTCGCCTTTACGAAGCAAACCGTGGTCAACAAAAACGCAAGTAAGCTGATTGCCAATTGCTTTATGCACCAATGCTGCAGCAACAGCAGAATCTACGCCACCAGAAAGACCACAAATAACTTGTGCATTCCCAACTTCTGCGCGAATCTTAGCAACTTGATCCTCAATAATGTTAGAAGGATTCCAATTATTATTCAGTCCTGCACACTTATGTAAGAATGTAGATATAAGTTCCTGACCCAATGGAGTGTGTTTAACTTCTGGATGCCATTGCACACCGTAAAGTTTGCGACTTTCGTCTTGCATTGCTGCAACTGGAGCACCTTCTGTGTGAGCCAAGACCGTAAAACCTTCTGGAGCACGCTTAACAGCAACACCGTGACTCATCCAAGTATTCTGCGCAGATGGAGATCCGGAAAGTAAACCTTCAGAATCATCAATAGTTGCAGCAGTCTTGCCATACTCACCAAGTGCAGCTTTATCGACATCGCCACCAAGCTCATGAGCCATTACCTGGAAGCCATAGCAAATACCAAGAACCGGTACACCTGCTTCAAAAATCTTTGGATCAATGTCAGGAGCACCTGGTTCATAAACAGAAGCAGGACCGCCTGAAAGAATAATAGCTTGAGGATCCTTAGCAAGCATTTCGTCAACTGGCATAGAGTGAGGAACAAGTTCTGAATACACATTTGCTTCGCGCACTCGACGAGCAATAAGCTGAGCATATTGAGCGCCAAAATCAACGACAAGCACTGGTCCTTTTGCCATGATTCTCCTTATATATAAGTTCTAATACGATTCAACTTATAATAGTGAAACTTTGCGACGTTACGTAATTACAAAACGCCGAAAATTAAACACAAAAGTTACACGTACAGTCTAACACTGCAAAATAACGTTGACAGATTTTTGTGCGAAACGCTTAACTATAAAGTATAAAATGAACATTAAATATAACATAATCTATACAAATGGCTCATTTTTTACGCACATAATCACACATTTTTTCAACACAAATGCACGAAGAAGTAACCAAACGAACAAAAGTCAGACGCTGGCACTATACTGAAACGGATGGAAAAAGAGCTGTAATACATTTGTTTTCCAGTCTCTATAACCAAATGGTAATGATCAAATTGCACTGAAAAGTGCTTGAGTACAGGAGTACACATGACGAGTCCTGTTATTGGCACACCTTGGAAGAAGCTCAACGCTCCAGTTTCCGAGGCAGCTATCGAAGGCGTAGACAAGTACTGGCGCGTTGCCAACTATCTTGCAATTGGCCAAATTTATCTTCGCAGCAACCCTCTAATGAAGGAGCCGTTCACTCGCGAAGACGTTAAGCATCGCCTGGTGGGCCACTGGGGCACCACTCCAGGTCTTAACTTCCTTATTGGCCACATCAACCGTTTCATTGCTGACCACCAGCAGAATACCGTGATTATCATGGGTCCAGGCCACGGCGGTCCAGCTGGTACTGCTCAGTCCTACCTCGACGGTACTTACACTGAGTACTATCCAAAGATTACAAAGGACGAAGCTGGTTTGCAGAAGTTCTTCCGCCAGTTCTCTTACCCAGGCGGTATTCCTTCTCACTTCGCTCCTGAAACCCCAGGCTCCATCCACGAAGGTGGCGAGCTTGGTTATGCACTCTCCCACGCTTACGGCGCTGTTATGAACAACCCAAGCTTGTTCGTTCCAGCAATCGTTGGCGATGGTGAAGCTGAGACCGGTCCTTTGGCTACCGGTTGGCAGTCCAACAAGCTTGTGAACCCACGTACCGATGGTATCGTGCTTCCAATCTTGCACTTGAATGGCTATAAGATCGCTAACCCAACAATTCTTTCCCGTATTTCCGATGAAGAGCTTCATGAGTTCTTCCATGGCATGGGTTACGAACCATACGAGTTCGTTGCTGGCTTCGACGATGAGGATCATATGTCCATCCACCGTCGCTTCGCTGACATGTTCGAAACTATCTTCGATGAAATTTGCGATATTAAGGCTGAGGCTCAAACTAACGATGTAACTCGTCCTTACTACCCAATGATTATCTTCCGCACTCCAAAGGGTTGGACCTGCCCGAAGTTCATCGATGGCAAGAAGACCGAAGGTTCTTGGCGTGCACACCAGGTGCCACTGGCATCTGCTCGCGATACCGAAGCTCACTTCGAGGTTTTGAAGAACTGGATGAAGTCCTACAAGCCTGAAGAGCTCTTCGATGAAAAGGGTGCTGTTAAGGAAGACGTTCTTTCCTTCATGCCAAAGGGCGAACTCCGTATTGGCGAAAATCCAAACGCCAATGGTGGTCGTATTCGTGAAGACTTGAAGCTTCCAAAGCTTGAAGATTACGAAGTCAAGGAAGTTAAGGAATTCGGTCACGGCTGGGGTCAGCTCGAAGCTACCCGTCGTCTTGGTGTTTACACTCGTGACATCATCAAGAACAACCCAGATTCCTTCCGTATCTTCGGACCAGATGAGACTGCTTCCAACCGTTTGCAGGCTGCTTACGAAGTAACCAATAAGCAGTGGGATGCTGGCTATCTCTCCGGCTTAGTTGATGAGCACATGGCTGTTACCGGCCAGGTTACCGAGCAGCTTTCCGAGCATCAGATGGAAGGCTTCCTCGAGGGTTACTTGCTCACCGGTCGTCACGGCATCTGGAGCTCTTACGAGTCCTTCGTACACGTTATCGACTCCATGTTGAACCAGCACGCAAAGTGGCTTGAGGCTACCGTTCGCGAGATTCCATGGCGTAAGCCAATCTCCTCTGTGAACTTGTTGGTATCCTCTCACGTATGGCGTCAGGATCACAACGGCTTCTCGCACCAGGATCCAGGCGTAACCTCCGTGCTCTTGAACAAGACCTTCAACAACGATCACGTAATTGGCATTTACTTCCCAGTAGATTCCAACATGTTGCTTGCTGTTGCTGAAAAGGCTTACAAGTCTACCAACATGATTAATGCTATCTTCGCTGGTAAGCAGCCAGCTGCTACTTGGTTGACTCTCGACGAAGCTCGCGAAGAGCTCGAGAAGGGTGCTGCTGAGTGGAAGTGGGCTTCCAACGCTAAGAACAATGACGAAGTTCAGGTTGTTCTCGCTGGTGTTGGTGATGTTCCACAGCAGGAATTGATGGCAGCTGCCGACAAGTTGAACAAGCTTGGCGTTAAGTTCAAGGTTGTTAACGTTGTTGACTTGCTCAAGTTGCAGTCCGCTAAGGAAAACAACGAAGCTTTGACTGACGAAGAGTTCACT
Organism: Gardnerella sp. c10Ua_244; assembly: GCF_055818055.1. NCBI lineage: Bacteria > Bacillati > Actinomycetota > Actinomycetes > Bifidobacteriales > Bifidobacteriaceae > Gardnerella > Gardnerella sp. c10Ua_244. The sequence goes on from NZ_JARFVS010000003.1 coordinate 141,673, forward strand.
GAACTCTTCACTGCTGACAAGCCAGTCCTCTTCGCTTATCACTCCTATGCACATGACGTTCGCGGCTTGATTTACGATCGTCCAAACCACGACAACTTCAACGTCCATGGCTACAAGGAGCAGGGCTCCACCACCACGCCATACGACATGGTTCGCGTGAACGACATGGATCGTTACGAGCTTACCGCTGAAGCTTTGCGCATGGTTGACGCAGCTAAGTATGCCGACGAAATCAAGAAGCTCGAGGACTTCCGCCTCGAAGCCTTCCAGTATGCAGTCGACAAGGGTCTTGATCACCCAGACTACACCGATTGGGTATGGCCAGGCGTTAAGACCGACAAGCCAGGCGCTGTCACCGCTACCGCTGCAACCGCAGGCGATAACGAGTAGTTTTAAGCTGATAAAGTTAAAACTGGTTAGCTAAAACATTTCGGGAGTCAATCAAAAGGTTGGCTCCCGTTTTGTGTATTAAAACAAAAAAGCTTCATCTATTAAAAACAAACAATGCAATAAAACTGGTTATATGCAAAATAAATTACATTTATAATTACTATTTTGTGCGTGTACAACGTAGATAAGCCGTACAATAGAAAAAGTTTGTTTATATTGCAAAATGCAAAACTTACATTAACAATATAAACCTAGCAGTAACACGAAGTATCAAAGGAGAACGCATCGTGTCGCATATTAATGTAACAATTATCGGCAACGAAGATATGTACGGCAGAAATGCTGTTACATTCGGAATAACACATATTCTGTCTAATAACTACAGCACTACTGTTTTTCGTCCATGCGCTCAACCAAATGACACTTTTACTAAACAACTTTTGGGTATCGCAAATACTTCAACGAAATTAGAGCAAGTTATTGCAACAACTCCAGAAATAGTTAGAACAAATAAAGATACAGTGCGCGGAGATATCGTTGCACGCTATAACGAATTATTGCAATCCACTTCTGCTCAAGCTTCTATTATTGTTTCTAGTGACGCAAACCCAGCATATGATCCAGAACTGTTTTCTTTCGACGCAACTGTTGCAGCTGACTTGGCATCACCTGTTTTTCTCACAGTTTCAGCTCAAGGCAGAAACTCACAACAAATTTTACAAACTATAGATTCTGCTAATGCTTGCGTTCTTAAATCATGCACACAGGTTTTAGGAGTATTTGTTACAAACTGCGATCCAGAACTTGGAGCTGAGTTGATGCGTGACTATAGCTCTAGGAATTATGCAAACTCAGACGACGAAGCATCCCGAGTAAGCCAAACTCCATTATGGGTTTTGCCACCAATAGATGAAGAAACTAAAAATTCTTCATTAGAAACATTCGTAAATTGCGTTCGAGAAAATGATGTTCTTAATGCTCTCCACCAACCATTTAAAGCTCCAACTACACCTTATGCTTTCCAATACAGTTTATTAGGAAAAGCAAAAGAAAATAAGAAAACTATAGTTCTTCCAGAAGGAGAAGAAGATCGCATTCTTAAAGCAGCAAACTATTTGCTAGAACGTGATATTGTAAATCTAATTATCATTGGAGAACGCGAATCTATTCTTGCTCGAGCAGAAGAACTAAATCTCAATTCTCTTTGCAAAGCTAGTTTCCAATCTATGCACGATGAAGCAATGCTAAGCCATATGATTACAAAACTTTGCGAATTAAGAGCAAAGAAAGAAATGACAGAAAAACAAGCACGTGAACAACTAACAGATGCAAGCTACTTCGGCACTATGCTAGTAGTACTAGGACAGGCAGACGGTCTTGTTTCTGGTTCAGTAAATTCAACAGCTAACACTGTACGTCCTGCTCTTCAAGTTATCAAAACTAAGCCTGGTTCTAAGCTGGTTTCTGGAGCATTCCTTATGTGCTTCAAAGATCACGTATCTGTATTTGCAGATTGTGCAATCAACCCAAATCCTAGTGCAGAACAGCTTGCTGATATTGCTATTCAGTCTGCACACACTGCTGAGACTTTCGGGCTCAACCCTAAAGTTGGAATGCTATCCTACTCAACGCTTGGTTCCGGCAAAGGACCAGATGTTGATACTGTAGAAGAAGCAACACGCATTGCGAAAGAAAAGGCACCTGATTTAGCAATTGTTGGATCTATACAGTTTGATGCAGCATGGTCTCCTACAGTTGCTGCAGCAAAAGCAAAAAATAATAGTATTGCTGGTCATGTGAATGTATTCGTATTCCCTGATTTGTGCGCAGGAAATATCGCTTATAAAGCCGTGCAACGCTCTAGCGGAGCGCTGGCTGTTGGTCCAATTTTGCAAGGATTAAATAAGCCTGTAAATGATTTATCTAGAGGAGCTTTAGTACAAGATATTATTAATACTGTTGCTTTAACCGCTTTAGAAGCACAATCAGAATAAACATAATAAAGCTCCTAAAACAGCACCACAGTGCATACACGATTTTTAGGTATTGCATTGCACTCAATATCTTTAAGTTTGTAGGAACTTAACGCTAAACTAGAGCGTGGCAATTTACAAGCCTTATCAATACTTATGGAGGATGCCCACATGGCAAAAACCGTTCTTGTTATCAATTCTGGTTCCAGTTCGATTAAGTATCAGCTCGTTGACTTAGAAAGCGGTGAAGGTATCGCTTCCGGCATCGTTGAGAAGATTGGCGAGCCAGTTGACGGACACTACAAGCACGTATTCAATGGCGAAAAGCATGAGTTCGATGAGCCAGTTCACGACCACGAGCAGGGCTTAAAACGCGTACTTGGATTCTTCGAAGAATATGGTCCAAAGCTTTCAGAGTCTGGCATTGTTGCTGTCGGTCACCGCGTTGTTCAGGGTGGCTTAACATTCCCTAAGCCTGCATTAGTCAATGAAAAGACAATCAATAAGGTTAAGGATTTGGCAGTTTTGGCTCCACTTCACAACGGCCCAGAAGCTGTTGGCGCTGAAGTCATGACTGAACTTTTGCCAGACGTTCCGCAGATTATGGTATTCGATTCTTCCTTCTTCCATGCTTTGCCACAGGTTGCAGCAACTTATGCTTTGAATAAGGAAATTGCAGACCGCTATCATATTCGTCGTTACGGTGCTCACGGCACTTCTCACGAATACATTGGCTCTGTTGTTCCAAGCGTTGTAGGTAAGCCTGCAGAAGGTTTGAAGCAGATTGTTTTGCACATTGGTAACGGTGCTTCTGCTTCTGCTCAGATTTCTGGCAAGCCAGTTGAAACCTCTATGGGCTTAACCCCACTCGAAGGCTTAATGATGGGTGGCCGTACCGGCGATATTGATCCAGCTGTAGTCTTCCACCTTATTCGCAACGCTCACATGAACGTGGACGAACTTGATACTCTCTTCAACAAGCGTTCAGGCATGATGGGTATGACTGGTCATGGCGATTTGCGTGATATTCACAAGCTCATCGCAGAAGGCGATGAAAACGCTAAGCTCGCTCTCGGCGTATACGTGCACCGCATTGTTGGTTATATTGGCAACTATACTGCTCAAATGGGCGGCGTTGATGTCATTACCTTCACAGCTGGTGTCGGCGAAAACGACGAAATTGTACGCGCTCGCGTATGCGAAAAGCTTGAGCCATTCGGCGTTAAGCTCGATAAGGAAAAGAATTTGGTTCGTTCTAAGGAGCCACGCGTTATTTCCACTCCAGACAGCTCTGTGATTATTGCTGTAATTCCAACGAACGAAGAGTTGGCTATCGCACGCAAGGCTGCAGCTATTGCTGAAGCTGGCGAAGATAGCTACGGCAACAAGTTCAAGCACTAAATTGTTTGCGCTTAACTGCGTAGAACAAACAAATAAATAGATATAAATAATCCCGGGTCAAAAAGGCTCGGGATTATTTGTTATTCAAGCATTTTATGCCACATGCCTGGAAAATCAGGAATCGTTTTGCGAGTAGTAGAAATATTTTTGATTCTTATATTTTCTATGCGCAATCCAAGCATTGCAGCAAAAGTTGCCATTCTGTGATCCGCATAAGTTTCCATTACTTCCCCATGCATATGGTTACTTGGCTCAATACGAATTCCATCTTCGAGCTCTTTAGCGCCAATCCCAACTCGATTCAATTCATTAACTAACGCTTGCAAACGATTCGTTTCATGCCCTCTCAAATGCGCGATACCATGAAGTTCACTTGGACCGTCCGCAAAAGCAAGAATAGCTGCAATACTAGGAGCAATCTCCCCTGCTGCACTCAAATCAAGATATGGAATTGCTTTAATCGCACTATCGCTTTCCACATGCATTATTCCAGCATCATCACCTGTTTTTTCAAAATTAACTTTTGCACACATTTTTTCTAATATTCCAGGAAGCAATCCTCCAGGTTGAGTTGAAGAAAACGGCCAATTAGGTATACTGACACTTCCTCCAGCAATCAATGATGCTCCTAAAAATGGCGCAGCATTAGAAAGATCAGGCTCTATAGTAACAACGTTAGCTAGATTTATTTTACTCTCTTTAACATGCCACATTGCGTTGCTAGTCATATTTACAGACCCACCCGCTTTGCAAATATCGTCCATAGTCATGCGAATATGTGGCATACTTGGCAATGTGTCACCAATATGTTTAAGCTCTAATCCACCAGGAATACGTGAACCAATCAGAAGCAGCGCAGAAATAAATTGTGATGATGAAGAAGAATCAATTTGCACGATTTTTTCAGAAAAATTATTTATTTTAAATTCGACTGAAGGTGGCGTAATAGTAAAAGGTAAAAAACCCTCTTCTTCGTGATATTTTACGCGAGCACCAAGCTGCTCTAAACCGTCAAGAACTGGCTTCATAGGACGAGCATAAGCTTGCTTATCGCCATCAAATCGCACAGCTTTATTTGCAAATAAAGCTAAAGCTGCAACGAAACGCATTACAGTTCCAGCTAAACCGCAATACACTTCAGCATTATCTGGAACTCTAAAAACTCCGTCTTCTGGAGGAATTACACGAAGCTTAGTTCCATCTTCATTTAATGACTCACATCTAACGCCAAATGTAGATAAAGCGTTAATCATAAGATCCGTGTCGCGCGAGCGCAATAATCCTTGTAAAACTACTGATTTTGTGCCCAAAGCTGCCAAAATTAAATAACGATTCGACAAAGATTTACTGCCAGGAACCTCAATATAAGCTTTTAATTGATGATTAGCATACGGTGCTTTCCAAGGAGTAGTGCAATCTGCAATATCGTTAATATCACTCATACTATGAATACTATCGATTAACATGTACTGCTAAATAAGAATAAAAAGCAAAAATACGCATATTTCATTAGATATAAAAAGTCGGGGTGACAGGATTCGAACCTGCGACATCCTGCTCCCAAAGCAGGCGCGCTACCAAACTGCGCTACACCCCGAGACTTTTGAACTGATTACCAGTTCCAAGCACAATCAATTACAATAGCGCACTTTGCAGACAAATGCAAATTACGACACACGTATTATGAAAATTTTTTCTTCATTACAAAATTCAACTAGCAAAACTCATTACTAGCTACCAAACGATACAATAGAATTAGTTTGAAGAAAAAGGGGCTAAGTATGGGACGCTTCCAGCGAACAGAGGCAATGGGCTTAATATCATTCATAGTTTGCGCAGCTTGTGGAATGATTATTATGAGAATGTATATGGTAACAATGCCAGCGTTTTGGCAAATTAGTCAGCGACTATTCCTTACAGCTTCAACTATTGTGTCTTTGTGCAGCGTAGGCGCTTTTATTGTTGGATACTTGCGTACAAATAAAAAAGTTATCAGCCATCACTTAATTCGAGTAGCTAAGCATGCGTTTGAAATAACAGCACTTTCTACGATTTACGGCGCGACAATGTTTCTTATGTCTTTTGCTTTGCTATCTATTATTAATAGTATTATTGGCAGAGCAGCAATGAACAGTTATTTACCAGTATTATGCTCAGCATTATCTGGAATTGTTGGATACGCAACTCTTATTCAGGCTGAACTTCTCGAAGCTAAAACAGTGGCTTCTCTCCTGCCATTATTCGTTATTTCTGGAGCTGCAACTGCAGGTCTTACGACAGATGATCCGTGCTGGTATAACAATAATTTCTCTCAACTTGGAGACCGCACAACATTTGCAGCTAGTATGTTTAATGCAACACTTGTTTTGTCAGGAATTTGCATTATCATAACGAGCTACTTTGCTATTACTGAATTCGTTGCAACGCAGCATGAAATGCTGCAACACAATAGCCAAAAACTAATTAAACACTTCAAGATGCGCACAACTGTTATGGCAGCTTTGCTGATTCTTGGAGGAATATCGTTTATTGGAATAGGAACTTTTAGATACACACCACATCCTTTCTTACATGATTTGTGTGCTCGAGGAGTAACAGGATTAATTTGCACAATGCTTGTATGTCTTCCATGGCTTGCGCCTAAGCTTTCTCGCACATTCTATATTGCTTCCGATTTAGCGGTTATTCTTACTGCGTGGGCAGGAAATCAGTGGATACATGGAAATAATACTCTTACAAATGTTGAAGCATTATCGTGTCTGCTATTTCTTGGATGGATTATTGTATTTTCACGACAAGTTGCGGCTATGCAAAGCGATCGTCTTCAATCAAAAATAAATCAAGCTTTAGTATTAAATAGAAGCTCAAAAGCACAAATAGAATAAGAACAAAAAGATAAATTAAACTAACAAAAGCAGCGTAGAAACTTAAATTTCTGCGCTGCTTTTAGTTTTTACAAGTCACGAAATTCTTTACAAATAAAGCATAATATTTAATGTTCTGGTTTATGCTCACTCATAAGAAGCAAGAAACTACGAGATTGTGCAACAATATTAAATCCTGCCTCATATAACAATTCTGGACCCTTTGGATTATATGTGTCCACGATCAACTTCCACTTCTCACCATAACGTTTATCTGGCAAAGTAAAAGTAATAGGTTCATAATGCGCATTAAAAATAAGAATAAAGTCATTATCAACCATTCTCGTTCCATACCAGTCAGTTTCTGGAATATCCGAACCATTCAAATAAATCATCACAGATAAAGCATGAGTATTTGACCAGTCCTCCATATCCATAACAGTACCGTTATGATCAAGCCATTCAACTTGTGGAATATCGCTTACATCATCTCCAGCAGAACGACCCGTAAAGAAACGACGACGATGCAACACAGGGTGCTTTAATCGCAAGTGAATAAGCTTGGAAACGAAATCGAACATATCTCGTTGAGTTTCGTTATAATCCCAGCTTATCCACGAAATAGCGTTATCTTGACAATAAGCATTGTTATTGCCCTTCTGCGTACGCATGACTTCATCACCAGCGCATATCATAGGAATACCCTGGCTCATCAAAAGAGTTGAGAACAAATTACGTATTTGACGTTCACGCAATTCATTAACATCGTGAATATTAGTAGGTCCTTCAACACCGCAATTCCACGAACGATTGTCGTTCGCACCATCGCAATTGCCTTCCTTATTAGCTTCATTATGCTTTTCGTTATAGCTAACTAAATCGTTCATAGTGAAGCCATCGTGAGCTGTAATAAAGTTCACGGAAGCTACAGGCTTTCGTCCATTTTGCTCATATAAATCTGAGCTACCCATAAGTCTACTGGCAAATTCAGGTAATGTAGATGGTTGTGAACGCCAAAAGTCGCGGACACAATCGCGATATCTTCCATTCCATTCGGACCAACTTGGAGGGAATCCACCAACTTGATATCCACCAACACCAATATCCCAAGGCTCAGCGATAAGTTTTACACTTGAAATAATAGGATCCTGCTCAATAATGTCAAAGAATGCAGAAAGTTTATCTACTTCTTGGAACTGACGCGCAAGAGTTGCTGCTAAATCGAAACGGAAGCCATCAACATGCATTTCAGTTACCCAATAACGCAAACTATCTGTGATTAACCGCAATGCTTTTGGAGAACGCATAAGTAAGGAATTACCAGTACCGGTAGTATCAAAATAATGACGCTGGTCATTATCTACAAGGCGATAATATGCGCGATTATCAATACCACGGAAACTCAAAGTAGGACCACGATCATTGCCTTCAGCAGTGTGATTGTAAACCACGTCTAGAATAACTTCCATACCTGCAGCATGATATGCCTTAACCATTGATTTAAATTCGTTAACTTGCTCTCCGCGCTGACCAGAACTGGAGTAAGAATTTTGAGGAGCGAAGAAACCAATAGTGTTGTATCCCCAGTAGTTACTTAATCCTTTATTTTGCAAGAAAGAATCGTTTACAAACTGATGAATAGGCATCAATTCTATTGCAGTAACACCAAGCTTCCTTAAATAAGAAATAACGCTTGGATGTGCAAGTCCAGCATAAGTGCCTCTAATATCTGGAGGAACACGTTTATCAAGATTAGTCATTCCACGAACATGAGCTTCGTAAATAACGGAATCATGATACGGAATCATAGGGTGCTGATCATTACCCCAATCAAAATACGGATTAATAACTGCAGCCTTCATCGTATGATCCGCAGAATCTAAAGTATTCATTGCTGAAATATCATCTGGATTATCAAACCAATACGAGAAAAGACTCTCATCACCGTCTATATTTCCTTCAATCGCCTTGGCATATGGGTCAAGCAACAACTTATGAGGATTACACCATAAACCATGAGAAGGATCATAAGGTCCGTGAACACGATAACCATAACGCTGACCAGGCTGTATGCCTGAAACATAGTTATGCCACACGTATGAGTTCTGCTCAGTCATATCAATACGTGTTTCGTTATCATGCTCATCAAATAAACATAATTCAACACGCTTAGCAACTTCGGAAAACAGCGCAAAATTCACGCCAGCGCCATCATAGTTTGCGCCAAGCGGATACATGGAACCTGGTCGTATATGCATAATATAAGTATCTCATATATTCGAGTAGTTTTCACGTCATGTTGACGTTATTTAAAAAAAGATTGAATTTAAATGAAAGCCTCAATTAATAACGTAATTCCATGGATCGCAAGCTTCACCTAACCAAGCAACTTCTGGACGCTCTCCATACATTTCTTCTATGCAATCAGCAATATCATTAATCGCATAAGTAAACCACAATGATTCAATAGCACTATGAGAAGTGTTAATAATCATAGGATATGTGTGTTGAATGTAATCTTCACCAGAAGAAAGACGCAGTTTCGATTCATATTTAGCTCGCTCAATTGCATCAAGTGCAGGATGATGACGCAAATCGCTTGTAACATATACGTCAACTTTTTCCTTGCGAACTTCATCTAACAAGCTTTCCCCAGAACCAGGCAAAACAGCTACTGTACTAACTTTCGCATCAAGATTTCCAGCAACTTGAACACCAACTTTTGTATGAGGAAGAACGTTAAAAACATTTTGCGCAAAATCACGCAATGATATTGGCACATCCAAAACACCAATTCTGCCTAAGCCAATGTTACGTCCAGCAGAATCAATCTGTTTAGAAACAACAATTGGGCGCAAATTATGAAGACCAAAATACTCTGCCGCAGCATGAGCAACTCCGCGCCACGCGACATCCGCATTAGTGTGACCAACCCATAGCGCACAATTATTACTAATTAAGCGCTGTACAATTTCGCCACGAACAGTTTCGTTTGAAACTCCATGCACAGCTTTGAAAAATAGCGGATGATGAGTCACTAATAGGTTTGCACCCATTGATAACGCTCGATCAACTGCGCTAATCGTAGGATCACTAACACATACGATTCGCTGAATTTGGGAATTCAAGTCTCCAACAATAAGACCAGGCTCATCCCACTCTTCAGCAAAGCTTAATGGGTACAATGTTTCTATAGCTTCAATTACTTTGCTTAATCTAATCATTTCTTCTACCTTTAAGCAGTGCTAATGCGCTGCTAGTTGCCAATCTACACCAACTCCAGTAGAAACATTAAGAGGAACGTCTAAATGCACAGCATTTTCCATAGCTTTACGCACAATATTTTCTACCTGCGCTTGCTCACCATGTGAAATTTCCAGAATCAATTCATCATGTATTTGCAATATTACGCGGCTGCGCACTTTTGCTTCACGCAATCCCAAATCAACACGAAGCATAGCAAGTTTCATAATATCTGCTGCAGTACCTTGTATTGGAGCATTAAGAGCTCCGCGCTCAGCAGCTTCACGAGATGCACGATTATTGGAAGAAAGTTGCGGGAAATACCTACGTCGACCAAACATAGTTTCTGTGTACCCAAGTTCTTTTGCCTTCGACACAAGAGATTCCAAATAGTCATGAACATTGCCAAAAGTATCAAAATACTTATTTTTTAACATTTCAGCTTCAGCCGGACTAATAGAAAGTTGTTTTGCCAGCCCATAAGTACTCAATCCATATGCCAATCCATAGCTCATAGCTTTTACGTGAGAACGTTGATCCGGCGTTACTTGTTCAACAGGAATCTTATAAACTAAGCTAGCAACATATTTATGAAAATCTACGCCGGAACGGAATGCTTCAATAAGAGTTTTATCATGAGATGCATGGGCCATAATACGAAGCTCAACTTGTGAATAATCACAACTCATTAAATATTCAAATTCTTCTCCTGGAATAAAAGCAGCACGAATTTCACGACCAGCAGCATTCCTATTAGGAATATTTTGAAGATTAGGATCAGCAGAACTTAAACGTCCAGTTGCTGCAATAGTCTGCTCAAAAGTTGTATGGATGCGCCTATCGTCATAATGAGCTGCATCAATTAAACTTTGCACAATCTGTTTCAATTTATTAGTTTCGCGATGTTTAAGTAAAGCACCCAAGAATTGACTTGCAGGTTCTTCGGGATCGAGTTTAACGTACATAGCTTGCAAAGCTTCGGCATTAGTCGTGTACGAGCCATTCTTTGTGCGACGAGTAGGTTTAAGACCAAAATGCTCAAAAAGTATTTGCTGCAGCTGCTTAGGGCTTTGTAAATTAACAGAACTACCTGCAACTTTCCAAGCCATATTTTGCGCAAACTCAGCATCTGCAGAAAATTGCTTAAGCATACCACTTAAACGTTGCATATCAACTGCAGCACCGACGTCTTCCATGCCACGCAAAACTCGCGAAATAGGCATTTCCAAATCAGTCATCAAACCAGTTTGTTTTCTATCATCAAGTGTTGAAGCAAAATGAAGAGCCAAAAGACGAATAAGAAGCGTAGTTCTTAAGAATTTAGCTTCACACGCTTGAGTTTGCTTTTCATTAGTTTCTTCTTCACTAGCTGGCATTCCATCGTCAATAAGAAGATCAAGCTCACCCTGCTTAGCTTCATTTTCACCCAAATTATCTTCATCTGACTGAATATCTAAATAATGTTCAGCCATATTTTCTAACGTTTCAGCTCGAAAATCAGGCTCCAATAAATATGATGCCAATCGAGTATCAAGAAGTGGAGTGCCAAATGAATTATTCGAATCGAATAATTTTAGCGATTTTAGCAATCCCAAATGCTTTTTATAATCATGCAATACTGTTATTGAGGAATTTTTTTGCAAGAACTTTCGTAACATCTCAAGCAAAGCTTGATCTGACGATTGCAAATCAGTCGTATATAATATTGCAGCTTTATTAGCAATAAGAATTATTAAACAATCTGCAATCAACTCAAAATGATGTTTTGAATTCTTATTGCACTCATGAGCGTATATTACAACTTCTTGATTTTTCAGTATAGGTTCGGCACATTTACGAGAATTATTTATAATTTTTTCGGAATTTAATTCTTCAAAAGTGTCTTCAGTATTTTTTGAATCTTTCTTTATTTTTGTATAAAGCAAAGAAGAAACTGAATTCTCCCAATCAATAAAGTCCTCTACAGTTTTAACATGATGTAAGTCAATGCCTGCTAGCATTTCTTGAAAATTTTCTGCGTCAATATTTGATTGAGCACTTTGAGCTAGCTTATCATTATTAGCGTCACCTTCATACGTAGACGAAAACATTATACGCATATTATTTTCGATAGATTGTTGCATACCGTTGCTAAAAGTTTTGAGAATCTTTCTCTTTTTTAATTCGCCAAATTCAAGTTGAGACAGCAAGATTCCTAATTTTGCAGCATCAACATCACCAAAGCACAAATCATCTACAGTTACGCCTAAATCCAAATCGCAAACTAAAGCATTAACTTTACGGTTTAAACGAACTTGATCAATATTTTCTCTTAAAGCTTCTCCCTTTTTACCGCTAATCTCATTCGAATGTTCAATAATATTTTCTAGGCTGCCGAATTGATTAATCCATTTAGCAGCGTACCCATCTCCAACACCTGGAACTCCTGGAATATTATCTGCAGTTTCTCCTCTTAACGCTGCTAGATCAGGATATTGCTTAGGCGTAACATGATATTTTTCATAAACAGCATTCTTATCCATTTCTTTTAAGTCTTTAAAATGCTGTCCTGGATATAAAACAGTAATATTGTCATCTATAAGTTGGAATGCATCACGATCGCCAGAAAGTACTAAAGTTCTATAACCGGCATTCGAACCCATTACTGCAAGAGTGCCAATAACATCATCACCTTCATAACCGGGTTTCTCAATATAAGTGACACCAAGAGCTTTAAGCATCTGTTGAATGATAGGAAGCTGCGAAAGAAGCTCCTGTGGAGCAGCATCACGAGTACCTTTATATTGAGGCAGCATAGTATTTCTAAAAGTTCCACCTTTAACGTCAAAAGCAATAGCTAAGCGGTCAGGCTTCTCTTTTTTTACAACCTGTGAAAGCATAGTAATAAATCCCCAAATGGAATTTGTTGCTTGCCCAGAGCGAGTAGAAAAATTATCCGCAGATATTGCAAAAAAAGCACGGAACGCAAGAGAATGGCCATCGACAACCAACAACGTTCCTTTCTCATTCTTAAGTTCCGAAGAATGTTCTTCAACGATGTCGGTATTCACTGTTGACTACTCACCCACGTTCCGTAATTACTAATAAATAACTATGCACTTATATAAAAATGAATAAATATAACCCTACTAATTTTCAGATGAAGATTCTACTTTATCATCGCTATACTTTGCAATAATAGCCATTGCAAGACGCTTCTTAGGGATACGCTGATCCATAGAAGTTTTTTGAATCCAGCGGAAAGCACCCTGCTCAGAGAATCCAGCCTTATCCATAAGAAGACCTTTAGCACGGTCTACAAGCTTACGTTCTTCTAAAGTATCTTCAGCTTTCTTCAACTTTTCTTCTGTTTTCTTCAACTGATCTTCAGCATCGTGTAACTTGTTTTCTGCACGCTCAACACTATCTAATAAATCGTTGATTTCACTAAAGCGACCCATAGCAACTTCCAAAGCAGGAAGAAGTTTAGATTCTTCATATGGCTTAGTAACGTACGCCATCGCTCCAGCACCAGTTGCTTGTTTTACTAAATCTGACTGTGAAAAAGCAGTGAGCATTACTACAGGAGCAATATTCTCATCACAGATTGTTGCAGCGGCAGTAATGCCATCCATAACAGGCATCTTAACATCCATGCATACAACATCTGGATGATTTTCACGAGTCAACTCAATAGCTTCTTGACCGTTAGCAGCCTGACCTATAACTTGATATCCGTTATCTTCAAGCATTGCAACTAAATCCATACGATTAACTGATTCATCTTCTGCAACTACTACAGTACGAATATGATTGGCCTTTTTTTCTTTAGCTTCTCGCTGAACAGCTTCATCATCTGCAGCTTTGCGCAGCTCATCATCAGTAAGTACCTCAGGCATTGCTGGCTCTGTCCCTTCATTTTCATCCATACCTGGCATATCCAAAACCTCACTTCATTGCCACACATTCACAGGACAACATCGCCATGCATCTTTAACATGGCGTTCGCGCAACGGCACACTCACAAACACTAGCGAAAATTGCGCATCATAACACAATCTGCAAGTCATTAAAATACCGCATGCGCACCATGTTCGTGTCAATTAATAATATCATAAGAATTGCAAGACGCGCGAACAAGCACATACAATTAGCACTATTTTGCTTATTTTATATAATCGCAGATAATAATACAGCCAACGCACCAAGTATTGCCTGAGCAACGCACATAGGAAAAGCATCCTTATAGTCACCCATAAGCACACATTTAGTAAATTTATAGGCTTTAATAATAATAACCAACAATAAAATCCACTGAAAAGTAGCAAAAAATAAATGCCACGAAGAATTGCATACAATTGCACTAAAACTGAGGAAAATTTCAACACTATAAAAGCGCCATATTGACGGCACTGCTGAAGGTAACGCAATAATCAAAACAGAATATGCAATCAAAAGAACAGCAGAAACAATGCTCATAGCAGCACATAAACGTCTGCCATTGCGCTCGCCAATTTTAACCATAGCAGTTATTTTTCCATGTTCTTTATCGCTTTTAATATCTCGAAGATTGTTTACCATCATTAAGCAAGCCGAATAAGCACCAGGAATGCAAGATATTAGCACACAAGCCAAAATCCTTTGCCTGTTATTGATAAATATGCTAGTTTCTGGAATACCAATTCCATATGTAATTGCGCATAACGAACCAATAAAAGGAACAGGGCCGAAAAATACAAACGCACTTACTTCTCCCCAACCCTTATAACCGTAAGGATGTTTACCTCCTGCATAAAACCATGCTGCAGCAAAGCACGCAATTCCAAGTAAAATAAACCAATATATTCCAGTTCGCAAAACAATAATCAAACCAAAAATACAAGAAATAAAAGCAGAAATTATTACGGCTTTAAGCACAGATTTCGCGGAAATTCCAGCATTTGCAAGGCGCCAAGATACATCGCACAAAGGTTTTGAATTATTGCTACTTAAAGCACGCAAACTACGATTCTCATCCAAGCCATTCAATCCGTCACAATAATCATTGGCATAATTGACGGCGATTTGTATAAACGCAGCAACCATGCAGCACAAGAAAAATTGTATAAAACATTGCTCTAGATGCATAACTGGTTCTTCAAAATACGAAAATCGTATCATTCTAAATGAAACCGCAAACGCCATAACAACAGGAACTAAGCCTATTGGAAGCGTGTAAATTCTTGCACCCTTAAGCCAAATTTTTACACTTTTCATCAAAAGCCTCATAAATTATTTATGATTTATTTATTTATGATTTACACAAATATTTTATACTAAATTTGGCAAAAAGATTGAAGTGCATATTGGTAAAGCAATAATAAGTGCAGAAATAACTAGAGACAAGAATCCACGCCATCCGAATGGGTATTTGTAATACGAAGACTTGCGTGTGCGCAAATAAAAACCGCGCTCTTCCGCTGCTAGTGCAGAACTATCTGCTTTACGCACTGAAGAAACCAAAAGAGGCACAATAAGAGGCATCATAAGTTTTAATTTTTTAAATGGATTTTTACTATCGTATTCAACTCCGCGAGCCATTTGAGCTTCTGTGATTTGAGACATTTCTTGCGCAAAAATAGGCACAAAACGAACCGCAGTAGTTATAGTAAAAGCGTAACAATATGGAATATGCAAATATTGGACTACAGCATTTGCAAGATCGTTTAATTTAGTTACTGTTAGTACGGTAACAAGAGGAAAAGCAAAGCAGAACAATCTCAAAGCAGCTTTTGCACCAATATCAATGCCGTGCAATGTGAACCACAAGAAAATATAGTTGCCACTTTGAGCAATAACAGTCTGCAGCAAAAACATTACGCAAGAAATTATTAACATAGCTTTAATAAGACCAGATAATGTTTTAACAACACGAGTAAAAGCCATGCCAATAAAAATAATAGCTGCAAGCGCAATAAGCGCGGAATACTGTTTAGCAATAAACACGCTTATTACAACACTCGTAGCAAGAATTAGTTTTGCAATAGGATTAGTGCGATGAAGAAAAGTGTTACCTGGCTGGTAAGTTAATAATCTCGTTTTCATAAATATCAGACGCCTTTACTTCTACTTTTATTTGCTACTTTTATTTGCTATTGCTTCTGTTAATTCTGCTGATTCTGTACAGTCTGTTTTGTGATTTTTTCGCCGCGCAACGCTTCTACTAATTCTTCGCGCACATACAAGCCATTGCACTTATTAAATCCATGCGCAACCAAGCCTTGAGAAACGGAACACAATAATGGTGGATACAATGCTGCAGCAGAGCACACTTCCGGTTTTTCAAACACATCGTACGCTGAACCATCAATAATAAGCTTTCCATCATTAATTGTTATAAGTCGAGTTGCATAATCAAGCACAACTTCCATATCGTGACAAACCATAATCACGCAACAACCGTTTTTTCTTAAACGCTCTACAACTTGCATAATTCTCATGCATTCCTTGTAATCAAGACCGCAAGTTGGCTCGTCAAGAAGAAGAATCTTAGGATTTGTTACAACTGTTGCAGCTAAAGCAACCATTTGACGCTGGCCACGAGAGAGCATAAACGGGCTAGCTTCAGAATCCAGCTCCAACTCATCAATAATTTCCATTGCGTGAGCTTTAGCTTCGTCCTCATTCTGACCAATCAAAATACAGCTTAAAGTAACTTCTTCAAGTACCGTTTCTTTGCATAATTGTCGGTCAGGATTTTGAAATAAGGTAGATACATATTTTGCTATTTGACTAATACGAAGAGACTTAGTGTCAACGCCATCAATTGTTACGTTGCCTTCTGTTGGTTTTAATAAACCATTAATAATTTTGGTAATAGTTGTTTTGCCAGCACCATTTCTACCAACAAGAGTTACGAGCTCTCCAGCGTAAGCTTCAAAAGACACGTTTTTTAGCGCACTAACGCCACTTTGATACAAAAAACTGACGTTTTTAAGCGAAAGACATGGTGAATCGTTTTTCGATTTATTTTGTGCGTAAGATTGTGTAGAGACTTGCGATTCGTGTGAAAAGTCGCAAGCAAGCGCCGATTTATTTGAATCGCATTCACGATTATCAAATTCACTATGTGAATCAACATGTGAAGTCAAAGATTTTTCACTATTAATCGTATTAACAATAGTATTTACTGTATCTTCTACAGACACAGGCAAATCGCTTTTAGAGCAAATATTCTCACGCTGTAAATCATTAACCAAATGCGTAGTACGCGGATAATTTATTCCAATAGAATAAAGCAAATCCATATTTTTCAACGCTTGGCTAACAGGCAAATCAAGCGACAAAATGCCATTAGAAAGCACAACTAAACGCTTGCAATACTCGCTTAAAAGCGCAACTTTTTGCTCAATTACAACAACCGTTATTCCAAAATTCTTATTCAAATCTTTAAGAATCGAAAAAATCATTTTAGAAGAAACAGGATCTAAAGCGCACGTCGGCTCATCTAACACCATAACTTTAGGCTTTAGCGCAAGAATAGCAGCAATTGCAACCTTCTGCTTTTGACCTCCAGACAAAGTGTCTAAATCACGGTTACGCAAATCACTAATGCCAACAATTTGCAAAGCTTCATCTATTCGACTTGGTATTTCGCTATGCGCAACGCCAAAATTTTCTAAGCCAAAAAGAATCTCATCTTCAACATTTGCGGCAACCATTTGCGCATCAATATCTTGAATAACAGATCCAACCAAGCAAGCAATGTTAGTTAAAGCAAGATTGTTAGTGTCTTGACCCGCAATCTTAACGCTTCCTAAAAGTTCGCCAGAATAATGATGCGGAATCGCGCCAGAAAAAAGCGAAGCAAGAGTTGTTTTTCCAGAGCCAGAAGGACCAATAATTCCCACAAATTCGCCAGATTCTACGCTAAGACTTACATCTTTTAGTGCAAAAGTGGAATCTTGTGCCTCTGAAGAGTCTAAAGAATCATCTTTATTCCGATTCACATACTTAAAAGACACATCTTTTAGCTCAAGCAAAGGCACAATAATTCCTAACTCTTAGAAACCTAACAATTACAATTACTAATGATATCTTACGATTATATTTATTCTGCGATTATATTCTTTGATGATTATATGACTTGCTGCATATTATCCAGCACAAACTATTCAACAAAATCATCAAATACATATTATCCAAAATACATATCATCTAAAATAAATCATCCAAAACAAATTCAAACACTTACTTATGCAGAACGAGTCGAATTGGGGTGTAAAGCACTTCAACAACAACAGCATTAAACACAGCAGTTCCAAAAATGATTGGAAGCATAACAAAAATCGTCTTAGGAGAATGAAGAACAAAGAAAGATGCAGTAGAAGCAAATATTAAACCAGAAACAACTGTAGTTATAAAAGTTGCTATAAGTGGGAAAATACTGAACTTTCTAGCAGCATCCTTAGGGAAAACGCGAACATAAGCCATAATCATCAAAGTCATAACAATCGCTGCCGGAATATCGCAAACATAATTAAGACCAGGAATAGATGCGTTAAATTGCATCAAAGTTGCAGCCAAAGCACCAATAATCGCGCCCTGAATAACATTTGGACGAACAAGCAAGATTGCAAGACAGAATGATGCGATTAAAAAGTTTGGTTTAATGTTTCCAATTGAAAGTGCTTTTGCAGCAGTAAAGTCAAGAATACATCCTGCTGCAAAAAGAACTGCAACCAACACTAAAGACGTAATATCTAAAGCATGCTTTTTAATGCTTACAGCATTAATCATGCTATCTGCATGTTCGCTAATTTCCTGATTCATAATCTTCTCCTTCATAATGCGATAATCAAATTTTAATTATCGACTTTTGATATTTATTTATGCTTACTTACATTCATTTATGTTTGTTTATATTTGTTTGCGTTTATTCAAGTTAATTTATTTACTTATTCTTCAATGTTGTTTTACTTGTGCAAAACAAGTCGAATTGGAGCGTAAAGCACTTCAACAACAACTGCATTAAATACTGCAGTTCCCAAAATAATTGGCAACATAACCATTACCATATTTGGAGAGTGAAGAATAAAGAAAGCTGCAATAAGAGCAAAAATGCAACCGGAAATTACTGTAGTAATGAAAGTAGCAATAAATGGGAATACGCTTACTTTACGAGCTGCATCCTTTGGGAACACGCGAATATAACCAATTAATATTGCAGTCATAATGATTGCAGCTGGAATATCACAAGCATACTCAAGGAACGGAATCGAAGTATTAAATTGAATTAACGTTGCAGCCAAAGCACCAATAATAGCACCCTGGTAAATCTTCGGTCTAACAAGCAAAATCGACAAGCAGAATGAAGCAATAACGAACTCAGGCTGAATATTTCCAATAGAAAGAGACTTTGCAACAGTAAAGTCAAGAATGCATCCTGCAGCAAAAAGCACTGCAACTAACACCAGTGAAGTAATATCTAATGCGTGATTCTTAACTTTCACATTTTGCATCATTGCAGCTGCAGCATCTGTAGTTGCGTTTGCACCATTGTTGTAAGCTTCCTTAACGGTTTCGTTAATTTCTTGAGCCATGATTTCTCTCCTTGTTTAAGCTTCATATTATTTGAATACAAAGCTATCGAATATTTTGTTGTTATTTGTGATTTGTGATTTGGTTATTTTTTAAAATTTAAGCTTATATACAAAAAGACCTCCGGGCTTACCCCGGAGGTCTTTTATAAGCTTTTATACGCAGCTTCTAAAACTTCAGAGTAAACTCACACCAAAGAGAAGACTGCCACCACCACATACGAGCAGCGTTAAGAGCATTGTGAGATTCAGCATTCATGTTCATGTTACGCATGATAACTGCCTCCTTAAGCTCATTAGCTGACTGTGGCTCACACACAAACCTCAACCGAAGTATTCGATATTTATTTGTGTTGGAAATGATGCTAACACTGCAAAAGTACAAATGCAAATATTGATTCGTAAAATATAATCATATTTTCAAAAATATAAGCAAAACATTACTTTTTAAAAATCTCCTATAAACCATTCTTACATAAGGAAAACAGCTACTATAATTTTAAAAAACGCCCGAAATTATTCAAAGCAAAAAATTTCTAAAAATAAGCGCAACACGCAAGCAAAAATAAAAAATGAGGGTAATAGCTTAGCAATTGCTACTACCCTCATTTTTTATTAAAACCTCAGTACTTAATCACAAAACACAAAATTATGCGAAAAGCACTTTGGATTTTAATAATTGCAAGACAGATGCTTAGAACGCCTTACTTTAATCAAGAAAGCACCTGCAACAGGCAACAATATTGCAATAATAAATGCGATTTGCGCTACACTACTGCCTGTTGAACTTAACGCATGAACATTCTTCTTAACAGCATTATTTACTACTGTTATTTCAGTCCAAGCAACTTGATTACCTTTTTCGTCAACCAAAACAACCGTATGCTTTCCGGTATATCCAGCTGGGAACTGAGCATCAAATTGAGGCTTGCCATTAACCATGCGAACAGTCACAAACTTTGAACCATCAGCACCCTTAAGCAAGCGTGGAGATGAATAGATATACGCGTAAGCATAAACTACTCCATCACGCTGCAAACGCTCGGTGAACTCTTTGTTTACAACATTAATTCTCACACTGTTAACAACACCTGCAGTTGCAACGTTATTGTTACCAACGCTAAGAGTTCCCTTTAATTCTGGATTAAGCTGCTGAACTGTTTTCGGAGCAACAGGTACAGGAGTAGATTCTGCTGGCTTAGCTGGAGCTGGTTTAGCAGAATCAGCTGGAGCCGGCTTTTCTGTTTTTTCCGACGGAACTGGCTTTTCCGACGGAACAGAAGGCTTAGACGGCTTTGATTGTTCACTGGACTCAGACGGAGTCGGCTTCGGAGCAGGAGCAGGAACTTGCTGATGCTCACCAGGTTTTGGAGCTGGAGCTGGCTTTGTGCCAGGCTGATCAGGTTTTGGCTTCTCAGGCTTCTTACTAGGATCCTCACCAGGCTTTGGCTTTTCACCAGGCTCAGACGGATTCTCAGGCTGTTTGCCAGGCTCATCACCAGGCTTTGCATCCGGAGGAATTGGCTTAGATTCCTTATCTTTACTAAGCAATACTGCTGTAGAAACAGGAGCAATCTTGTATGTGCCATCATCAGCAACAGTTGCATCTTGAGCAGTATCATTCACTTTGCCATTAGCAACAAGTGCAGAATACTTTCCTGCTGGAATCTTTACTTGAGTTTCAGCATTATTAGCATTGAACACTACAACATATTGCTTATCTGCATCGTTAAGTGTGTAAGCAATTACACCATCAGGAGTGCCATCAATCATCTTCATGTTCTTGTTAATTATTGCATAATCAAAATCACGAAGAGATTTAATGCTCTTACGTAGCTTCAACAATCCCTTGAAATAGTTCACGGAATCAGACTTGTCAGCAGCACGATTCCAATCAAGAGCATTGTCTTTATCGCCAGCATTGTAACTATTATCGTTACCATTCTTAGTTCGCAAGAATTCCTGACCAAGCTGAATAAACGGCATGCCGCGAGAAAGCAAAATCATTGAATTTGCAAGCTTTACTCGTCTCAATCGTACGTCTTCAGTGTCGTTAGGAGCAGAGACCTTTAGCTTATCATACAACGACAAGTTATCGTGAGCTTCAACATACTGAACAATTTGACCTGCATCAGCAAAGTGCGTTTCAGCATTACCATTCCAGCACTTAACAGTACTACTCGTGCCAAATTGGCAACCAAGCAAATTATGCTCAAGCAAAGCCTTAACACCTTTATCTGTATTGCCATTGACAAAACCAGTACCCTTAGCAGCAAACACAGAACCTTTTACAGAATCGCGGAATGAATCGTTAAAGAACGCTACTCCTGGAATCTTATAAGCATTTGGTTGAATAGTAGACTCGCTCTTAGGAAGCAGTTCATTCATATCCCAGCCTTCACCAAGCACAATAATTGAAGGATCAATCTTATTAAGCTCAGCACGCACTTCTTGCATAGTCTTCAGGTCAATTAAGCCCATCAAATCAAATCGGAAGCCGTCGAGGTTGTAATGCGTAGCCCAATACTTCACAGAATCCAAAATATACTTGCGCATCATTTGACGTTCAGACGCAGTATCGTTACCGCATCCAGAATTACCATTCAGAGCACCATCCTTATAGCGGAAGTAGTATCCAGGAACTGTCTTGTTAAACGAATGATTTTGTGCGTCGTAAACATGGTTGTAAACAACATCCATAATCACGCGCAAACCAGCCTTATGAAGGCCAGCAATCATTTGCTTAGCTTCCTGAACTCGCGTTGTTGGATTGGCAGGATTTGTAGAGTAAGATCCTTCAGGAACATTGTAGTTTTGCGGATCATAACCCCAGTTTTGAGCGCCTTGCTTTCCATAGCTCAAGTCACCAGTTTCATTCACAGAACCAAAATCATACATTGGCATGATTTGTACGTGAGTGACACCAAGCGACTTCAAATAATCAAAGCCAGAAACATTCTGCTTATCTTTAGTCTTAGTGCCTTCTTCTACTACGCCAAGATACTTGCCACGATGAGCATCGCTAATACCAGAGTTTGGATTGATCGAAAAGTCACGAACATCCATTTCTGCAATTGTTGCGTCACTTGGATTCGTAAACTTTGGCATACGATTTCCAGCACTGCCTGCGTCTTTATCTGCTAATACAACAGAACGCTCACCGTTTACTACTGCAGCTTTCGCATAAGGATCAGCAGAAACATTCACTGTGCCATCAGCAAAATGAACTTCATATGCGTAAGCTGTATTAGCTTTGTCACCTTCAAGCTTTACAGACCATACGCCACGATCTTCTGCTTTCATAGCTGTTTCTTTGTCTTTTTCAGCTTTTTCAGCAGTCGACTTATAAGTAAT
Organism: Gardnerella sp. c10Ua_244; assembly: GCF_055818055.1. NCBI lineage: Bacteria > Bacillati > Actinomycetota > Actinomycetes > Bifidobacteriales > Bifidobacteriaceae > Gardnerella > Gardnerella sp. c10Ua_244. The sequence continues at coordinate 164,455 of NZ_JARFVS010000003.1, forward strand.
CAGCTTTACTTCAGTTGCTGTTGGAGCCCAAAGCTTGAAAGTAGTTGAAGAAGCAGAATACACAGCACCTAAATCATCACCATTGTACGCGTATTTCTTATCGAACTCATCGGTACGAATTACGCTAGCACCAGTTTTTGAGGAAGCAGAAAGCTTAATACCTGTAGCTAATCCTTTAATACTCAACTCATACTTATGCTTAATATTAAGGTCATTCTTGGTTTCGATAGTAATCTCTGAACCATTAGCTTTAGCAGAAGCAATTTCAACTTTCTTGCTAGGATTTTCACTAGTATCCAAAAGTGTTACGTCAGAATCTTTTACAGAAGACACGTCACCAGACACTTTTACAACTAACTTCTTTAAGCCAGCAATATCAGCAGACATCACGTGAGCTGTAAGTTGTGGCATAGTAGCGTTTAAGTACACTGTCATGTCATCTTGCATTAACCAGACTTCAGCACTACCCTTGTTTGGATTATTTGCATCTAGCTTAATCGCATTGTTTGGAATACTGCGATTGCTAGGATCTTGTTGATCCCAAGCGTTAATTGGCGTAGATTTTCTAACTTTGAAGCCAACACTGTCAATACCAGCATCATTCTTAGCAGTAAAGGTTGCAACTTTGCCATAATCGTCATGCGAAGTGAAGTAACGAGCAGTACCACCGGTTCCGTCATTCCAAGTCCACATGTTCCAGCCTTCATAATCGCCAGCATTCCTGCGATAATGAACTGTTACCTTTAGCTCTTTTGGCTTCTTCTTAAGGTTGTCTGGAGCAGCAAACTGCGTAGTATCCGATCCGCCTGTTACCCAAGCTTCAGCAAGACCACTTGCGCAGTTTTCAATAGCACGATCGCCACCGTCTTTATTCCAATCTTTTGTAGTAGTAATAAAGGAAAGTGACTTGTTTTCAAAAGAACCATCAACCGTAGTTTCAAAAACTTTTCCGAATTTATCAGTGCCATTAAATTTATGCCAAGCTCCAGGTAAATCTTTACCATCCTTGTCTTTGCCCCACAAATAAACGCCAATATCGCGAGTATCACCAGCTTTTGGCTTGTAGTGGATACGAACAGTAGTCTTTGGATTATATGCTACTGGGCAAGGATTTACTCCAACGCTACCCTTGTGATCTTGAGCTACATACGAATCAGTGTGAGCTGGAATCTTAAAGTTATTATTATCTCCTTCGTGATACCAGTAACCTTTGCCATCGTTAAACACTGCTTCATAAACTTTGTCATTGGTTCTAATTGTCTTCTTATACCAACTATCGCAAGCCTTTTGCATCTCATCGCCAGGAGCTTGAGTCCAGCTTGAGCCTATACCGTAGTGAACATATACTTTTTTACCGTTAAACTTTTCATCTGGCTTAAAGTAAATGGTCGTTGTAGGATCTTCTGGCATACCTGCATCAGGCTTTTCTTCACCATATTGAGGATCAGATGTGTCTGCGGCAGAGCCTGCCGGAGGATTAGCCTTTGTGGCATTAACATGTAAAGCTACTGCTTCGCGAGCGCCAATCTTGGTTCTAACTTCACCTTTTTCAACTTTAACAGTCTTAGAGCAGTCTCCTGCAGCATACACATTGCAGTACTCACCATCAGGCAAATCAGTCTTATAAGAAACTTCTTTTTCGTCAAGAGAATTGTTGATCGCTAAGAAGCCCTTCTTTTCGCGGCTAAAAGCAATGTTGTTATCGCCATCATCCTGCCAATTTGTGACTTTCGCACCTTGAACAGCATTGTAGAATCCAATCATTCCACGAATCGAAGTCCAACGCTGAGTGCACTGCCACTTTGAATTAGCACCACAAGTTACTTCCGGAACAGACGTTTCAGTTGCACCAGGAGCACCATCATCATTCTTATCGAACTTGTATCCGGAATACACGTTTGGAGTGCCGTATGGCCACGCGAGCATGAAAGCGTTTGCTAAAGCGTAACGACGACCGTCCTTATACGTAAGCACGCTGTTACCGCGCTCTGTATCCCAATTCGTAACGAAAATAGCAGCTTTATCGCTCTTAACCATTCCGTCTTGAACTTTGTTCAAAGGCTTACTTGCCTTCATCAGCGAGCCTTTGAAACTTTGCATAAGCTGGTAAGAGTAGCCAAACTCGTTAACTTCGCCTTCATTCAAATGCGCAGCTGGCTGAATTTGTTGAGCTTCTGAAGGATTGCCAATAGTTTCCTGCATCCACCAGATGTCATGAATCTTTTTGCTATCTTCAACACTTTCGTTGTATTGCCTTATAGCAGAAGCTTTAATGCCCCTCATATCTTCTGGCGAAATATGCTTTACAGCATCAACACGGAAACCAGCAACACCAAGCTTCAACAAATCTGCAAAATACTTACCTAAAACTTGCTGAACATGCGGCTTAGAAGTATCCAAATCAAGCAAACCAACAAGTCTGTGAGTCCAAACTTCTTCAGCATTCGTGTAATCTTTAATATTTTCAGTGCTCTTATGGAAATCATCCTTAGTGTATCCAGCGTCTTCAAAAGTCTGCGAAGCAGCATCATACTTACTACCACCAACGCCAACAGTATCCTTATTATCAACGCCAGCCATGTGATTAATTACAGCATCTGCAATAATTCCAACCTTTGCTGCTTTGCAAGTTTTAATCATATCTTTAAACTCAGCTTCAGTGCCAAGTTTAGAATCAAGCTTATAGCTCACAGGCTGGTAAGAAGTCCACCAAGCTTTACCTTTAATATGATCCTGAGAAGGCGAAATTTGCACATACTTCACACCTTCAGGGCCATAAGTTTTAGTGCACTCTTGAGCAATACTCTTCCAATTCTGCTGGAATGCAGTAACAATAACACCTTTACCTTTAAGAGTTACATTCGAAGAAGTTTCTTTGCTATTGCTAGACTCCCCGCTAGTCACAGCGTTTGCGCTAATTGTAACAGCAAAACCAGTTACAAGCATTGCAACAGACGCAACAATAGCAACCATCTTCGATGCAAAGTGTCGACGATGACTCATCAGTATCCTTTCCTCCATTGGTATTAACGCGCTCCTTCCTTGGACGCATTAATAGCTCTAATACACAAGCGATGGCTAGCACAACTATGATGCTAACCATCGCCTAATAATATGTACAATCAGCGGAGAAAATTATACCATCTACATACTGACAATATTGCAATAACTATACAAAAACTGTAATAATATCAATATAAATTTATTTCCAAATCGTCTTTTACTTCACATCCTACTTATTAGAACCTGCCTTATTTTTGCGCAAAATCAAAGCTAGTTCAATCAATAGCACAGCGAAAACAATTACAATCATCGTAACAGTACTAAACGTGGAAGTACTTCCAAAATGCTCTACAGCCTTAACATGCAAAGCAATAGCAGAATAAGCTGGAATAGTTGTCTCTACTTTCCCACCATTTACAGTAACTGTGCTAAAGCATTTACGTGAAGCATATACGTTGCAATACTCACCATCAGGCAAATCAGTTTTATAACTCACATTTTTAGGCTTGTCAGTATTGTTAATCGCCAAGAATCCCTTGTTTTCGCGACTAAAAGCAATGTTATTATCGTTGTCATCTTGCCATTGAGTCACTTTCGTGCCCTTAACAGCATTATAGAATCCAATCATTCCACGAATCGAAGTCCAACGCTGAGCGCATTGCCACTTTGAATTCTTGCCGCACTTTACATCTGGAATGTGCGTATCAGTTGCACCAGGAGCACCATCATCGCGCTGCGTGAACTTATATCCAGAATAAATATTTGGTGTTCCATAAGGATAAGCAAGCATAAAAGCATTAGCTAACTCGTACTTTGCTCCATCCTTATAAGTGAGAACTCGAGTCGAATTGTCACGCTCAGTATCCCAGTTAGTCACAAAAATAGCGGCTTTCTTATTAGGAATAAGCTGATCTGTAATATGAGACAAATTCTCAATTGAACCATAGAAATAATTACGCAAGCGATACGAGTATTCAAACTCATCTACTTCGCCTGTACCAACATATTGATCCGGCTGAATTTTAGGATCTTGTTCAGGGAAACCAATTGTTTCTTGCATCCACCATATGTTTTCAGGCTTCGTTCCAGCAGCTTTAGCAGCAGCTTCTTTTATGCCTTTCACATCCTCAGGACACATATGTTTTGCGGCATCAACTCTAAAGCCTGCAACACCCATTTTTAGCAATTTTGCAAAATAGTTACCAAGAATTTTTTGCACATGCGGCTTAGAAGTATCCAAATCAAGCAAACCAACTAAACGATAATTCCAAACGACTTGCGCATCTTTATATGTGTAAATATCTTTATCTATTTGGTGAAAATCATCTTTTGTGTAACCAGCATCCGGATAGCTTTGATTTGCCGCATCATACTTACTACCGCCAACACCTACAGTATCTTTATTACCATCGCCGGTTGTGTGATTAATTACAGCATCAACAACAATTCCAACACCAGCAGCCTTGCAAGTAGTAATCATATTTTTAAACTCGTCTTCAGTGCCAAGCTTTGAATTTAGATTGTAACTAACTGGCTGGTAAGAAGTCCACCACGCTGTACCTTTAATATGATCCTGCGGCGGCGAAACCTGTACATAACTCACACCCTCAGGACCATAAGTTTGCTTACACTCTTTTGCAATACTTTTCCAATTTTGCTGAAAAGCAGTAACAATCACACCTTTTGGCGGAAGACCGTCTGTTGATTTAGTTGAAGCAAATGCCGAAGAGTTTGGGACAATAGCAAAAATACACATTAATACTGTTGCTACAGCAGCAATTGCAGCAATTGCAGTAAAAGAGCACATTACATTGCGCTTGTAATTATCGATTAATTCGCAAGCATAATTACTTTTTTTACGCTCACTTACTTGCAATTGTGCACTGTGGATCATCGTTGTTCCTTTCACATACGTACAGCACTTTTCATTGTGCGAGAATACTTTTATTATTATACGCTTATTGTTTATGTACGAGACATTAAAATACAAAATAAAAACGTCGCCTAGCAAGCTAAGCGACGTCGTGCACGTGCCCCCGGTGAGACTCGAACTCACACTGCACAGATTTTGAGGCTGTTTCCTCTACCAATTGGGATACAGGGGCATTTTTAATTTTCCGCATTTTTTTGCGACTTGTCGACTATAGCACACTTTAAGCCACATGCAAATAGTTAAAGCATTTTGCGCGTGTCGCAAATCAACAATATTGATCATACATAACATAATGCGCGCAAACTGCAAAACAGCTAGCGCGCATTATGCAAACTATACTACTGCGCAAATGCACTTAAACTAGAAGAACTAGCGTATTAGTACAAGAACGCAGAATCAAATAATTAGTCGCAAGCACCAACGGTGTGAACGTAGATGGAGTCAGTACGACCAGCCTGGCGTTCACCCTGAGCAGTGCTCAAGATAACAATCTGATCACCATCGGAAACCTTACCGGCTTCGCGAAGAACCTTGTCGGTGAAGATCATCAAATCGTGACGATTCATGTCATGGTAATCTTCATCAATCAAGAAGCCTTCAGTGCCCCAGCTCAAAGCCAACCAACGATAAGTGTGCTCATTGTTAGTCAAGCCAAAGATTGGAGCGGTTGGACGTTCACGAGAAATACGATGAACTGTGCGACCAGTCTGAGTGTAAGCAACAATAGCCTTAGCATTAAGCTTATCTGCCAAATCAACAGCTGCAGAAGAAACAGCACCGGTGCTAGACATATCAAGCTCAACAGCAGGAATGCGATCATAGCCGTGCTCAGTTGCGTACTGAGAAATACGGGACATGGTCTTTACGGTAACATCTGGGTACTTACCAACAGCAGTTTCGTTAGAAGTCATTGTTGCGTCAGCACCGTCGAGAACAGCGTTAGCGCAGTCAGAAGCTTCTGCACGAGTTGGAACTGGAGAGTTAACCATTGTGCCAAGAACTTCAGTAGCAACGATAACTGGCTTTGCATAGCGACGAGAAAGCTCGATGCAACGCTTGGTGACCAGTGGAACCTCTTCGAGAGGCATTTCAACAGCCATATCACCACGAGCAACCATAATGCCATCGAAGGTCTTAACAATCTCTTCCAAGTTTTCAACAGCCTGTGGCTTTTCAATCTTGGCGACGATTGGAATACGACGACCTTCTTCGTCCATGATTTCGTGAGCGCGATCAATATCGGTAGCGAAACGCACGAAGGACATAGCAATAATGTCAGCGCCGGTGCGAATAGCCCAACGAAGATCAGCCTCATCCTTTTCAGTCAAAGCTGGAAGAGAAACTGCAACACCTGGGAGGTTAATGCCCTTGTGGCTGGAAACTGGACCAGCAACAATAACCTTAGTGTGAACGTCGTTGCCTTCTACCTTGGTTACCTCAAGACGAACCTTACCGTCATCGATAAGGATTGGGTCGCCTGCGTGGCAATCTCCTGGCAAGCCCTTAAAAGTTGTAGAAGTGCGGTGCTCGTCACCTTCAACATCATCAGTAGTGATGATGAACTCCTGACCTTCTTCCAAATAAACCTTATCTTCGTCTTCAGCGTTCTTCTTGAACCAACCGCAGCGAATCTTTGGACCTTGCAAATCAACAAGAGCAGCAACATTGCGGCCAGTGGACTTGGAAGCTGCACGAACGTTGTTGTAAACGCGCAAATGATCTTCAGGAGTGCCGTGAGAACGGTTCAAACGAGCAACATCCATACCGGCTTCAACAAGCTTGGTAATACCTTCCAAGGATTCGGTAGCTGGACCAATAGTATCAACGATTTTGGCTTTACGCATAATGCCTACCTATTTTCTATTTCTGTTTATTTTTTATGAGCGATTTAATGATAGAAACCATAAAACGCCCAATTCCGCTTTCCAGTGTATCAACGTATTGTGACCGCTTATTGTATTTATTCGGCGTTTTGTGAACGCTCACAGAAAATAACATAAAATCGCAGATAATACTTGAATAACGCTCAGATAATGCTTGAACAATAGTTGAATAATAATTGAGAATAATAGTTATTTTCTAACTTTGAGCATCGCTTATTTGGCGCAACTCTTTCTTTAGATCGCGTATCTCGTCGCGCAAACGCGCTGCAAGCTCGAATTGCAACTGCTCTGCAGCAACATGCATCTGCTCACTCAAATTTTTAATCAGCGACATAATATCGTCTTGCGGAAGCTCAGAAACATTCGCCATACGCTTTTCTTTGCTTTGCTGCCCAAGATTCGGCTCTTTTGGCACGCCATAATGCGAGTTCCCAGCCTTATTAGCATTCCTGTAACCGCCTGCTAGCAAAGTTTGCGTATCAACATCCTCTTTAGCGAGCATATCGTTCACATCGCTAATCTTCTTTCGCAAAGGCTTAGGATCAATTCCATGAGCCTTGTTATACGCGATTTGCTTTTCGCGACGGCGCTCTGTCTCGCTAATCGCCTTGCTCATAGCATCAGTAACAGTATCCGCATACATAAGAACAGTTCCAGAAACGTTACGAGCAGCACGGCCAATCGTTTGAATAAGCGAACGGTAGGATCTTAAGAAACCTTCCTTATCTGCATCCAAAATCGCAACAAGCGAGACTTCCGGCAAATCCAAACCCTCACGAAGCAAATTGATGCCAACAATCACATCAATTTTGCCTTCGCGAAGCTCACGCAAAAGCTCCACTCTGCGCAAAGTATCAACATCTGAATGCAAGTACTCAACTTTAATACCAAGCTCAAGGAAGTAATCAGTTAAGTCTTCCGCCATTTTCTTTGTAAGCGTAGTAACAAGCACGCGCTCATCTTTTGCTACTCGCTCCTTGATTTCCGCAAGCAAATCGTCAACCTGACCTTCTACAGGGCGAACCTCAATCTTAGGGTCAAGCAAGCCGGTAGGGCGAATAATTTGCTCAACTACACCATCTGAAAGCCCAAGCTCGTAATCTCCAGGCGTTGCAGAAAGATACACAGTTTGACCAACGTGCTCCAAAAATTCTTTCCACTTTAACGGTCGATTATCCATTGCCGATGGCAGTCTAAAGCCATGTTCTACAAGCGTTCTTTTGCGCGAAGCATCGCCTTCATACATAGCTCCAATTTGCGGCACTGTTACATGCGACTCGTCTAAAACTAGCAAAAAGTCATCCGGGAAAAAGTCAAGCAGAGTATGCGGAGGCGTGCCTGCATCGCGTCCGTCAAAATGCCTAGAATAATTCTCCACTCCTGGGCATACACCAACTTGGCGAAGCATCTCCAAATCGTACGTAGTTCGCATTTCCAAACGCTGAGCTTCCAGCAATTTGTTCTGCTTTTTAAGCTGAGCTACTCTCTCGTCGCGCTCTTTTTCAATCGCCTCTAACGCGCGCTCCATGCGCTCCGGTCCTGCAATGTAGTGAGATGCTGGGAAAATATGAACGCTACTCTCCTGGCGAATTACTTCTCCTGTAAGAGGATGTAACATAGTAATTCTGTCGATTTCGTCACCGAAGAACTCAATTCGCACAGCTAATTCTTCGTACACTGGAATAATCTCAACCGTGTCACCGCGCACTCTAAAAGTTCCGCGCGTAAACGCAATGTCATTGCGCTTGTATTGCATGCTAACAAATTGACGTAATAAATCGTCTCGCTCAAGCTGCTCCCCAACACTCAGCATAAGCATTCGCTCGGCATACTCCTCTGGGGTACCGAGTCCATAAATGCACGAAACAGTAGCTACAACAACGCAATCCCTGCGCGTAAGCAAATTCGCTGTAGCAGCGTGACGAAGACGCTCAACATCGTCGTTAATATTCGAGTCTTTTTCAATATACGTGTCTGTTTGCGGAATGTACGCTTCTGGCTGATAGTAGTCGTAGTAAGACACAAAATAGCTCACAGCATTATCTGGCATAAGCTCGCGAAACTCCGCGCAAAGCTGAGCTGCCAAAGTTTTATTCGGCTCAATAATAAGTGTAGGCCGCTGCAAACGCTCAATCAGCCAAGCGGTTGTAGCAGTTTTACCGGTGCCAGTTGCGCCCATTAAAACAACGTCGTTTTCGCCGTTTTCAATGCGATTTGCTAACTCTTCGATTGCTTGCGGCTGGTCGCCCGAAGGCTTGTATGGCGCTTTTACTACAAAAGGCTTGTTTGTGCGCTGAATTTTATTCGACATGTATTTACTTCCCCAGTTTTTTACTTCCCCAGTTTCGTCATTTCAGCGCTTTTATTGTTTGCGTCACACAACCATGATTTTAGCGTATTGTCAACACTGTTAAGCATCGATTCCATTGGTTTAGTGGAATCAACTACAAAATCTGCGATATTTTTTCGCATTTTACTAGGAAGCTGACTATTTATGCGCGCCAAAGCCTGATCCTCAGTCATATTTCGCTCGCTTATCATTCGTTTAACGCGAATTTCTTGAGGCGCTTCAACAGTAATAATATGGTCAAAACTAAATGGAATGCTGTCGATTACTTGCGCAAGGAGCGGAATATCGTGCACAATAACTGAATTTATACTGTCCAACACGTTGCGATTTTCCTTAGAAATTTTACTAATATACTCGCTTTCATACTTGCTTTCTAAGAGCTTTGCGCAATCATAAATAGCAGGATGAATAAGCGACTCAAGCTTCTTACGATTTGCACAACTCTCATCGGAGTACCCAAAAACATGCTTTGCAATAAACTCGCGATTTAAAGAGCCATCATTCAGAACGACATTCTCCCCAAAAATGCTTACGATTTGCTGAAATACGTAACCTCCTGGCTTCACAACCTCGCGCGATAAAACATCGTAATCTATAACAAAAGCGCCAAGCGAACGCAAATGGTTTACTACAGTAGATTTTCCAGCTGCAATTCCGCCCGTTACCGCAATACGCATTATTGTCATATATAAATTATAAGTAATGCCCCGGCAAATAATTACCAGGGCATTATACGCTAAATAATAATTGTAAAATTAGTCTTGAAGTTCAGCTCCATCGGCATCCTTATGCCACTTAGAACCAGGCTGAGAGCAAAGAATGCAAATTCCTTCAATAAATGCCCAAATTCCAGAAACAAAAGCCAGCAAGCCGAAAGAAAGAATAGAAATAAGCAGCTGAGCAACAGCCCTGCCTTTAAAACCAAGATAGAAATTGTGCACACCCAAAGCACCCAAGAAAATGGCTAACAGGCCTGCAGCAATCTTGTTATGAGAGCTTCTGTATGTGTTTGATGAATAATTAGACCCATAGTTAGAGTATGAAGATGCTTGATTGTACTGAGGAGTAGACTGAGAGTACTGACCATATTGCGGCTGAGCATATGGATTCTGATCATACTGAGTCTGACCATACTGTGGCTGACCATACTGTGGCTGACCATACTGTGGCTGAGCATTGTACTGAGGCTGAGCACCGTACTGAGATTGGTTGTTATATTGTGGCTGAGCCTGGTTATACTGCTGGGACTGATCATTGTACTGTGGCTGTCCGTACTGAGTCTGTCCGTCAGAGCCGGAGTAATCTCCAGTTTGATTATCTAAATCACTCACAATAATCACACTTTCTCTCGTAAGAAATTTATTTTCTTAAAAACTGTATAATAAAAAATTAATAAATCAAAGCGTTATTACTAAAGATATTAAAAGATGCCCCGATGATTACTCACCGAGGGCATCTTATTTATAAGCTTTTAGTAGAAAACTACTTCTTTTCGCTCAAAAGCTGTTCACACAAAGCTGCGAGCTAATCGGAATCAGCTAAAGCACCTTAGGTAGAAGTCTCATTCACGCGCTAAAACATCGTAATCTATAGCAAACGCGCCAAGCGAACGCAAATGATTTACTACTGTAGATTTTCCAGCTGCAATTCCGCACTTTACCGCAATCCGCATCATTGTCATATATAAATTATAAATAATGCCCCGGCAAATAATTACTAGGGCATTGTTTATTAACAATAATTATAAAACACTAATCCTTTAACTCGGCACCATCAGCATCTTGATGCCACTTAGTTCCAGGCTTTGAGCAAAGAATCAAAATACCCTCAACCAATGCCCATATTCCCGTAATAATCAACAGGAACCCAAAGGAAAGAACAGAAATAAGCAGCTGTGCAATCGCTTTTCCTTTAAAACCAAGATAAAAATTGTGAATACCTAATGTGCCTAAGAAAATCGCTAGCAAACCTGCAACAATTTTATTGCGCGAGCTTACTAAAGTTGCTTTAGTGTTCTCCTCACTATTTCCATCGTACGAAGGGAACTGAGCATTTTGCTGGTTGTTTTCCAAAGTGTTCATATTTTAACCATCCTTTTAGTAAATACGATTAGTAAATACGAATGACGTTTTACATCATATAATCACGATTATTAAAAGAAAATTGATTGTACCTATATTTAATTACAAAACTTGAGTTATAAAATACTTGTCAAATATACTCAAGATACTCGTAAAACATTATGAACAACAATACGCAAGATGCCCCCGATGATTAGTCACCGAGGGCATCTTACTGTTTTATTTACAAGCTTCTAGTAGAAAGTAGAAACTACTTCTTTTCGTTCAAAAGCTGTTCACGCAAAGCTGCGAGCTGATCGGAATCAGCTAAAGCACCTTCACTAGTTGCTTCAGAAGAATAGTTGGAAGCAACTTCTTCCTTCTTTTCTTCCTTAGCTGGCTTCTTTTCAGCTTCTTCGCTCTGACCGTCAGCAGCAGCAGATTCAGCTGCAGCCGCAAGTTCCTTAGCAGCGAATGCCTTGTGCTCTTCCCAAAGCTGGTGTGCTGCAGCATACTGAGCTTCCCACTCTTCGCGCTGCTGCTCGTAACCGACCATCCATTCGTTAGTGTTTGGATCGAAGCCTTCTGGGTACTTGTAGTTGCCTTCAGCATCATATTCAGCTGGCATACCGTAGAGAGCTGGATCAAAATCTTCAGAATTTGGATCTACAGCTTCAGTAGCTTGCTTCAAGGAGAGGGAGATGCGACGACGATCGAGATCAACGTCGATAACCTTCACGAATACTTCTTCGCCACCCTTAACAACAGTTTCTGGGTTCTCTACGTGACGGTTTGCAAGCTCAGAAATGTGAACCAAGCCCTCAATGCCATCTTCAACGGAGATGAACACACCGAACTGAACAATCTTTGTGACCTTGCCCTTAACGACCTGTCCAGGAACATGAGTGCGAGCGAAGCGCTGCCATGGATCTTCCTGAGTTGCCTTAAGGGAAAGGGAAATACGTTCGCGATCGAGATCAACGTCGAGAACTTCAACGGTAACCTTATCGCCAACCTTAACAACCTCAGATGGGTGATCGATATGCTTCCAGGAAAGCTCAGAAACGTGAATGAGACCGTCAACTCCGCCGAGATCAACAAATGCGCCGAAGTTTACGATAGAAGACACAACGCCTTCGCGAATCTGACCCTTCTTAAGCTGAGAGAGGAAGGTCTCGCGAACTTCGGACTGGGTTTCCTCAAGGAACTGGCGACGAGAAAGCACAACATTGTTGCGGTTCTTATCGAGCTCGAGAATCTTAGCCTTAATCTTCTGGCCAATGTATGGAGAAAGATCGCGCACGCGACGCATCTCAACCAAGGAAGCTGGCAAGAAGCCGCGAAGACCGATATCAACAATCAAGCCGCCCTTAACAGCTTCAATAACGGTACCTTCAACGATGCCGTCTGCATCCTTAATCTTCTCGATGTCACCCCAAGCACGCTCATACTGTGCACGCTTCTTGGAGAGAATAAGACGTCCTTCCTTGTCTTCCTTAGTTACAACAAGGGCTTCAATGGTGTCGCCAACCTCGACAACATCATCTGGATCAACGTCTTTTTTGATGGAAAGTTCACGGGAAGGAATTACACCTTCAGTTTTGTAGCCGATGTCCAGCAATACTTCGTCGTGATCAATCTTTACGACTGTACCTTCAACTAAATCACCATCATCAAAATTCTTGATGGTTGAATCGACTGCCTTGATGAAGTCTTCTTCGGTGCCAATATCATTAATCGCAACCTTGGCGACTTCGTTATTATTCTCTGCCATTAGTTATTAGTGGTTTCTTCTTGGGGTGGATATTACTCGATATTTAATTATGTATTTACGTTACGTGTGCATACTATGCACACGCTTTGTCGATTTTATATACAGGTATAGCCAAAATTTACGTTTTACTTCGGGCGTGTCGCATTTTATTTGCAATTAGCTGCTCGCTCAGCCATATCTACAACATTCGCCAGCAACATAGCTCGAGTCATCGGACCTACTCCACCAGGATTCGGAGAATACGCTCCAGCAATTTCTCGACAAGCTGAATCAACATCACCTTTTACACGGTATCTGCCAGCCTCTTCATCAAAAACACGAGATACACCAACATCAACAAGAACAACGCCAGGTTTAATATCTTCAGGCTTAACAAAACCAGCACAACCCATTGCTGCAATTATTACATCAGAACGGCGCATAATCTCCTGAACATTCCGAGTATGAGTATGGCACAACGTAACAGTTGCATCTACTCCCCTGCGTGTTAACAGAAGACCAATAGTACGCCCAACCGTAATGCCACGACCAAGCACACAAACTTCCTTACCAGAAAGTTCAATACCGTACTCATCAAGCAAAGCTAAAATTCCACGCGGCGTGCACGGCAAAGGTGTTGTAATATTACCGGAAATATGCGTAACAAGTTCACCCAAATTATATGGATGCATTCCATCACAATCTTTTGCAGGATCAATAGAAGAAATAACTTTTTGAGCATCAATACCTTTTGGCAATGGCAGTTGCACAATAAATCCAGTACAAAGAGGGTCATTATTTAATTTCTGTAAAGCAGCAAGAATCTCATCTTCACTAGCATCTTCTGGCAGATCGCAACGAATAGAATTAATCCCCACTTCTTCGCAATCACGATGCTTACCAGCAACATATTTCAACGAACCAGGATCACTACCTACAAGCAACGTACCCAAACCTGGATTAATGCCTTTTTTATGTAAAATAGCAACGCGCGCTGCCAAATCTTTTTTAATTTTACTAGCTAAAGCCTTACCATCTAGCACAATAGTCATAAAAAATTCCTCCCAACTCGCACAATTCGTAAGGATAGGCTATCGTGAAGTATAGAAGATATGGGTCGACTAACAATTTTACGTGCGCCGACGCACCATTATCACGGGAGGAGTCACAGTGATGCGTACCGTTCTTTGTGCAGTAAAGAAGTTTGGAAAAACTGCCATAACATGCCTTATTGCTTCTGCAGTAATACTTGGATTTGCAGCTTGTGGAAAAACTGAGGAAAAACCAAAAGAAAAACCAAAAGCTGCAACAAATATTTCTGTTGTATCCACTGTTGACACCTGGGGTAGCTTAGCTCAAGAGATCGGTGGCTCTGACGTCAAAGTTGAATCAGTTATGACTGGCTCAGATACAGACATATCGTCGTTTAAACCTAGCTCAAAAGATTTAAAAAATATGCAGAATGCACAAGTATTAGTTACAAATGGTGCAGGCTACGATGATTGGGCAAACAAAGTACACCCAGCTAAAGCTGAAGTGCTTAGTGCAGCAGGTACTGTAGGAGCACTTAACGGAGACAATCCATATCTTTGGTTTTCTCACGATGCTAGGAATGCTATGGCATCTGCCATGGCTGACACCTTCTCCAAAGTTTTGCCATCAAAAAAGCAAGCTTTTTCTAAGCGACTAGCACAATGGCAGGAAAAGGAAAAGAAATTAACCACCTACTTAAGTGATTTCTCTAAAGAAAATGGTAACGCAAAGTATGCTTCTACATCTCCTATTCTTTTCTGGCTAATGTCTGATGCCAATTTGAAAGATAGCTCACCTAAAGAATATGTTGATGCAGTAAATAACAATAATGAACCAGAACATTCAAGCGTTGAGGAGTTTCAGAAGCTTATTGAAGGTCGCAAAATTGATGTGTTGATTAGCGATAGCCAGCAAGGAAACGATGTTCTGAACTTGCTAAGCGGAATCGCAGGACGCAGCTACACGTCTACAGTACGAGTAAGCGAACTTATGCCAAAATACGCAGATCAGCTTGATAAATGGATTATGAAGATTTGTGACGACCTACATAATGCTGTAAAAGCGACAAAAGATATGCGTAAAGACATTGATGATAAAGAGTCTCAAAAAAAGCCAATCACTGAGAAGCCACATGTAGCAAAGAATACTAATCCTAAAAATTCTAACCAAGGTCAGCAAGATCCAGGTAAGTAAATTTAGGTGAATCTATAAACATAAAAATCCTTGCATTTTACAAATGCAAGGATTTTTTATTATCTGTTTTAAGCAAGAACAAAAGCAAAACATACAATAAATACGTAAGCAAATATATAAGCAAAAGCCCTTCTAACTCGCCGATATACCGACATTTAGAAGGGCTTAAAATAATATGAACAATTAATATTTATTTATTTTGCATATCGCAAATCATTTTTTCTTAGATTTCTTGCTACGCTCTTCTAACAGTGCTAAAGTTCGCGATGCAGGCTCTTCTGGAGCTACAGTATGGTGATTTTCATCGCCTTCTTGAGGCTCCTTGTATCCAAGATTCACATCTAAAAGTCGCTCCGCCTCAATCTCATCAATCTTTTCAGACAAAGCAATTTCGGAAATTAAAATACTGCGAGCGCGAGCAAGCATTCGCTTTTCTCCTGCAGATAAACCATGTTCATCAACATCTCGCTGAGATAAATCACGAACTACTTCAGCAATATTGTTAACATCGCCAGTAGCAATCTTCTCTACATTAAGCTTGTAGCGTCTAGACCAATTCATCTCTTTTTCAACTATTGGAGTACGCAAAATCTCAAAAACTTTTGCAACTTCTTGCGCTCCAACAATGTCTCGCACGCCAACTTTTTTAACATTATCGACAGGTACGTTAATTTCTAAACCATCAGATGATAACACTACCAATCGTAAATATTGACGAGTTACACCTTTTACGGTGCGCTCACTAATTTCTTCAACACGAGCCGCACCATGACGAGGATAGACGACCATATCGCCGACTTGATATTCCACAGAACCCTCCGTATGCACAGAAAAACTCATAACAGTTTCCCATAAGGTCACGACTTGAAAAAATTTTCATATTTTTTTCACAATAGCGCGAAACACACGCGACTTACAGCAATAAAGCATGTATGATAGTCAGCATGAGTACAGTTACTAACATCAATGAAGATGCAGTCGCAGTTCCAGTCCGACAGGACGTATTAGCTGCGGTGAGCAATGCAGAATATTACAATCCACATGAGGTTCTTGGAGGTCACCTTGGAACTGGCAAAGGTGCCGACACTGTAACCGTCCGCGTATTGCGCCCTATGGCAAAGAAAGTTGTTATTCTTACTAAGAACGGTGAATACGAAGCTAAACACGAATATAACGGCATCTTTACAGCTGTTATTCCTGCAGTAAAGCATACAAAAACAAAGTCTTGGTCTGTTCCTAGTTATCGCGTTTACACTGTGGAAATAGACGGTTCTGAGTCCACAGATGATGATCCTTACCGTTATTTGCCTCAAGTTGGCGAACTTGACATGTACTTATTTGGAGAAGGTCGTCATGAGCGTCTTTGGGAAGCATTAGGCGCACACGTCAAAACGATAACAGATTCATGGGGACTTATATCTCCTGAAACTGGAAAGATGGTAAAGAAAGTTACTGGTACTGCTTTCTCAGTGTGGGCACCAAATGCTCGTGCAGTACGCGTAGTTGGTAACTTTAATTACTGGAATGGTCGTCGCCACGCTATGCGTTCACTCGGCTCTTCTGGCATTTGGGAACTTTTTATTCCAGGAGTTACAGCAGGAGAAGTATATAAGTACGAAATTCTTACACAATCTGGCAATTGGATTATGAAAGCCGATCCAATGGAGCGCTCTCATGAAGTTCCACCAAACACAGGATCTGTTGTTGTTGATTCTGAGTTTAAGTGGCACGATACTGATTGGATGGATGAGCGCGCAAAAACAGATGCTCACAATGGTCCAATAAGCATTTACGAAGTACAAGCTAACAGCTGGAATCGCGATTTGGGTAATTATCGCGAACTTGCTGATCATTTAGTTGATTATGTGCAAAGAGAAGGCTTTACTCACGTCGAGTTTATGCCGTTGACACAATATCCATTCTCTGGATCTTGGGGATATCAAGTAACGGGTTATTATGCAGTAGATTCTCGCCTTGGCTCCCCTGATGACTTTAAGTACTTGGTAGATAAACTCCACAAAGCAGGCATTGGCGTCATTATGGATTGGGTTCCAGCTCACTTCCCTAAGGATGACTTTGCACTCGGTCGTTTTGATGGCACAGCATTATATGAGGATCCTGATCCTATGCGAGGTGAGCATCCTGATTGGGGTACTTACATCTTCAACTTTGGTCGTCATGAAGTTCGTAACTTCTTGGTTGCTAATGCTTGCTTCTGGCTTGATGAATACCATGTTGACGCGTTGCGCGTTGATGCAGTATCCTCAATGCTTTACTTGGATTACAGCCGTGAAGCAGGACAGTGGAGACCAAACATCTACGGCGGACGCGAAAATCTTGAAGCAATTGACTTCATTAAGGAAGCAAACGCAACTGCATACAAGAATAATCCTGGCATCATGATGATTGCTGAGGAATCCACTGCTTATCAAGGCGTAACTGCACCAACCGATATGGGCGGCTTAGGATTCGGCTTGAAGTGGAATATGGGCTGGATGCACGACACTTTGCAATATCTTAAAGAGGAACCAATTAATCGTCGTTGGCATCATAACGAAATTACATTCTCAATGGTTTATGCATACTCTGAGCATTATGTGTTGCCATTAAGCCACGATGAAGTTGTGTACGGTAAGGGTTCGTTACTTGGAAAGATGCCAGGAGACGAATGGCAACAGTTCGCAGGATTGCGAGCATTGCTTGCATACCAGTGGTCTCATCCAGGCAAGAACCTTCTGTTCATGGGTGGAGAAATTGGACAGTCCAGCGAATGGAACTTCAATACTTCGCTTAACTGGAATGAGCTGCAATGGCCGTTCCATCAAGGTGTGCAAAAGCTTGTTGCAGATTTGAATACTCTATATAAGAGCTCTCGTGCATTCTGGAGTCAAGACTTTACTCCTGATGGTTTCCAGTGGCTTACAAGCGACGATTCCGATCACAATACTTTAAGCTACATGCGTATTGGCGACGACGGAGAAGAAATCGTTGTAGTAGTAAACTTCTCAGGTCAAGCTTGGCAAGACTATCAGGTTGCGTTACCAAAAGACGGACAGTGGGAAGAGATACTCACAACTGATGATGCAAAGTATTGCGGATCTAATATTCACAACGGCACATTCACTGCTACTGCTGCAGAGTATCATTCTCGACCATACTCTGCAAGAATCACTGTTCCAGCGTTAGGTGCGGTATTCTTGAAGCCAGTACAACACTGAAAGGTCTTTTTAAAATATGCTAAACGCTCCATCAGCTAGCGTAAATGCTCGTACAATTCTCGTTGTTGAGGATGAGCCAGATCTTGCTACAGCAATTGCACAACGCATTACTGCACAAGGCTGGAGAGCAAGAGTCGCTACAGATGGAGCGTCTGCTGTTAGAGCTGCCGAACAACTAAAACCTGATCTCATAATTATGGATATTATGCTTCCTATTATGGATGGGATTGAAGCAACTCGACGAATTATCTCCAAAATGCCTGTTCCTATCCTCATGTTAACAGCACGCGACGCAGAAGCCGATAAAATTGTTGGCTTAAGCGCAGGCGCAGATGATTACATGACTAAACCATTTTCGCCACGTGAGTTAATTGCTCGTTGCGCAGCATTGCTGAGACGCGTAGAACGCGCATCGCAAATAGCAAAGACAATGGAACATGAACGCACAATTAATTTTGGGTCACTTATTATTAGACCTCGTCAAAGACTTGTAACTTTAAACGACAAAGAGGTACATTTTACACCAACTGAGTTTGACTTGCTCGCTACTCTAGCTCGTCATCCTCATACTGTATTTAAGCGTGAAAAGTTACTTGAAGAGGTGTGGGATTGGCCGGATGCTTCTGGAACTCGCACAGTAGATTCACACATTAAGTCTTTGAGACATAAAATTGGATCGGAATGGATTCGTACTGTACACGGAATAGGATACGCATTCGAGCCACCTATTAGTGATTACGACAAAGTTCTGCAATCACAAGTTTCATAAATAATTATTACTTTCATAAATAGTAAATAATTATTACTTTCATAAATAGTAAATAATTACAACACTTTAGCTTCGGAAAATTCGTAAATGGTATTAGAAAATAAAATAGATAATGCTAATTCTGAGCAATATAAAAATACTAAACAACGTAATTTATTAAATAAAAACTCAAATGCTCAACTTAAAAATAAGTCAAAAATGCGATTTACGAATTCTTCTGTAAAGCATAATTATCCAAATCGACCTGTCGGATTTTTTTCATCTCTAAAAATTGAACTTTCGGCAATTATTGTTTTTGCAACAGCAATTGCTTTCGTAATGGCATGGTTTTTACTTAAAACTGGTCTAAATGGCTGGATTGCAATGCCATTAACACTTATTGTTGCTCTGGGAATTACATACATTTTTTCTAGAGGACTTACAGCACCACTTCGTCAAATGAAAAATGCTGCAGAAGCTATGGCTGACGGCGACTATTCTGTGCGAGTTGCTGTAGAAAATCGTCGTGACGAAGTAGGTAAATTAACTCTTGCATTTAATGAAATGGCAGAAGAACTTGAACATGCAGATCAAATGCGTAGAGAGCTTATAGCAAACGTAAGTCACGAACTGCGCACTCCTGTTTCTGCTTTACAAGCGATGCTTGAAAATCTTGCAGACGGAGTTGTTGATCCTACTCCATCTAATATGGAAGCTATATTAAACCAAACTCATAGACTTGCTGATCTTATTACTTTCCTTCTTGATTTATCTAGAGTTGAAGCAGGCGCGGAAAGCCTTAATATAACTTCATTTAATTTCACAGACTTTATTGACGAAATTATCGAACCACTAGAAATAGCTGATTCAGGTCATAATCATAATATTGAAGTTCAAATTAATGATGAGATTGAATTAACAGGAGATCAAGCTCGCCTTTCGCAACTTTTTACTAATATTATTTCTAACGCTCTAAAACATTCAGACGATGGAACTCGTGTTCTTATAAGTGCTCATATTAATCACAGCCAAAACTCTGTAATATGCAATGTTGTGAATTTCGGAGAACAAATTCCTCAAGAAGATCGCGCCGATATTTTCAGAAGATTTGTTAAAGGAAATCAGCGAATTGGCACAGAATCAGGAGGAACAGGATTAGGATTATCAATTGCTCGTTGGGCTGCACAATTGCACCATGGAACTGTAAAAGTAGTAGACGATAAACGCGGTCCGAACTTTGAAATTGCGCTTCCGCTAAACTATAGCAATACAATAGCAAACTAACATTTGTAATTTGCTGTACGATTATCCTTATTGCATACACATGCTAAAGAAAAGCATGCTAAAACAGTAATTCCACTATTCTGTAAAGTTGAAACGCAGCTATTCATAGTTGAGCCAGTAGTTACAATATCATCCAATACAATAGCTTTGTACTCGCGTTGATTTTCAAACTTTTGCTTTCTCAATTCTTTAAAATCGATGCTAAACGCCTTAGAAATTCTGTTAGACCTTCCGCGAAAACCGGAAGTTTGCACTGATTTCGCAGTAATTCTAGCATCCATACTTACAATATCTAAAACGTATGCTCTAATGCCACTATTACACAATCGTTTAGCAACACAATTTGCAACAGGCAACATATGCTTACGTCCACGATGCCTTGATGAATGCTTAGACGACGGGACTGGTATAACAAATATAGGTTTTTCACTTATATAACAAGAATGCGAGCGCAAAAATTTAGATATAACTTCTACTACTAAATCGCCAATAAGTTCACCAAATATTTTGTCACATGCAATATCGAAATGATCCTTCCACAATAATATTGAGCGGCGAACAACCGTAGAATACGAACCACACGCGTAGCGATATCCACATACTGTTCTGGCAAATGGTGCACGTTTCCAGCATTGCAACGCTTTCTTGCAGTTTTCACACAATATATAATCTGGAGTATCACAGCCTGCACATGCGCGAGGCAAAAATAAATTAAATAAAGCAATCGCTACATTCTTCCAACTAGCAAAACGCCAATTTATAAAATCAACATCCTTGTTTTCACATACACCACAAGGTACAGATGCGTGACATGCTAATCCCCCATGAGATGTCACGCTTCTATACTTCTTTTTGTTTTGGTGGTTTATAACCTTGCGTCTCCCAACCATAATGACAGCATATGCGATAGCTTATTGGCTATGCAAATAAAAAATGTTATTGTGGATAAAAGGTATCTTAAAATGAAAAATTAATAAAATTCTATATTTCTAAAATATTAAGTACCTTATTACAAAGCTCTAAAGTATCCGAAGGATTACTTACTTTAATAATTAAAGCTCCTGTAAAGGCAGTAGGATAATCGTTTCCTCCAGGATACATACGATCGCCAATAAAAGTAATTTTTTCAATATTAACATCACAATATTGAGACAGCATTCGCAAAGCTTGAGCTTTATCGTCACCGCGCCTGTATATATCGATGCTAGTATCTCCTCCAGCGCGTACAGCAAAATTAGGTAAAGCTTGAGAAATGCTTTGTGCAAGTTGAGCTTTCAAACAACCGCTAGGATCCCAAGTTTTTTTATATTCAATAGGAGCTAGTTGTCCTAGTGCCGAAAAAGTAATTTGACTACCGCGGTTCTCTATCTGTTCTCCCCACAGCATTGGATCGCCGGGTTCTTTCCAAACGCCTATATTTTTTGCACACTTGTGTATTGCATCAATAACGCATTGCGCTTGCTTAAAATCGATAGTATGTTCATAAACAGATTGCAATGACATGTCATTATTCACACGATAATAACTAGTTCCATTAGTGGGCATTATGTGAATATTTTTAAGATTAGTGCCAATAGTTAGCATATTTAAAATTTGCTTCTTAACTAACTCTAAGCAGCCACCTGTTATTACAGCAACAGGAATTATATCAATCAGCTTACTTAATGATTCAGCCATCGATTTAAGCATAGGTTTTTTAGAACATGCCAGTGTGTTATCTAAATCAAAAGCAATAAGAGACGATTTAGCAATGCTCAAGTCAAGATTAAACTCATTCCAATCATGCACTATTGGTTTGAGCATTACAAATCCTCCTGACTTTTAAAACCATATATACAGTATTCTATAGTGTGAGCGTATTTCACACACCGCATATTAATTATTTACATATTATTGCCCTAGCCTTCTCGTAAAGTGGAAGCATGACAGGTCTAATTTGGGAAGAACGTCACTATAGAAATAGGCATGGTAGAGGTCTTAGGGCACCAATATTTGGTACTCGACTTCCACAATATAGAACTGCTAGCGGAATGTTTGATGCCATGGTAGCAGCTCAAATTAGACGCCTTAACAGTGTTTGGCAAGCATTAACTAAAGACGTTCAATTCGCGGTAGAAGATGTGCCGCCTTCGCAACCACTGTTATGGGAGCAAAACCGCAGAATACTTTCGCAAGCTTTTCCAGCTAGCCGTGGTATGCAATCTAGAATTGTATTGTATAGGCTTCCGCTATGCACTCATGTAAGCAGCAGAAGTGAACTTCAATATGCTATCAGAGATGAGCTTGTGCAATGCTTAGCAGAACTATACGGTCGCAGACCAGAAGAAATTGATCCAGATTGGGGTTTGTAAACAATTTTTAAATTAATTAAAATTATTAAGTATTTTAATTAATTTATAGTCGCTTATAGCAATATTTTTATTCGTATTATTGCACAATATGATTGTCAGTTTTAACGTATACCTTCATTTCTTGCGGTTCCAAAGATTGCGCAGAAAGCCAAGAAATACCTGCTATACCAGCCTTATCGATTTCATCTTTATGAATACGGGCAGACAAAGCAACTTTGCTATGCGATTTCGCAATAAACATAACTGCATCGTGCGAAATTTCTGAAACAGGAATTCTTAAAGATGCATTCGCAGGAATCGTTACGTTTTTTGTAGCAGCTAATACACCATTTAAATCAAATCCTTGCAAACGCACAGCAGTATCTTTATCACTTGAAGAAGAAAGGTATAGAGCTGTTTCATTAGCAGAAACAGGCGATACAATTGCGCCACTACCTTGTACGTTAGATGGTGTAATAAAAGCTACATCTGATTGATTATCTTTGCCATCTTTAGTAATGGACATCATTACTTGAGTAGGAACATCTCCACTTACGCTCAAAGCATTAGCATGCTCCGGAACTTTTCCAAGATCGACAACTTGCAAATGGTGTGCTTTTAACGTCAAATTCTTTACTTCTTTAGAACCTGTATCATTCATCCATGAAAGCGTTACATTACCATCTTTATTTGGCCATACATATAACTTAGATTGATCGCCTTCACTAATACCTGAAAGAATATTTGTATTAGATTGAGTGCTTAATTCATGAACAATATCTACACCTTTTACAGATAAGCCACTCATATGAACGACTTTTACAAATGATGCTATAGGTGTCTGCTCGCTTTCAACTTGCACGTATAATCCAGAAGTCTTAGGAGAGGCAGCAGCAAGATCAAAATATGCATGAGAACGAGCAGGAACAGTAGAAGCACTTCCTGTAGAAAGATTTAACTGATTGCTGCCATGCTCAGCAGACCAAGCTCTAACACGAACAACAGTGGATTTTGAAGCAGCATTAAACGCTTCTAAACGAATAGAAATTCCATCAGCAGATTCTGGAACTAGGAATGTCTGTTTCATAGACGGCATTGAACAGGTAGTTGCAGATAAACCTTTTACGTCACCTTTAGTAGCCCATGAAACCATGGAAGCAGATATTCCAGTGCCAGATCCAACTCGTGACAAATGTCCTTCTAGAACTTGAGCGTCATGATTTACATTATTGTTAGCAATAAAAGCTGACGTATCATCATCAGTTGATTTTGAATTCAACGTAATAGATTGATCATTGTTATCTCGTATGTTACGCAAGCTAGAACTATACACATCTCCAAAAGCACCATAACGAGCAGAAGATTGTAAATCGCCTTCTGATTCGTTATATTCGCTATCACCATATTGAGTCAAATCTGGAAGAGACAATCGAATAGGACAAATAGTTTGCAAACGAGTAGAACCAACACTACTTATAACGCCACTAGATGGAGTATTAGGATTGTCTACAAAGTGAGACATTGGTAAGCATAATGCAACAACACATGCAGAAGCAATAAGTATTATTGCACTAAAAATAGCAAGTGAGACAATACTGACTATTTTGTTCTTGCGATTAATATCTACATCCGCATTTACTTCACCATGCTTAGAGCCCTCATGAGGATTTTTATGCCAGTTCATCTAATTCCTCCTCATGCCTGTCATCTGAACGTTCTATCATTGCATGTCTGCCAAATCGAGGCACGGCAACAATACAGTACAGCAGTAATACCATAGAAGAAACAATAATCCAAGGAACTCTCCACGCAAGAGGCCTAGATCGATAATACGGAGATGTAGAAGACAACGACTTAGAATCAGGCACACCATCAAATCTGCAATAAGTTCCTTGCGGTGATGAAACAACCAATTGTGTACCGTCAGAAGCGTTAACGTGTGCAATTAATTGTTCAGTAGCTTCTTTGTTAACATTACTCACTGTTTGCACAGAAGGATGTAACAATTGTTGTATTGACATAGAAGTTTTATGGGAAACCTGCTTATTTTCTGAACTATTAACAATATAAATACCGCCAATTCCAAGTTGCTTTAACGTTGAAATTGCGCCATTATCTGCATGAGATAACAATTGTGCTGAGGCACGATATATTGCTTTATTGCTTGATGAATCACCAAACATTACTTGTCTAACACGAAGTGCTGGAGATTCGTCTATTGCATCTCCCTTAGATGTTCGCATAATAGAGATTGACAAATCATGGCTACTTTGAGCTCTTAAAGCAAGTATTCGCCGAGTATCGTCTTTTCGCAAATAATCAGAAACAACCATAGGGAGCTCATTGTTATTTGCGCAAATAGATGTAGCAGGTCCGCTCAATACAGCAAAAAGACCCAAAAGAACCGCCATAGTCAACATGCTACTTGCAAGAACAGCGCGTGCTATGCGAATTATGCGCTGCAACAATTGTGCCGCAGAACGACGCATTGCAGCACGTCTACTTGCACGAGTTTTATAGTTATCAAAAATTTGAGACTCAGATTCCTTCGAAGTACGTAGTGGCTCAAAGCGTCGAACAGCTTGACCGGCAACCATGCACATACAAGATAAAATGCCGACAGTAGATAATGCGACTCCAGGCAAAACGCTTGCAGCAACAGGTCCTGAAATATCGGATGCAACTACAACACGAGCGGCAATAAGAGATAACAGCATTCCGGAAATAATCACAACCCACATCATTCGAGAAACTCGCAAAGCAAAAGGCAAAGTTAATGACGTAACAGCCATAACAACAGCTAGAATTGCAAAAATTACCATTATTATTGTTCTTAAGCTCATCAATGGCATATTAATTTCAACATTAGGAGAAGCCATATTAAAAGCGTGCAACAAAACATCAGCGTAATCGCTTACGCGTGGAGCACCTTGCACACTTCTCAATGGCAAAGCCATACTAGAGAACAATTGACGCCACATTCCAGATTCGCCATATCTAATAGCACTTCCTATTGTAGGAAGCAAAACAATTATCGATGGTATAGGCATAAGCGCGAACATAATACGATGAGAGCGCACCATAATAAACGACGCAATAAAAATAACAATAAGAGGCAAAACAAGCTGCGGTTCTGCAGCTACTGGAACCATAAAGCATAATGCTGCGCATGCTGCACATTGAGTGGATTTAACAGGACGCACAGGATCTTCTGTTACGTACATTCCAACAGCATGGAACGCAAAAGCAAATGCTGCAGGCAAAAATGCCATAGTCATTAACATTGGCAAATCACCGCGTGCAAACAAACCAAAAGCAATAGCAATCATAGTCCAGCAAATACCAGCGCATACACGCACAGTATCCGAGCGCGTAAATACGCCAGCAAGAGCCCAAAAACTTAAACACATAGCTGGAGCAGCTAAGAAGAACATTAATGTGACAGCCAATAACGGGTTAGCACCAACCACAATTGATGCGATTGCCCAAATACTTAGCCATGGTGCTGGAGGAATTGCAGGTCCAAAACCATCATCAGGAACCCATGCACCAATAGCAGAATTCCATAGTTGATTGAAATCTGCACCCGTTGGTAACCATTGCTGTGCATTCCAAGAAGCGCCACTTAAAATTTCACGCCATGGAGAGCCATATAAATTCAATATGACTGCAAAAAGAAGAAGAGACGCAAGAATAACAGCACTCCACCTACGCAACACTCGAATATGCAAATGCCGCTTCGCTAGAGGACTCAACAGCACGAAATGCTGTTGAGCTTGGAAAGCAGAACTACGATCACGCCAACGTGCAACTTGATGACGATCTGCGATAAGAGGAACAAGTCGTTTTAATGGAACACGAGTATTCCTTGCAACCCTTCTGCGAGCAAAAACTGCTCTAGGTAATTGCATAATAGCAAGCCATGGCAAAAGCAGACGAATCCACGCTATATAAGGATGTTTAGCAAACAGCGAATGCAAAGCGCCAACGAAACAAGCAGGCAAACTAAGAATCCATATAAGAGGCCACAAAAAAATACTAATATCAGTGTATTTGTAACGCTGCTTAGCTACGAGAGAAGCTGCTACACCATACTTAGATCCTGAATTATTATGATTTCTAGCATCACCGTTACGAGTACGGATACCTTCTAACCTTGCACGCCTGTGTGCGATACGAGCTGAAGGAACTACAACAACACGACCTCCAGATAGACATACTCTACGACAAAAATCTCTTGATTCGCCAAAAGTTGTCATCCATTGTTGCGTACCGCGTAAAGTCTGCCATGCAGTTAATGTGACTAAAGCACCTGCTAGCGATACTGCATACACATCTCCACGCCCATCATACTGTTCTTGATCTGGCTCGCCGTCAACAGTAAGAGTATGAACACCGTGACGCCAAGCATACATTCCAACGTTGTGCAAGATATTTCCTTGCCAATCAACTTGTTTAGCTCCCAATACTGATGCAGTCGGAGTATTGCGCCAAGTTTCACGCAAATATTCTAAGCAATGGAAGTCTGCAGGACGAGAATCATCATGCAAAAGCCATAATGCAGAAACTCCTGCACAAGGCAAAATCTTGCGCAAAGATTTTTCTATTGCATCTCCAAAAGAATGAGCATAAGAAATGGGAATAATAATTATGTGTACAGATTTATTTTCACTATTGTTTACGCGAGTATTATTTACGCGATTAGTATTTGGTCTATATTTTGAATCGCTATCAATTGCATTATTGGAATCGATATTATTAGCATTCTGCAATAATGATTTCCTAGTATTAATTGCTCCCGCAAGCTTAGATGAATTAATTTTTATTTGTAAATTCGTTTGCATAGTCTGCTTTACTCGACTAGCACAATCGACTATTACTAAAGTTCCAGGAAGAATTGATTGACTTAGTACTGCATGTAACGTATCAGCATAAAAACGAGTATCTCGCTCCACACACATCATTGCCATAATGGACGAATCCACATCATGAGGATGCGCATCTTTCGCAGATGACAGCACCTGTAAAACTTCGTCTTCAAATGTAAGATTATGAGCGGTTATCGAATCCATACTTACCAGTTTACGCAGGGGGTATGTATCCGCCAAAACACAAGTCGTAATTCTAAATAAATTTATACATATTTTATTAATTATTTTTGCTCATATTAACCAGTATGCTTCATATAAATTTAATTAGAATATTTGCGTAAACTTATTAAAATTTTCTTTAAAATATCAAATAATATTCAACACAACCAGATGTCATAAATCTCACTGCAGCATGCTATAATTACACGCTATATGTGTCCATTGAATATTGATTTATTTGATGACAAAAGAAATGATATTGCCACAACCTAAAAGGTTACTCATTATTGAGAAAGAAGGTACGATGACAACTTCACGGTATCCTGAAGGCATGCGGTACCAACCAGGCGAAGATTGGAACTCAACTCCTCATCATAGTCTTGGTTATAGAATGATTAACCGCACGCGCAAGATACTGTGCATGTTTGTTATTTCAGTACTTACATTCTTTTCAACAATCATAGCTGCAGTGTGGTTAGATTTTTCTTCTGCTGTAAGTAACAGAGTCATAAACGTTATATCTAAAGATCCAGAAGCTAATCAAACACTTGATATTAACGCAGGCAAACCAGTAACTTTTCTTGTTTTAGGTCAAGATTCTCGAGATGGGAATAATCAGAGCTTTACCCATGACGGCGAAACTGGTGATCATCAGTCAGATACTACTATGGTAGTTCAAATTAGCGCAGATAGATCATACATGAATATCGTTTCTATTCCACGAGATTCTATGGTAAACGCACCAGCATGCGACACTACAAAAGGACATATTCCTGCAAGAAAACATGTGATGTTTAATTCAATTTTCGCCTTAGGATATGCGCAAGGTGGAGATTTAGCTTCAGCAGCATCATGCTCGTTAAAAGCTGTTAATTCACTTACTGGTTTAAATATTCATCATTTTATAGTCGCTGATTTCAGTGGATTAAGCAATATGATTGATGCAGTTGGTGGAGTATCTGTGTGCATCCCAACAGCAACTCGCGATGCCTATACGGGCGTGAATTTCAAACAAGGAATGCAGCATCTTAATGGTCGACTTGCTACTCAATACGCTAGAATGCGTCACGATACAGCAAGCGATGGCTCTGACATAATGCGAACAACAAGACAGCAATACTTGATTAAACAGCTTTTACATCAAGCACTGTCTAAAAACTTATTTACTCAGACAAGTGAGCTTTACCAGCTTGCAAAAGCATCGTTGGGAGCATTGAATATAAGTGAAGGCTTGGCAAATCCTACCACTTTGGTCGGTTTGGCATTAAGCATGCGTAAATTAGATTCTTCACATATTTATGCTCGTACTACTCCTGTTATTCCAGATCCTTATGATCCAAATCGTGTTGTGTGGTCTGATGAAGCAAACAATATTTGGGATTTGATGCGTGAAAATAAACCGCTATCGCTAAATCATAAAACTAACGGCACTAACAAAAAGAATGCCAATAATTCGTCTAAGAATACGAATAATCAAGACAATGAAGATACGGATGACGATAGCAATATAAACGAAAACGACAAGCTTAATAAAACTACAGATCCAAAGAAGATGGGACGTGTTGATCCAAAAACAGGATTAATAAAAAATTCTCAAGGACAACTTATTGATCCAAATACTGGAGGAATTGTAAATCCTGAAAATGGAACTATTCACAATCCACAAACAGGACAATACGTTGGCTTTGCAGACAAGTATGCAAACAATGTACTTTGCGCTGTGCCTAGAAAAAAATAAACACTTAAGCAAGATGTAATCTATGAATATATAATGTACGAACATAAAATTTATATATTATGTATTCATAGTCATTGAAGATACATGCTTATTTTGGAGGATGAATGAATTCGAGATTGTATGAGGACCCTTCTGAAGATAATATAAACCCACCTATCTTCACTCCTTCTCATAATAACGATTCATCTAACTCAAACGTGCCTCCTAGTTTCACTCCAAAACGCGTAAAAAGAGGCAAAATAGAGTCTAATGCGCTTCCATCACAAGCGCCTTCTTTTGCGCCTACAACTCAAAGAACAAGAATCTTAAAAAGTCCAGAACAATGTTCTTCTAGACCTGTTTCTTACACATCGCAATTGCAACCAAGACCAGCACCGCGCACAAGTTCTATTTCACAAATGCGTATTCCAACAACTATAAATAAAGCAGTTGGAAGTACAGCAAAAATACTACCGCACAAACCGCACAGAATTTTACATGCATTTATTGCATTTTTTGTTGTTCTGGCAATAGGTGTAACTGGTTTTGGGGTATATTCATGGAACTGGGTTGACTCAAGAATTAACCGCACTACTTGGCTTACTAGTACTCCTAGCACTCAAGGCAAAGCATGGCTTATTCTTGGCTCTGATCAACGAGAAGGCGAAGAAGCTAAAGAGATAACAGGATTTAGAACAGATACTATTCTTGTATTGACAAAGCCGAGCAATGGTCACAGCTCTCTAATTTCTATTCCTCGAGATTCTCTTGTTTCTTTAAATGGCGAACAAGTAAAAATTAATAGCGTTGCGCAAGCAGCTGGGAATAAAGCATTAACAGCAGCAATAGAAAAAATTACAGGTCATCGCATTGACCATGTTGCAGAAATACGTTTTGGCGGTCTTACTAATGTTGTTAACGCTATAGATGGCATTGATTTATGCTACAACCGTACAGTAAGCGATAAGTTTAGCGGGTTAAATTGGACTTCTGGATGCCATCACGTTGATGGGAATACAGCGTTAGCATTTTCGCGAATGCGATACGCAGATCCAGAATCTGATTTTGGACGAGCTGCACGCCAACGAATGGTTATTGCAGCTATTATGAAAAAAGCTTTAGATCACAATACCTTATTGAATTTTGGAAAAGTAAAAAAGCTTGCTGAAACGGGACTTGCTTCAGTTATTTTTGATGAGAAAACCAATCCAGGAACATTATGGGAAATGGCTCAAGCATTCAAAGAAGCAACTGGACCGTCAGGCATATCTGGAACAGTATATTGGACGAATCCTGACTATCAAGTTCCAGGAGTTGGTTCATCTGTGCTTCTCGATGATGCTAAAAACTTAGATTTATTCAACCAACTTGCATCAGGAACTCATAAACCTGGATCAGTTGGAACTCTTGCAGAGCAACAATAATTTCGAAGTATTGTTGTGTAAACAACACTTCAATTAGATACCACAACTTAGAAAGCACTAAACTCGTATCTTTTAACCACAATCTTGCATAAGTATTGCACAAAAATCAAAAATATTGTCTCATACATTTATGGGCAACAAATCTAATACAGGAATGTCTACAACTAAAGTACTTATGCATGTACAGATGACAGCGAGTATAGTTCCCATATTCGCTCACGTAGCATTGGCTATAATGGCATGGATGCAAGATAATTGGATGATGCTAACCATGATTATTCCAAGCATTATGATGTACATAGCAAGTCTTATTCCACAAATTTTTCAATACATATCTGAGAAAAATTCTGTTCAAAATGTTCAACAAAATCAGCAAATTCAATTATTAAACACTACGCAATCGTCAAATAACGTAACTTATAATCAACAAACTGTAGAAAGTTTGCCAGATACTATTACACCAGTAAGTTTAGAAACATTACTTATGAGAAGAAATGCAATTTCTAATACGCAACATCACTGGAAAGAAGTATTGCAAACATGGTTAAAAAATGCAGGAACATACGACATAAAAAACAAATCCAATAGTATGAAGGAAAATCTAAATACAAATATTTATAACTACTTGCCTAATTCAAAAACTAAACACCTTATAGCTCCACTTGGAATAAGTAATAATGGCTACTGCTATTTAGATTTAATTAACAATGGGCCACATGCTTTAGTTGCTGGAACAACTGGTTCTGGTAAATCAGTACTTCTTACGACTTGGTGTTTAGCTTTGGCTTTTCAATACGGTCCGCAGCAGCTACGGTTTGTTTTTATGGATTTTAAAGGAGGAGCAACTTTTGACATACTATCTAAACTCCCACATGCTATGGGAAATGTGGGAGATTTAAATCTTAAACACGCAATACGCGCTCTAAAAGGTCTCGAACTAGAACTAAATAGACGAGAAAGACTAGTAGCTCATCATGGATGTAATAATATTGCACAAGTAACCCCAGCTGAACCTTCATTGCTTATTGTTATTGACGAATTTCATGCTCTAAAAGATCAACTTCCCGACTACATGCCTCGTCTTATACGAATTGCATCAGTAGGCAGATCTTTGGGAATGCATATTATTGCTGGAACTCAAAATCCACTCGCACAAGTAAGCGCAGATATGAAAGCTAATATTTCTATTAATATTTGCTTGAGAGTTAGAGACGGAATGCAATCGCAAGAATTATTAGGAACAGCGCATGCAGCTAGAATAAGCCCAAATACGCCAGGAGCCGCATATTACAATATTGGAGAAGGAGTAGAAGCTTTGCGATGTGCTCAAAGCAGCAATCCCGCACATTTAGTACGAGCAATACAGTTAGCTGGTAGATTCTGCCATCATGATCATTCTCCAGAATTATTTAGCAAACCATTGCCGTCGATTCTTTCAGCAAAACAACTTGCAGAGTATTCAAATAATTACAAATACAAAAATTCGGAGCAAAAAATATCTCAAAGTTTACGTACTCAAGAATTTTATACGAAGCATATTATTATTGGGTTACAAGACGATACCATACACTTATATCCTGCTCTATTACCAATTCACCTTGGTAATATAGCTGTTATTGGTAGTAGGAAACAAGGCAAAACAACAATATTAAAAATAATTTCTAAAACTTTAAACCTGCCAATATATTCAGGAAAATCACTATATGAACAAAACATTAATAACATTTACAACGAAAATACGCCAATCATTATTGACGATGCAGATGAATTGCTTGATCCGCTAAATACGAGACAAACTGCTATTGCTTTTCAAAAAAGATTAAATAGTAAACAATGCCCAGTTATTATGAGCACTAGCACTTCTCGCTACTTACGTTTACCTGAGCAAGCACCAGTGAGGATAATATTTCCAACAGGAGATGTGGGCACAGATACAATGCTTGGAATACCTTCTGCTTTATCTAAAAGTTTTGATATTGAAGACTATCAACTTCCAGGACGATGTGTTTTAATCACTCCAGGATCAGCAAGTTTAACTCAAATAGTGCACCTAGAATAAAATTATCTATAGTGACGCATCTTGATTTTTACGTGCGCGCATTGCTCGACGCTTTAGAGTTCTACGCTCATCCTCGCTTAATCCTCCCCACACACCGTAATCTTGGTTAGTTTCTAATGCGCATTTTAAACACTCTGTTGCAACATCACATGAGCGACATACTGCTTTTGCTTCTTCAAGCTGTTGAACTGCTGTACCAGCACTTCCAAGAGGAAAGAACAGTTCAGGATCTTTGTCACTACATGCTGCTGTTGTGCGCCAATCAAACGAGTTGCTCATGAATTATTATCCTCATTTCTTACCTACAACGGTGAGCTTTAGAAGTTCCCCTGAATGTAAGGAAATCATGAAAAGAAAGTTTTTTCAAGGTATTTTGCATCTTTATTAGCAATTTTAATTGTTCCTGTACTTTTTACACTAAATGTATAACATTTAATGCACGTTGGAAAACAATTTTTACTAAAGCTACTCAATACCAGATACGCGCAATTTAATGTCTAACACTACCCTAGTTCCGCCCTCTCTTCGAGGAGACCAACGAACTGTACCACCAAAATCGTTAGTGACAAATGTGTTTATAATCTGCGTTCCAAGGCCAGAGCCAGATGGTTTAGCCATTCCATGAGAAGACTCACTATCTATACCATCTCCATCATCTTCAACGACAATATTAAGATTGTCTCCGCCCCTACCAACTGCAATACGAATATGACCTTTTTCACGACCTTCAAAACCATGTTCAACTGCATTCGTCACTAGCTCAGTTAAAACAAGAGATAATGGTGTAGCATCCTGAGCTGCTAATCTGCCAAATTTTCCAACAAAATCAATATCAATATTTTGATTCTGAGACGCCAACTCAATTGACATCTTCAACAAACTCGAAATAACTTTGTCAAAATCAACAATTTCGTCAGCAGTTTGGCTCAAGCCTTCATGAACTAGTGCTATAGTTTGCACACGACGTTGAGCTTCCTCAAGTTCTTTTCTAACTTCAATAGATTTTGTCTTACGAGCTTGCAAACGCAAAAGAGCAGAAACAGCCTGTAAATTGTTTTTTACGCGATGATGTATTTCAGAAATAGTGGCATTTTTAGTACGCAATTCTTGTTCGCGCCGCAAAACTTCAGTAACATCACGGCATAACACTACAGCTCCAACACGATTATTTGGACCCCACAGAGGCAAGGAGCGCATGGAAACTATAGAATGGTTCGCTTCAAGTTCACAATCTACATCAGCTTTTCCAGTTAATACAAGAGGTAAACTTTCGGGAACATTATCGTTCGTATGCAACAACCTAGTGCCAAATTCGCTTAAATATTCACCTTGCATAGTGTTTAATCCGCCAAGTCTGCGGAAACAACTAATGGCATTAGGGGAAGCATAACGAACTATTCCATCGTCTTCTAGCACAATAAAACCATCGGATACTCGAGCATTATGTCGTTGATTTAATACAGATTCACGATATGGGAATTGTTCACGAGGAATCATGTCAAATAAAGTCTTACCAGCATTAATACTTTCAGTTTCATAACGACCATTAGATTCACGCGTTGCCAAATTAGTTTCGCGCATAACCAATCCGAGAGTTTTACCCCTATGACGAACTGGAGCATAAACGTAGCATACAGTAGCTCTACCAATAGAACGTAAGGTCGAAGAGTGGAAACTTGTCTCAGATTTCATCGCCTCATTAAGCTCAGGTACTAAAGAATCATCTAATTTTTTACCTAACAAATCATCAGTACGCAAAGTAATAGCTGTTGAAGGACGACATTGTTCAGCAACAACATAATCACCGTCACCATTTTGAATAATCAGCAGCAAATCTGCGAAACTCAAATCTGCAATAACCTGCCAATCGACCACCAAATGGTGAAGCCACTCACGATCACTGTCATTAAAATCAGGACGAGTAGCAAGAATGTTAGAAAAATCAGCCATAATGTAATAATATATCGAACTCACAGAAAATTCTGTGAGGTATGTTGTTGTTTTAAATAAGAAAAGCCGCTCCTCCTCAATTAAAAGAAGAAGCGGTTTAATAATTTATAAATTACTCTTTAAAACTAGAAACCAAACTTAGCAGCAGTTTCGCGCAAAGTTTCAGCAGAACGCTTCAAAGCAGCCAACTCACGATCAGAAACTGGAGTGTTTAGACGAGAGTTTACACCATTGCGATTAAGCAATGTTGGCACAGACATGCACACATCAGAAATGCCGTGGAAGTCATCGAGCAAAGAAGACACTGGAAGAATGCGGTTAGTATCGCGAAGAACAGCCTCAACAATATCTACACCAGACATAGCAATAGCATAGTTTGTTGCACCCTTACCGTTGATAATCTTGTAAGCAGCGTTAACAACTTCCTGATGGATTTCTTCACGCTTAGCAGCATCAAGTGGCTCATGACCTGGAAGAGCGTTCCAATCGCACATTGGAACACCACCAATGGTTGCAGAAGCCCACAGTGGAACTTCAGAGTCACCGTGTTCGCCAGCAATGTATGCGTGAACGTTCTTAACATTAACGCCAGTGTGCTGAGCAATCAAGAAACGAAGACGAGCGGAATCAAGGTTGGTACCAGAACCAAACATTTGATTTGCTGGAAGACCAGAAAGCTTCATAGAAACGTGCGTAACAACATCAACAGGATTAGTAATCAACATGTAAATTGCGTTAGGAGCAACCTTCACAACGTTCGGAATGATTGACTTCATGATGTTGATAGTGGCACCTGCAAGCTCCAAACGAGTCTGACCTGGCTTCTGGCGAGCGCCAGCAGTAATCACAACCATGTCAGCATCACGGCAAATTTCCACATCGTCAGAACCGGCAATAGAAACTGCAGGATAGAAGCTAGAACCATGCTGCATATCCAAAACTTCAGCTTCAACACGTTCCTTAGCAATATCTTCAAGCACAATCTCACGCGCAACACCACGCTGAGCAGCAGCGAAAGCGAGAGTAGATCCGACCGCGCCGGCACCAATAATTGCAAGCTTAGTTGGCTTAACCTGCGAACTCACCATGAGCAAAAACCTCTTTTCAACAACCTATCACACCCTTATAAGCACACAAAATACCACGATTTATGCATTACTAAGGGCTGCTCTCACATTAAGAGCTTTTGGTATGAACACCTTTACTCTAATCGCACCACCGGAATTTATTATTACAACGCTACTTTCATAAGTTTTGCAGCTAACGATGGTCCAACCCAAGCAATAAGTTCAACCCCCGAATCTACATATTCTGCTTTTTCAACTACACCATTTTCACGAACTTTTGATAATAATCCACCAAACTCGTACGGCAAAGTTACATCTACACGAACACGAGGAGACGGTAACAATTCTTCTAAACGATTGCGCAATATTTGCAAATTTTCGCCACTAAATGCAGAAACAATAACGGCATCAGGATAAAGAGAAGAAAAACGTTCTCGCGCAGCATCACTCATCATGTCTGATTTATTTAATGCCATAATTTGAGGTATATCTCCTACACCAGAAATATTGGCGAGAACTTCGTTTACTGCATTAATTTGCGAAATAGGATCTGGATGCGAACCGTCAACTACATGCAAAATAACATCTGCTTGTCCAACTTCTTCCAAAGTGGATTTAAATGCTTCAACTAGTTGAGTTGGAAGTCTGCGAACAAAACCAACAGTATCTACCAAAGTATAGCTTCTACCATCTTGAGTTTGAGAACGACGTACTGCAGTATCAAGAGTTGCAAACAGTGCATTTTCTACTAATTCTTGTGATCCAGTAAGGCGATTTATAATAGACGACTTGCCAGCATTCGTATATCCAACAACAGCTACAGTTGGAATATCTTGTCGTCTACGAGAACCACGTTTTACATCGCGCGCAGGTGCCATATTCGCAATATCGTGACGAAGTTTAGAAATACGATTGCGAATAGCTCGACGATCCATTTCGATTTTAGTTTCGCCAGGACCTCTAGAACCAATACCAGCATCTCCTGCAGCTCTACCACCAGCCTGCCTAGAAAGAGCAGCACCCCAGCCTCTTAACCTAGGTAGCATATATTGCAATTGAGCAAGCTCAACTTGAGCTTTACCTTCACGGCTTGTAGCGTGCTGAGCAAAAATATCCAAAATAACAGCAGTGCGATCGACAACCTTAACTTTAGTCGCATCTTCTAAAGCTCTACGCTGGCTAGGAGGTAAATCATCGTCAACAATAATCGTATCCGCATCATGCTGAGCAACTACTGCTGCAAGCTCACGCGCTTTACCTGAACCAACATAAGTTGCAGCATCCGGCCTATATCTTTGTTGCAACATGCCATCGCAAACAACAGCACCAGCAGTCTGTGCCAACGCTGCAAGCTCACGCAACGATTCTTCAGCTTGAGCAAGAGTTCCTTTTGCGCTAGACCACACTCCTACTAGCACAACGCGCTCAAGACGAAGCTTTCTATACTCAACTTCGGTAACATCTTGTAATTCGCCAAGGCCAGCTACTCGCTTTAAAGCATTACGAGATTCACGCTCCTGCCAAACTTCATCATGCTTTTCACTGTCAGAAGTAGTGTCTAGAAGCACATCCGAATGAGCATAAAGCACTGCATTATTGGTGAGATTATGCTCATTCATATTATTAGAATCATTTTCGAGGGAGGAAAAATCGTTTGAATTAAGCACATCATCTCGCCCGGATGCCACATTACTATCCACCAACTGTCCCTCCTCTATTTCATTGTAAATAGCGTTTTACAACGTTTGTCTTATTATGGTAACTTGAGACGACAATATATGAACACAACATATATGTATGATATGTAAATAAAGATACAATAGAAAAAAGTATATTAATAAATTTAAATTTATAGGCGAAATACGGTATTTTTGAGCGAGATCATGGACAGTCATCAACAATTTAAACAATACGATAAAACCAAATCACCAAAATCAGAAAAAACGCAAAAAATCAGTGGCGAACAATACTTTTCTGCAACACCATCATCTTGCGATGAGCGAAGAACGTTACATGTAACTTTGAGAAATCATGAAACTGTTGTACAAGTTTCAAACGGAGTATTTAGTGCTTCTAAGCTTGATTTAGGCACGTCTGTGCTACTAAAACATGCTCCAAAACCACCGGAAAATGGCAAATTCCTTGATATTGGATGCGGATGGGGGCCTATCAGCATTGCAATGGGCTTAGAATCTCCAGAAGCTGAGATTGTAGCTGTAGATGTAAATGAGCGCGCGCTAGAGCTTACTGAGCTAAACGCAAAAAACGCTGGCTTAAAGCATATTCGCACTTCTTTAGTAGATGACGCTTTAAAAGAAAATAATACTTTGGAATTTAATAATTTTGATCTCATATGGTCCAATCCCCCAATTCGCGTTGGAAAAGAAATGCTGCACGACATTTTGATGACTTGGATTCCGCGTTTAAAAGTAGGAGGAGCAGCTTACTTAGTTGTGCAAAAAAATCTTGGCTCAGACTCACTTATTCCTTGGCTTGCTGAAAATCTTGGCGAAAACTACATAGTTGAAAAATATGCAAGTTCTAAAGGATACCGAATTATAGAAGTAATAAAAACGAAATAATAAAACGTACTAATACTAAAGAAGTACTAAAAAGCAAAAATCTACGAAAAGAAATATACACTATGAAATTCGACTACCCTGCTGAGCTTCCTATTTGCGCAGCACACGACGAAATAATAGAAGCAATTAAGTCTTCACAAGTCGTGATTGTTTCCGGACAGACTGGCTCCGGTAAAACTACGCAAATCCCAAAAATGGTGCTTGAGCTTGGAAGAGGCGGAAGAGGTAAGCAAATCGTGCACACTCAGCCTCGCCGTTTAGCTGCACGCACTGTTGCTGAGCGAATCGCAAACGAAATGGAAGTAAAACTAGGCGAAGAAATCGGCTATCAAGTGCGATTTACCGACGAAAGTTCACCTAAAACAAAGCTCCGAATTGTTACTGACGGTATTTTACTTGCGCAAATTCAGCGAGATCCTCTTCTTACTAAATACGACACGATTATTATTGACGAAGCTCACGAACGCAGTCTTAACATTGACTTTTTGCTAGGATATTTAACGACTTTACTTCCGCAAAGACGCGATTTGAAGCTGATTATTACTTCAGCAACAATAGATTCTGCAAAATTCCGTGAACATTTTGAGCAAGCTTTACACATAAAAGTTCCTGTTATTGAAGTTTCTGGACGCACTTACCCTGTGCGAGTTCTTTATGAACCACTTGGATCCGCTCCTTCACTTATGCAACACGTCCCCGGCTTTGCAGACATAACAATGGATGAGGAAACTGCTGCAGAAAGCCAATCTAACGAAAGCAATCGAGACGATATTACAGATGAAGATATGACATCTGCAGTAACTCGCGCATGTGCTCAATTAGTGATTCATTCAATCCACGAGCAAGGCGCGCGCGACATTATGGTTTTCGCTTCTGGCGAGCGCGATATTCGAGAGTTTGAAGCAGGATTACGCTCATATTTTGGCACTCGAGCAAGTGATATGAAGCGAGCTGATGCTATTGAAATAGTGCCGCTTTTTGCGCGTCTTTCTGCAAAAGATCAGCATCGAGTATTTGAACATCACTCTCATCAACGCATTGTTATTGCTACGAACGTTGCTGAAACTTCGCTTACTGTTCCTGGGATTCGATACGTTGTCGATCCTGGTTTTGCGAGAATTAGCAGATATTCTAAGTCTGCAAAAGTGCAAAGACTTCCTATAGAGCCAATTTCTCAAGCGAGCGCAGATCAGCGTTCTGGGCGATGCGGACGAATCGCGGACGGAATTGCTATTAGACTTTACTCGCGCGAAGATTACGAAACTCGCCCTCGTTTTACCGATCCTGAGATTCTGCGCACTTCGCTTGGAGCAGTAGTATTGCACATGCTTTCAGTAGGAGTTGCTAAAACTGGCGAAGATATTACAAATTTCGGTTTTATTGACCCTCCTGATATGAAAGCAGTAAGCGACGGCTTTAATGAGCTTAACGAGCTTGGCGCAATAAATAGAAAATCAGGTTTCATCACTTTAACTCATATTGGCCGCGAGCTTTCTAAATTGCCGATTGACATTCGTTTAGGACGCATGATTATTGAAGCGGCGCGTAAAACAACTCCGAATACTCTTGCAGCTGTGCTGGTAATTGTTGCGTTTTTGAGTTTGCAAGATCCTCGCGAGCGCCCCGAAGAACAGCGTGAAGAAGCGGATAGACTTCATAATCGTTATGCGGATGAAACAAGCGATTTCTTAACTGCTTTAAATATTTGGGATTATATTTTCCAAGCAGACGGAAATATGAGCAATAATGCTCTTCGCAAACTTTGTAAAGCGGAATTCTTCCACTTTTTGCGTTTAAAACAGTGGAAAGATTTAGTTAATCAACTTCAAGACTTGTGTAAAGAGTTGCATTATAAAGTTGGCGAGCCTATTCCATCTAAAAGAGTATCTTTGGAAATTCGTCAGCTTCCTAATAATCAACAGGCTGCTCACAGCTTGTGCTGCTCTTGGGATTCGCAAGGAATACACTCGTCGATGCTTGCAGGATTGCTTTCTATGTTGGGAATGCAAGTAGTGCGTGAACCAAAAGCTTCAGATTTTGCTAATTTGCATGGATCAGCAAAAATTCGAGCTATGAAACGCGCTCAAAAAATGGCTAAAAACGACTATCAAGGCGCACGCGGAGGAAGATTCGCAATATTCCCAGCTTCATCTGTTTCGAAAACAACTCCTTCATGGGTTATGTGTACGCAATTAGTTGAAACATCTAGACTTTGGGCAAGATATTGCGCACAAGTCGATCCTGCTTGGGCCGAGCCTCTTGCTAAAAATCTTACTAGAATCACGTATTCTGACGCTCATTGGAGTGCTTCTAAAGGTGCTGCTGTAGCAAAATCTAAAGTATTACTATACGGATTGCCTATTGTTCAAGATCGTACAGTTCAATGGACTAGAGTTAATCCTTACGAAGCTCGTATGATTATGATTCGTCAAGGCTTAGTTGAAGCAGATGTGCAACAGCGTTTTGCACACGATGAGTTTATTGTAAATAATCACAATGTGCTTGAAGATGCAGATAATCAAGCAAATCGCACTCGTCAAATAAGCGAAACTGTAAACGACGAAGATTTATTTACTTTTTACGACACTCGCATTCCTCAAGAAGCAACTACTATTGCAGCTCTTGCAAAATGGTGGAAAGATAACCGCGAAGAAAATCCACACAAGTTAGACTTTAATCCCGATGAAGTTGAACGTTTACAAACTACGCAAAGTACTGATTTAGCTGACTATCCTGACCATTGGGATACAGTTGGTACAGATGGTCAGATTATAAGGTTGCGTTTAAGTTATGTGTATGATCCGGCTAATCCTTTGGACGGCGTAACTGTGCATGTGCCGCTTTACGTACTTTCGCGCTTAACTCCTGAAGAATTTACTTGGAATGTTCCAGGTTTATTAGATGAGCTTATTATTGGCATGATTAAATCTTTGCCTAAAGCTCTACGAGTACAGTTTGTTCCAGCTCCTGATACTGCTCAAAAAATTCGCTCTTGGATTGACGAACATTACGACGAGCTTCCTGGGACTGGAGAAACAGAAAGCAATATAAAAAGCGAATGGCAAGATTTTAGAGAAGTTTTCACTAAAGCTGCAATTTGTGTAGTTGGAGCGCAAATACATCCTGAAGTTTTCGACGACGAGCAAATAAGCAAACTCTCACCATACTTGCGCATGACGTTTAGTGTTGAAGAGAGAAAAGCTAACGAAAATCGCAATAAACCTGCAGGTCGTAACAAGTACTCTAATCGCGTAAAACCTACTATTCTTGGAACCGACAAATCATTAATTGCATTGCAACAGCGTTTTGCAAAAGAAGCACAAGAATCTGCACGAGAAGTTGTAAATTTCAAAGCAAATAAAGCTGCACAAGCTGGAAATGTAATTGAACGAGCAGATTTATTACACAAATCTGGTGCTACAAATCTTTCGCGCGCACAAATGGTTTGGCAAAGTGCATTGAATATGCTGCATTTAGACAATAAGCGTATTACTTCTCGCTGGCTTGGCGCTGAATCTTTAATGCTCGCAGCTGCACCTTATTCAACTTCTAACGCTTTAGCAGAAGACTTGCAAATGGCTGCAGTAAAACGACTAATTGCGAACACAGATAATATTACTGACGACAATTTATTACGCGAAACTGTTGCCAACATTTCCGAAATATACGAGGATACGGTATACGATGTAGCTCACGATGTGATTGCTATATTAAAGCGTGATGCG
Organism: Gardnerella sp. c10Ua_244; assembly: GCF_055818055.1. NCBI lineage: Bacteria > Bacillati > Actinomycetota > Actinomycetes > Bifidobacteriales > Bifidobacteriaceae > Gardnerella > Gardnerella sp. c10Ua_244. Next base: position 206,857 of record NZ_JARFVS010000003.1, read on the forward strand.
GAAGTTAGTAAAGCTGTTTCTGGCAAGGCTGATTTGCCGTTGCTTTCAGTGTTGCAATCAATCCGCGAACACACTGCAAGTCTTGTATACGGAGGGTTTATTGCCAAAACTCCATCTGATTCTCTGCCTCGTATTGAACGCTACTTGCATGCAGACGTGATTCGTCTTACTAAAGCTAAGGCAGACAAAAACCGTGACGTACGTTGGGCTTGGCAGGCAGATGAAGCACATAAGCTTGTAGTAAAAGCTCAAGAAGACGCTCAGAAAATCCCATCAGGACCAGCACATGACGAGTCACAAATAATCGCTGAGAAATTACGTTGGATGTGCGAAGAATTCTATGTATCTCTTTGGGCGCAAGAATTGGGAACTGCATATCCGATTAGCATACAACGCATGCGAAAGATGATTGGCGGAAGGTGAAAGCTGTTTCGCATATATGCATATATTTTTTCTTAGCGCTTGCAATGTTGTAAACAATATTGCTCATAACGTTGCAAACAAACTTTATTTGCACAGTTGCTAAGCTATTGCTAAATCGTCTCTTATTGCTTTTGCTTTTACTATTATTTTGGTCTTATTCTTGATCTTCGTTTACTTCAATTGCATTGCTTTCTTTAGTAATAAAGTTTCTGAATGTAAATACGATAATTCCTAATAATGCAACAGCAGCACACATAAGAGATATGTTTGCAAATCCAGACGAAATACCAGAAGCACCCGTTATAGAATTTCCACTCAGCATGTTTTTATCTAATATTCCGTCAAAAATTACTACACCAACAGACGCAGAAACACTAATAGCTAAATCATTCATTCCGCACCCTCTTCCAGATTCTTCAACTGGAAGAGACGAAAGAATTGTTGAGGCCAGTGGAGAATACACCATTCCACAACCTGCATAATAAACGCATGCACATAAAGCTATGGCTAAGAATCCAGAATTTATTAATACTGCAATACCAATCCATCCGCAAAGTATAAACAATATTGCTAATAATAAACCTGTTTTTCTTCCTATACGACTAATTATTAAGCCTGAGCATGAACCGAATATTGCAGCAACAATAAAAGCCCAAACTAAATAAGAAGCTACTTGTGAAGTAGTCATGTTATACAAAGTTTTTCCAACTCTATTGAACAGTGGGCTTATGCAATAATTTGTGAAGTATATTATGCCCATCAAAATTATGCCAGAAAGCCAACGAATATTTTTAAAGAAAGCTGGTGTAACAAACGGCTCTTTAGCTTTACTAATGTAAATACCAAAAATTATAAACAATATAATTGCTGAAATAAGCATCAACAAGTTTCTGTATGAAATGAACAATGTAAGAGATGCAACAGCAAATCCAAAGACTGTAAAACCAACAACATCAATTTTTTTACCATTGCCGTTTTTTGTTGGTAAATAATGCAATAATGCCGGCAATATTAGAATAGTTAATGCTGGAATTAAGAATAAATATTGCCAAGCAATAGAGCTTAACAATCCCGCTGAAAACACTCCAATACATGCAGAAAGCTGGTACGATGCTGTAAATAATCCGAAGAAGATAACTTTCAAATCATTTCGCAAATATTTTGTTGCAATTACTAAGAATGATGAACCTGCTACTTGTTCACCAGTTGTTTGCATAATACGAGCAGCAATAACTGTCCACAAATTTGGCTCAAAACAAGAATTAGCTACAAATCCAAAAACTGAGCCTATAAACAAAGATGTTAATCCAATAGTTACTAGCTTTTTTAATGACACAAAGTCGCCTAAAGAACCGTAAATAAAGCATACAATTCCTAAAATAATGCCAGGTAAACCAGTTATAAGAGGCGCTTGATCAACAGCTTTCACATCTATACCAACTTGTTTATAAACAAGATTGAAACCTTGCAAGCACAAGGTGCTAATAACAAATGTAATAAGCAGTAGTATTAACGCACGAACAGCAACCTTATCGCGCTTTTCTGGGTCATCATAAGGATCCACAGAAGAACAATCAAATCGTTTAGTCCCAATCATCACCGTCTTACTCCCCTACAACAGCCTAATAATTCCAAATATTTATGCAGAAAACTACTGCAAATAAATCAATCTGCTCTAACAATCTAAAGTTAATCGCAACAAATTCTTCGCGCGTAGCTACTCAATCGGATAATTCTACAGTTTGATAGTTACAATCAACAATAAAAGTTAGGAACAATTTTAAAAAATAATCACAATAATAAAATGATTCGCATATCACTTATAATGTAACAAGCTAAGTAGGAGGAAACATGGTGCAGAGAAGAAAGAAACATGATTCTATTCATGTCAACCTAAATAGTGGACATAATAGTGGTGCTCATCACAATAAAAACAACAGTTCATTAAAGCATAAGTTTTACTCCAATAAAATTTTACGAAACATTATTATTGCTGTCATAGGCATTGCTATTATCATTCCTGTTGTTCAGTGGATACGTTGGGAACAGACTGTTTCTAATCTTCGCAACAAACAAGAACAACTTGTGTCACGCTTCGATTTTAATCCAGGCAATATTATTTCTGATTCTCAATTTTTTGACGATAACGCAATGAGTAAAGACGAAGTACGCAATTTTATACGCAAAAAAGGAGCAAAATGCACTGGTAAAAATTGCTTAAAAAATGCGTACTTTAATACTCACACTATTCCTGCCGATTCACTATGCTCAAAGTATCAAAGTGTAAGCAAAGAATCTTCTGCAGACATAATATACAAATCAGCAAAAGCATGTCATATCAGTCAACGAGTATTACTTACCATGCTGCAAAAAGAACAACATCTTGTAACAGACACTGATCCTAGCGATTTCCAATACAAATCAGCTATGGGATTAGATTGTCCAGATGATTCTCATTGCAACCCACGTTTTGCAGGATTCTTTAAACAAGTAATTGGTTCCGCAAGAAGATATAGATATTATCTTCTTCATAACGATCAATATAACTACCACCCTAACACGATTAACACAATTCAATATTCGCCAAATAAATCATGCGGATCTAGCAATGTTTATATCGAAAATAAGGCTACTGCATTACTTTATATCTATACTCCTTATCAGCCAAATATAGAATCGTTAAAAGCTGGATACGGCGAAGGAAATTCGTGCTCAGCATATGGAAATCGCAATTTTTCATTGATTTATTCTGCATGGTTCGGAGATCCTCGCAAATAATATTCGTTAGATCAATATAGGAATACAATCTCGGTGTATAAGCTTCGAGGTATACTTAAATGCCTAATTTTTGGCACAATTGGTTAAAGATTACAAATTAACTGCTTCTATATTTAACAAAAACAACAAAGACTCACTTATTACAGATTTAATTTTTAATGCGAAAGTTGATGATGATTTTGTTTTAGGCAGAGAATCATGGTGGAAAGAAGTATTAAAAAGTGAGGATTTTGGCTATAACGGTAATTAATTTAAATAATCATTAGAAATAAGCTTCACCAATACAATATCAAAAGATTAGTATTCAGCGTATGAAAAAGATTTGATAGCGTGCAAGCAAAGTAATACAAAAATGGCCACTAACCAATCAGCCCAACACGACTGCAAGCTAGTGGCCACTAACATATTGAGTAAATAATAATTACTCTTTAACCATAAGACTACGAGCAATGTAAACTACTAAGCCAATAAAGGCTACAATAGCGCCCATCATAAGCAAGTTAGAATAACCTGCACCTAAGCCTTGGATTCCAGCAAAAGAGAATCCTTTTAGCAAGTTTCCGCCAAAGAAACCGCTGAAAATGGAAATACCGATTGATGCTGTAACATTCATAACTAAATCATTCATACCGCATCCACGACCCGATTCTTCAACAGGCAATGCGCTAAGAACCGTTGAAACGATTGGCGAATACATAAGTCCGCAACCAGCGTAGTAGACGCATGCGCACAAAGTTAGAACAAGGAATCCGCAATTGATGAATACAGCAGCTCCAACCCATCCAAGAATCATAAGAACAGCAGCTATAATAATGCCAGCTTTACGTCCAATAAAACCGATAATCGTTCCAGAGCATGTTCCAAACACTGCTGCTACAACGAATGCCCATACAAGGTAGGAAGAAACTGCCTCAGTGCTCATATGATACAAAGCTCCACCAATCACATTGTAAATTGGAGGCATGCAATAGTTAGTAAAGTAGAAGATGAATATTAAGACAATGCCCGAAAGCCAACGCTTATTCTTAAAGAATGCAGGAGTTACAAACGGGTTCTTTGCCTTCATAATGTATCCAGCAAACACAACAAACAGCACGATGGATCCAAGCAACAATCCCCATGCCTTGTACGAGAAGAACAAAGTCAGCAATGCAACAGCAATACCAAACACTGTAAAGCCAAGCTTATCTATCTTCCCACCAATACCGTTCTTTGTAGGCAAGCACTTAACAAGAACTGGCAAGAACAGAATAGTAATTGCAGGAATCAAGAACAAATACTGCCAAGCAATAGAGCTAAGAGCACCAGCAGCAAAAACGCCAATAGAAGCAGAAAGCTGATAAGCTGCAGTAAAGAGTCCAAAGAAAATTACCTTAAGATCGTTGCGCAAATACTTAGTTGCAATAACAAGGAAGGAAGAACCTGCTACCTGCTCGCCAGCGGTTTGTAAAATACGCGCAATAATAACAGTCCACAAGTTTGGAGTGAAGAAGAAGTTTGCAATAAAACCGAACAAGGATCCAACAAACAGTGTTACAAGTCCGATTGTTATGAGTCTACGAAGCGACACAAAGTCACCCAAAGAACCGTAAATAAAGCACACAATGCCTAAAACAATAATTGGCAAACTCGTAATAAGAGAAGCTTGATTAGGAGCACCAACAGCTTTACCAATCTGATCGAATACCAGATTAAATCCTTGCAAACACAATGTTCCAAGAATAAAGGTTATAAGAAGTAAAATTAGCGAGTAAATCGCCACTTTGTCGCGGGTTTTTGGATCCTCGTATGGGTCTACCGCGCTAAATTTTGCAATCTCAGTCATAATAATCCAATCAATTAATATTTTTAGTTTCTACATTGGTAAATAAGGCACGTCGTATATTGCGGAAAATGTTGCGATTTACGGCGTGTCGAACAACAAAAAGCGGAGCTAAAACTCGTAAAATCCACACTCATCCAGCGATTTTTGCCAAGCCAGAAATGCGCGTCATAAACTCGTTCAAGAATCGTGGAACATCAACACCAACAGCAACTTGCATTGTTTTAACAGGGTCATTCAAGCGCGTAACATCACCAATTGTGCGTCCACGAGTTGGGCCTTCAACATCTACCTGCATGTTGATTGGTAGAGTTGTAACAAGCGTTGGGTCAACAGCAACTGCAACAGCCAACGGATCGTGCAAACCGCAGCCACCAAGGTGTGGAGCCGTTGTTTCATATGCCTTAATGTAAAAATCGGTCATATCTGCAAGGAACTTGCCAGCCTTTGTACCAAGGTCACGCCACTGTTGCGTTTCCTTATAGGTAAGCAAGGTTTGCAAAGTCACATCCAAACCGACCATTGTTACAGGGGCGCCAGAACGGAATAGGACGTCTGCTGCATCTGGATCTTGGGAAATATTTGCTTCCATCCAAGGAGTTACATTTCCATGAATTGTAAGAGCACCGCCCATAAGAACAATCTTACCAATTTCATCTTTGATTTCTGGAGCCTTATGCAATGCAGCAGCAATATTTGTCATAGGACCAGTTGGAACATAAATAAGATCCTTGCCATAAGTCTTAACTGAATCAATTATGAAATCAACAGCTGGCTCAGACTCAGCTTCACGCTTTGAATCTGGAATAACAACATCGCCAATACCATTGTCACCGTGAATGAATGCAGAAATAGACAGAACTTCAAACGAATCTTTCTTGCTCGCATGCGGCAAACCACGATACACTTTAACTTCTGGATGTCCAAATAAATCTGTTATAGCAAGAGCATTACGAACGCCCTGTTCCATTAAAACGTTGCCATACGTACCAGTAATACCGATCAGCTCAACCTCAGGGCTACCAAGAGCATAAGAAATTGCTAAGGTATCATCAACACCAGTATCCAAATCAAGAATAAGCTTCTTCATGTGAACTACCTTTCTGATTACAAACTCGCTACATCAACAGTGATGCAGTAAGCCATTCTGTTTATTTCTAAGTTGCAACAAACTAGTAGGCGTCAACCTCATCGTTTTATGCTTCACAACTCAAGAATTCTATCTCTCTATAATTCAAAATCAACCCTTATAAACATATGTTTAGATTATATTTTTGCGGCAAAATAAAACGCAATTATTCGCTAAGCTTTTAGCTTGTTTTAATTTAGATTACAACACGAAATAAATCAGTGGTTTATGCCTCGAGATACACTTAAATGCCTAAAAATTGGCTTTGATTTGGCTGCAGATTTTACGAAGAATGGAAGCGTATGTCTACCTATTCCTCACAACTTAGCGAAGAACAACAAGCTGTTGACCGAGCTTATAGCCGTCTAGATGATTTGCGTAATACTATTCGCGCGCGCTTAGACGCTGTGCGCGCGTCAGGTTCGCACGGTTCACCAACACAGCGCACAGAGCGCGACTCATTCGCAACCATGTACGAAGATCGTCTTACACAATTACGAGCTGTTGAAGATCGTCTTGTTTTTGGAAGACTTGATAACACAGAAGGCATTAGGCGATACATTGGTCGCATTGGTTTGCTTAGCGAAAACCATGATCCTATTCTTACAGATTGGCGCGCTGAAGCTGCACGACCTTTTTATGAGGCAACCCCTTCGCATCATGGCGATATTGTTATGCGTCGTCATATTACACTCCGTTTCAGAGACGTTATTGGTGTTGAAGATGAAGTACTTGACATACATTCTGATGAAATAGGAAAAGCTTCACAACAAGGTACTCTTACTGGTGAAGGAGCACTGCTCGCATCTTTAGGTTCTCGCAGAACCGGCAAAATGACTGATATTGTTGCCACTATTCAAGCAGAACAAGATCGAATTATTCGCGCTCCTCTTGATCACACTATTGTTGTACAGGGAGGTCCTGGCACAGGAAAAACAGCTGTTGCTTTGCACAGAGCAGCCTATTTATTATACACTCACAGGCGCAAACTTGAGCGTTCAGGAGTTCTTATTGTTGGTCCAAGTTCGGCATTCTTGCGTTATATTGATCAAGTACTCCCTTCTCTTGGTGAAACAGGTGTAGTAAGTAGAACTATTTCCGACTTAATTCCTGGAATTTGTGCTACAGATGAAGATTCTCCATACGCAGCAAAATTAAAAGGAATGTATCGTATGCGAACAGTTATTGCGAATGCAATTGCCGCTCGTATTCGCGTTCCTAAAAATCTTCCAACAATTCATGTTGGAGGATTTAGTATTCCTCTTCTAAAAGAAGATATTGAGATAGCTCAATCAGATGCTCAACGGACTCACCAGCCGCATAACCAGGCACGAAATACTTTTATAAAAACCGTGCTCAGCATATTGAAAAATCGTTATTTGGAAAAACTTGATTATGTTCCAGATCAAGCTGAATTAAACGATATAACTTCTCAACTTCGTCTTGACGATAAACTGCGCATTACTTTAAATCTTGCATGGTTACCTATGACTGGAGAATGGCTCATTGACCAACTTTTTGCTAAACCTGACAAATTACGCACATACGCACCTTGGTTAAGCGACGAAGACATTAACTCACTTACTAGACCAAAGGGCAGCCCGCTTACTCGTTCTGATATTCCATTACTTGATGAAGCTATGGAATTGCTCGGTCCTGATCCAAAACTTGACGCTCAAAGATCTGCAGCACAAGCAAAAAAACTTGAAGAACAACAATTTGCAGCTGACACTTTAGCACAAGCTGGTATTGGAAATGGCATAGTAACTGCCGATATGCTTCTTGATAATCTGCAAGGCGACGATGCAGGAATGCTTGCCCGTAAAGCAGCTTCTGACCGCGAGTGGACATATGGTCACGTAGTTGTCGATGAAGCTCAAGAGCTTACAGCAATGGATTGGAGAATGCTTATTCGTCGTTGTCCTTCACGCTCCTTTACTATTGTTGGCGATGTTGCACAAACTTCTGCGCTCGGAGGAACTCACAGATGGCAGAAGAATATGAATTCTCTATTTGGAGAACCAAATTGGGATCTTTACGAGTTAACAATTAATTATCGAAATCCTAGTGAAGTTTCTGAAGCAGCAAGCAAAGTTGCAACAGATTCAGGATTATACATTTCTACTGTTCATGCAGTTCGCTCAGTACCTGATTCACTCGTATCACAAACGGTTGAATCACAAGATGAACTCGATACTGCACTTGCAGAATCTTGTACAAAACTATTCGAAAAATTTGTCTCTGATGATGGTAGTGGTCGTATTGCAATCATTACTCCTAACAGTATGGTTAGCCATGCTAAAAAGGTTGTAAATCAAGCATTAGAACATGCATTACCTGAAAAATTATGGAATCAGTTAAACAAACAAAATGCCGATGATTGCCAATGCAGCGTTTGCACAGCTGAGGAAGTAAAAGGTCTTGAATATGACGCTGTCATAGTGTTGCAACCTTCTCAGATTGAGCAGGAAGCAGCATCTAGACTAACTGCTGCAGCCAATCTATATGTTGCAATGACTAGACCAACTCAAAAATTGCATATAATACGCACTGCAGATGACGCAAATTTTGAGAAATAGAACTCAAAATAATGCAAAAGCGCAGGGAATAGATATTCTGTAACAATAATCGATAAAATTATTATTTTTCTGTTTTACTGCGCTTTAAATCTTCAATGGCATGTTCAAAATCTTCAAGACCTGCGAAGTTTTGGTACACACTTGCAAAACGAAGATATGCAACTTCATCTAATTCACGCAATGGCTTAAGAATAGCTTTGCCAACTTCTTCAGATGTAACTTGCGCTAAACCTCGTGCTCGCAAATCAGCTTCTACTCGCATACCAATTGTCTTTAACGCTTCAGCATTAATGGGACGTCCTTGACATGCTTTGCTAACACCGGCAACAACTTTTGCCCGATCAAAAGGTTCAATAGAGCCTGAACGCTTCATTACAAGCAACTGAGTTGTTTCCACCGTAGTAAATCGATTACCACAAACTTGGCATTCACGTCTACGGCGAATAGAGTAACCATCTTCACTGATACGAGTATCTATAACTTTCGTATCAGAATTCTTACAAAAAGGACAATGCATATATTCAGCATACTAAAAAATAGCGAAAAACTACATAATATTATTCACTTTATTCAAATATTTCCGAATATTATACGATTTTATTGTCCATAATCCGAAATACTCCATAAAACACACTGAATATTACATCATCATTTTCAGTAAAACTTAGCTCATCAGTTTCAATTTCAAATATAGTAATATTTTCCCTTCTCATATTTCCCCCATTTTCATACTATTTGCACTCAATCAACTATTGAGCATCATTTAATGGAACATTAATAGACTGTCCGATAACCAAATCTTCAGAAGAAAGATGATTTAAAGCCATTAAACGCTCTACATTATCTGATATATCACCGTTTTTAGGAGTAATAGTAGCAGCATAATTCCATAACGTATCTCCAGGACGAACTGTATATGTAACAACTCTTTCAGGTATTGCAGAAACAGCAGTCTTTGGCATAAACAATGTACAGAATGTTATTGCTGTCATCAAAAGTACAGTTACACGAAAAACTCTAGTTTTGCGCGCATGCTTATTAGAAACGCAGCGTTTACGAATCAAATAAGTATTTTCTTGCATACCTACTCTAACTTCCCTGCCACTTCTAATTAATGACGTACTCATAATTATCCTTTCTCCTTCCTTAATCGACTGAACATTTGTTCTATCGAACAGATGTATTAATAATGACACATTTGTTCGATAGTTGCAACGGCGTGTCGAACAGATGTTTGATTTTTTTAAGAAAGTGCGTTAAAATAGTAAAAGCGAAAGGAGCACCATGAATAACGATGGCACAAATAACGATAACAATGGCATTAATGCTAGCGATATTAGCGCAATGTCACTTACTGACCGCCAACGCAATATTATCAATGCCATCCAAAACAATATAAAAATTCATGGATTCCCTCCTTCTTTCCGCGAAATCGGAGAAGCAGTTGGACTTAGAAGCCCATCTTCTGTGAAACATCAATTGCGAACACTTGAAGATAAAGGGATTTTGCGAATTAATGCAAATAAAGGTCGCGCTATTGAAATTCTTGATAATTCAATTGTTGAAAAGAATTCAAATAACAAAATTAATAAAAATTCTTCAAGAGTTGCCAATATTAGCGCATACGAATCTGATTCTGTTATAAATTCTAGAGATGTTCCTCTAGTGGGAAGAATCGCAGCAGGAGCTCCAATAACAGCAGAACAGCATATTGAAGATGTAATGCGATTGCCAGAACGTCTTACAGGTACAGGAAATCTTTTTATGCTTGAAGTACACGGCGATTCGATGATTGACGCCGCTATTTGCGATGGCGATTATGTAGTAGTTAGAGAGCAGCATGAGGCTGTAAATGGAGACATTGTTGCAGCACTGTTAGATAACGAAGCAACTGTTAAAACTTTCAGAAATGACCACGGTCACGTATGGCTTATTCCACATAATCCGGCTTACTCTCCTATTGACGGATCACACGCAACTATTATGGGAAAAGTTGTTACAGTTTTGCGAAAAATATAATAGAACTTACCCACCAACCCCTCAAAAAATATTCTCCCCACTTATTTCAAAATATGGACTAAGTGGGGAGAATAATATTTATAAAATCAACTTATGCAGATTATGAAAATCATGTAACTTACGCAACTTACGCAAGTGGATGCGAATCCTTAATTGTCACTGAAATTTCACGTCCATTTGGAGCTGCATAGCTAACAGTATCACCAGCATGAGCACCCATAATAGCTGCCCCAATTGGAGATTCCGGGCTAATAACGTCATAATCCGTAGCTACAGCAATATCGCGAGAACCAAGAACATAAGTCATTTCTCGACCTGCAAGCTCAAGAGTAACCAAAGAACCATTGCCAACAGTGCCATCCTTCGGTGCTTCAAGAATCTTCGCATTACGAAGCTTTACAATAAGCTCATTAATGCGACCTTCATTCTTTCCTTGCTCTTCACGAGCAGCCTGATAACCACCATTTTCAGACAAATCACCTTCAGCACGAGCTGCAGCAATACGCTCAGTGATTTCTTCTCGATACTCACCTTCACGATGTGCTAACTCTTCTTTTAGTTTGTCATACGCTTCCTGCGTAAGTAAAATAGTTTTTTCTTCAGCCATTGCTACCTCCTTATACAACAATCTCTAAAAATAAAAACTATGCGTTCGTAAATAAAATTCACGCTCTTCTATCAACGAGTTGAAATAATATCAACAACAAATACCAACGTGTCTCCGCCGCCAATACCGGCTTGCGGTATGCCACGAGAGCCATAACCATACTCTGGAGGAATAGAAATCAACAAACGAGATCCAACATTATGACCTGGAACAGTACGATCCCAGCCCTGAATCACTTGACCGACACCAATACCAAAACTAGCTGGAGTATGACGAGCAAAGCTTGAATCAAATGGCTTGTCGCTACCCCAAACCACACCATGATAATTCACAGTTACAGTGTCACCTGCACGAACTACAGGACCATTACCTTCAACTAATTCAACAACTTTAAGGCCTGCTGGCGGTTCAGATTCAGGGAACGTCACCGTTGGCGTAGTGCCAAATTCTGCAATCACTTCTGGCATATCTTGTGCCATATTTCCTCCTTTACAAACTCCAAACAGTATAATCTGAACAGTATAACATCTACACAGACAGCTTTTAACCATCCTGCATTACTAAAGCAGCGCATTTTAAATAGTACATTTAAGTAAATGCACATTCGAATAAATGCAGTTTAGACTAACACTTCCTAGATTAACCTGTCCTAGATTAGCACTGAAACGTTACGTATGTACATGAAATATACGCATTGTGTATAACTTAGCAAAAATTAATCTCAAAACATCAACGAATTAATGCAAAAATATTAGCAAATTAGCACTCAACAACGTTTACAGCTAGCCCACCTTTTGAGGTTTCGCGATATTTAGACATCATGTCATGACCAGTTTCTTTCATAGTCTTAATCGCTTTGTCAAGGCTTACCATGTGCGAGCCATCTCCAAGCATTGCCATTCGAACAGCATTAATTGCTGTATTTGCAGCCATAGCATTGCGCTCAATACAAGGAATTTGTACCAAACCGCCTACAGGATCGCAAGTTAATCCCAAATGGTGTTCTATACCGATTTCTGCAGCATTTTCAACCTGTTCCGGGGTCCCTCCCAACACTTCGCACAATCCTGCAGCAGCCATCGAACAAGCAGAACCAACCTCTCCTTGACAACCAACTTCAGCTCCAGAAATTGAAGCATTTCGTTTAAATAAGTAACCAACAGCACCTGCAGCAAGCAAGAATCGCACAACTCCATCTTCATTAGCAGAATCAACAAATCGCCAATAATACTGCAATACTGCAGGAATAATTCCTGCAGAACCATTCGTTGGAGCAGTAACAATACGCCCACCACCAGCATTCTCTTCACTAACAGCGAGCGCAAAAAGATTAACCCACGCAGAGTCTGAACTTTCTAAAGCAGCATCCGAACGACGACGATTGTTACGAAGCATGTCTGAATTTGCAGCTAAACGCTCATACATGTGAGGAGCTCTGCGAGGCACATCAAGACCTCCTGGCAAAATCGGTTGCTTTGAGTTGCATCCGTTTTCTACACATTTACTCATAACTTTCCAAACATGCAGCAAATAGTTGCGCACGTAGTCAGCATCACCTTCATGCAATGCAAGCTCGTTTTGCCACACAACATCGCTTATTGACATATACTTTTCTCGGCAAATATTTATAAGCTCGTCGCATGAAGTAAAAGGATAAGGTACAGTGGAATCTTTTGTTTGATTTGAGGAGCTTGCAGCATTATCACTACTATTTCCGTTATTACTTTCGCTATTACTTTCGCTATTATTCTCGCTTACACCATTCTTATTGGCATTATTTTCATCTTGCTCAGTAACACGCTCATGCAAGCCAACCATTGCATCATCTGCACACCCTTGACGAATAAATCCGCCGCCAATTGAATACCAAACTTGCTCATCGATTTTATTTCCGTCAGAATCAGTTGCAACAAAACGCATTCCATTAGGATGAACAACCATTCGCATCCATTTTTCAAAAATTACGTCCTTATCGTAATCAAAAGCAATAGTATGTTCACCTGCGAGCGTTAAAGTGCCAGTTTTTTTGCATTCCTGACGAATAGTAAGCATATGATCAGTGTCTACATTATCTGGAAGATTTCCTTCAAGACCTGCAACGCAAGCGCGATCAGTGCCATGACCAAGACCTGTTAAAGACAGTGATCCGTAAAGAGTCACACTTACGTGCGCAACGTTTGCAAGACTACCACTTTTTTTAAGCGATGAAACAAACGAACACGCAGCTCGCATAGGACCTACTGTATGTGATGAACTAGGACCAACGCCTACTGAAAACATCTCTAAAATACTAAACACGTATCTATTGTAAGCATCATTAAGCTCACGTCGACACACTAATTACATGAGAAATATGTTAGATTGTTCACTTCTTACTTTGTTTAGATAACAAGTTTGCTAAACTCACGCACACAAACCATAAGATTACAGCTAAAACAACAGCTATAAGCATTACAGTAAACGCGCTTCCTGCAGTCGGCACGTGAATTTCGAAGAATTTTGCAGTAAACGGTATAAAAGCTCCAGCAACTCCAGCTGCAGCAAATAGCGCAACCATAATTCCTCTCCACGAGCGCAACGGCTTGGCAACGCTTGCAAGCACGAGTATGCCGAGAACAAATACGATTACGGAACAAATACTGCGAGTAGTTGCCAAAGCTTGCACGTTTGAGACAATAAAACGAGATGCTATCAAATTATTTGCAACAACATCGTCAAGATTTAATCCCAAAACTCGCGGAGCTATAACAGCAGTAGCGAGCACAGAAGCAGCTATAGCAAATCCGCTAGGAACAGCAAAACGAACAACTCGCTTCAAGAAACCTGGAATGTATCTACGAGTATTAGGTGCTAAAGCGAGCAAAAATGCTGGAATACCAATAGTTAAAGAACCAATATAAGTAATGTGACGAGGCAAATACGGGAAGTGCAACGCTAGAAGCACAACTCCTGCAGAAATAAGCGCAGAATAAACGGTTTTTACAAGGAACAAGCCAGCCACACGTTCCATATTTGCCATCACTTGCCTACCGCGAGCCACAACATCCGGCAAATGCGAGAATCGTGAATCAACAAGAACCACTTGGGCTACAGCTTTTGCAGCAGGAGCGGCATTGCCCATAGCAACGCCCAAATCAGCTTCTTTAAGAGCCAAAGTATCGTTCACACCGTCACCAGTCATAGCAACAACATGACCTTGAGTGTGAAGTGCCTGAACAATCGCCTTCTTTTGATGAGGAAGCACGCGCCCAAGCACATCCACATTTTCAAGCACTTTAGCCAATTCGTTAATATTTTCCGGCAATTTTCTAGCGTCCATTGCAACAGGATTGCGATCTCCTGTTAAGCCAACTTTTGCAGCAACAGCCGCAACAGTTGTAGGATTATCTCCTGAAATTACGCGGCAACGCACACCCTGCTCGCGGAACCACGAAAGAGTTTTACGAGCGTCTTCACGAATACGCTCAGAGCATCGAACTAAAGCAACAGGCTGAGCATTTGCACAAATAGTGGGAGAATCGCCAAAAGTTTTATCTGATTCTGCGACGCTACTTACTTCGTTACTTTCAACGCTACTTACTTTTGCAAGAAGCAGCACGCGCTCACCAAGCTCCGCATAAGAATTAACTTTCGCTAAAAGTTCATTAGAATTTGCATAATTAATCGCGCTTAGCAATACTTCTGGAGCACCCATATACCAAGTTGCACGCTCTCCACTGCTTTGTACATATTGCACAGCACTCCACTTTCTAGCAGAAGAGAATGGAAGACGGTTAGATACATGCGCGCTAGCTGCGACTCCTTGAGCACCAAGTCCTTCCATAATCGCAACACCTGTTGCGTTAGGATTTTCTTCATTAGATAAATCAAATAAAGCTTGATTGGTTTGCAAATTAGTTTGCGAGAATATTTCGGCACCAATATTATCTAGATTTTCCACGCCAACGAATGCAATACCACCGTCGGTTATAGTGCCAGTTTTGTCCAGGTTCAAGCAGTCTACGCGCGCTAAAGTTTCTACAGATTCCAGCTCCTGAACTAACGTTTGCTTACGAGCAAGCCGCATAGCAGCCACCGCAAAATTGAGCGAAGTAAGAAGAACCAATCCTTCTGGAATCATGCCAACAACGCCTGCAACAGCAGAAACAACAGCTCCTCTCCAAGCACCAGTCTGCCAAGCTTCAACAAATCCGCCAACCTTGTGCATTTGCGACCACACAAGCAGCACGCACAAAGGCACCACAACCATCGTCATATACTTCAAAATCGTGTTAATTCCACGGCTTAAGTCGGAAATTGTTTTGGTATAAACTTTCGCTTGCGCCGCCAATTTTGCTGCATAACTGTGCTCTCCTACGGCAGTAACACGCGTTAAAGCCATTCCAGAAACTGCAGTAGATCCGGAATAAACGTTATCACCTTTGGCTTTACGAACTGTAGCAGACTCGCCCGTAAGCATGGACTCGTCCATTTCCAAACCCCACGATTCCAGCACTTCTACGTCTGCTGGAACCTGCTCGCCGGCTCTGAGCCACAAAACATCCCCAAGCACAATATCTTTGTGCGCAATCTCAATATTTTCTCCGCCTCTACGCACCATTGCGTAAGACGCCACAAGTATAGAAAGCCTATCCAAAGTGCGCTTTGCTTTTAACTCAGTCACAATGCCAATTCCAGTGTTTACCAGAATTACTACACCAAAAACAGCATCCTTCCACGAACCAGTGGCAAGCACAACAACCATTGCTGTGAAAATAATCGCGTTAAACAATGTAAACACGTTCGCGCGCACAATATCCATTAAAGAGCGAGAAGTCTGCTTAGAAGTAATATTCACATCTCCGCGAGAGACTGCCTCTGCAACTTCTTCTGTGCTCAAACCAGAAACTTCTACTTTAGGAAGCACCGCAATAGCGTTATTTTTGCTAATTTCTGTAGATGCCATTGCGTTTTGTTCGTTATTTGTCATTTATAATCACTTCCCTACTATGCGGTGTATTGTCGATTATTGCTCGAACGATGCTTAGCAAAGACGAACGCTCAAATTTTGATTTATTGCTTTTATTGTTTAAAGATTCGCTATTTTTTGATAAATAAGATTCATGAATATTTTTTCCAATTCCACTTCCATCGCTATCAAAATACAAAGTAGCTGCGTATAAAGTTGCGTCTTTTGGTGCTTTTACAGGATTTATTAACGCAACTGGCACTCCAGCGTAACGCACGTATTGCAGCGCAGAAATCCATGCTTTGCTTTCGTTTTGTTTATTGCGAGTGCTGTTATTAAGCTTGTTATTCTCTTTTATATTAGGTTGATTATTATCATTATGCAGGTCGTCAACGCCTGTTACGTCGAGCGCGTCTATAAGTATTAATGAAACAGGTTGCTCGCTTGCAGCGCGAATAGCTTGCTGAGCAGCTTCGTTAGGATTAACAACATTTGATAGCGGCACATAAGAAGCACTCAATTTTGACGTTTTACAATGTTTCATAACTTCGTCATCAAGCGCAGCTAATTTTGAACCAATGACCAGCAAATGGATGTCATTAATATCTATGCCGTCGTGAATTATGTCTCCAGCGCGGCCAGTGCTACCAACGGCTTTACCCTGCGGCTCACAAGCACTCAACGTACCCAACGTTAAAGCAGTTACGACAGCAGCCGCAAAAATGGTAATAGCGCGTTTAGAAAACATAAGACTTTTATACCACACCTTCAACATAAGTGGTGGTTTGGCAAGTTTCAACATTATCGACCGATTATCCTACCCCTTTTCAACTAGTTCTGCTACTTTTGCTGAGTCTCCTTGTTGTATTTAATCATAATGAAACTACACCTCCCAAATTGGTACTTTTAGTTCAAATTCAGAGATGCAGTTCAACGTATACGCAGGCTCTACAAACTAAATCCTCCCATTTTGTTATCTGTAACTACATTTTGATTCTATAGCGCTAATTTCTATTCCCAATAACTTCTTAGTAATATTTCTAACATCACTCTTATTCAATAAACATTTTGGACCAATACATATTTTTTCTATAATATCTGGAGTAAAGTTTAGTTTAACAAACTCAGTAATGTTATCATTCCCAATAATTCTAAAATCATGTTCTAATGATTTTAAAGACAATCTTTCAGTAAAAGCATCATGATTGTTAACTATCTTTTCAAATTTCAAATCGTCACAATAAATAAGGCGTATTTCTTTTTCTTCAGCAAAAGCAGGATTTTTATATTTCACAAGTTCAGGAATTAATTCATGTAAAAACACCTCTATTTTTTCTTCTCTCTTTGTAATATTTTGCTCACTAATCACCGTATTTATTGTGTCTGCTACACATTCAACATCACTTTCTATACCGTCGTGAACCACACTATTCGTATAAATTACTTTTTTAAACAATAAATTATCGAATTTTGTCAATTTTTCTAAATTAAATCCTATTGAAACTCCTTTTCCATCATCGGCATATCCTCTCCACTGACTTAGCATATCTGATTCTTCAGAAAAACAGCAAATATATACGCTGTTCTGTCCTTTAGATTCTAGTATTTGCATTAATTCTTCAGATGTAAAATCTAGGCACGAACGATTTATCATCAGATGGAAAAGTGATTCTAATGCATTAAATCCGTCATTTAAATTGATTCTTTCATCATTTAGTTTATCAATATACCATTTTATTTCTAAATTATCATTCATTTTTAGTGGATCTGAAAGATAAATAGATTTATTCTTTATAATATTCAAAAATGTGCTTAAAGAACAATAATAGTAACCTATCATATATACTAGCCTCTAATAAAATTCATTTGTTTATTCATCTTGCCAAGCATATCTAATTCATATCTTACACTTTTAGAATTAAACTATCTCATTTTAATTTATTTTTGCACTATTACTCAATACACTGTTCTTATATCAACGATATTTTTCTTTTACCTTTATAGTACTATAAATAATCTATGATTTTATATTTTGGCTGTGTTTGTATTACCAAATAAAAAGATTCTTCTATAGGTTGATAAACAAATTAAATTTATAAAACTAATTTCTTCCGTTGCACAATTTTAGTTCCAAATACTTTAAAAGTCACTACTGCATTTAGATGAATAAACTTATAAACTTCCCAATTAAATGTCTTAGTTGCTTCACCTGTTCATTTGCTCATATTTTGTTTAAATAGTTTATTCTCTGTAAGCTCATCTAGCATAAGATGATAATCTTCTACACTTTTGTTAATTGATTTTTTAATTCTTCTAAAGCTCTGAAGCATAAATATCTGTAAATCATTGATATAATTCACCAATTGACTTCCACTTAAATTCAGATATATAGACTCTTTGACTTATAAACTAAGATTCCACTAATTAAAATTAGAGTATAGAGAATTAAAGTATAGCAAAAATAACTCAACCATTGAGACCACATGTAACACCACTTATACTCTTATAAAACTTTTGAAAAATCAGCAAAATATGAAATCAAATATGACTAAAACAAATAAAACACTCAGCTACTACATGTCACTACCGTATAAGCTGGAAATTGTGAAAGATCCGGATGAAGGCGGATTCGTGTCTTACTACCCTGATTTGCCAGGATGCATAAGTTCGGGAGACTCCGAACAGGAAGCAGCAGCAAATGCACAGGACGCTAAGCACGCTTGGATTGAAGCAGCTCTTGAAAGCAAAATCAACATAAAAGAGCCGTCTTACCATGAGCTAAATGACTATTCTGGTCAATTCAAACTGCGTCTCCCTAAAGAATTACACAGGCAATTGGCTGAGCAATCTCAAGCAGAAGGCATAAGCATGAACCAGTATTGCGTGTATCTTCTTTCGCAAAATAACGCTATTGAACGCGTGCTTGAGCGAGCGTAGAGAATAAATACTGCATACTAATTATTAGCAATTACTTACAAATTAAAGATTTGCTGGCGATTAATCTGCAATCACTTGCAATCATCCGCAATTACTTGCAGCGCAACTTCAATACCTCGAAGCATATCAACTAAACTCATAGAACTCGTAGTAGGCTTATCAAGAATCTGCTCAGGCAAATATGGAACGTGAATAAAACCACTCTTAATCGGCAATTTTTTAGTCTGGCAATAATGACAAACACTGTAAAGCACGTCATTACACACGTACGCGCCAGCAGAAAAAGACACAGACG
The DNA here is from genome assembly GCF_055818055.1 of Gardnerella sp. c10Ua_244. Classification (NCBI taxonomy): domain Bacteria; kingdom Bacillati; phylum Actinomycetota; class Actinomycetes; order Bifidobacteriales; family Bifidobacteriaceae; genus Gardnerella; species Gardnerella sp. c10Ua_244. Next base: position 226,394 of record NZ_JARFVS010000003.1, read on the forward strand.
CCGGCAATTTCGCCCTATTCAAAGCCTCAACTATATTCACAACTGGCAAAGTCGCTTTATAAGCCATATCACCATCCTGCACAACAGGCTCATACCAAGGCTTATACCCACTATTATCTGGTATGCGCGCAGTCCTACAGTTAATGCCAACATACTCAACGTTAAAACAAGCAGAACCACCAAATTGCCCTAACGAAAGCACAGCATCCGGCTGAACTTCCTCTATTTTCTCAATAACTTTTTGCGCGCCCTTGTTAAATTCCGTAGGAATCTGCAAACGAACAAGTTCCACACCCTCAGGCGCATGCACTGATTGCGCAATCTCCCACGACGGATTTATAGACTCATTATCAAACGGCGTAAAACCAGTAATCAAAATACGCATCACAATACCCCTTCACACGAATATCACTTTATTAAAACATTAAAACGCATCACAAAAAACTGTACATATGTGAATGTCACTGTATATAAACAGTATACAAACTTCAGGATTCTACTACGTAATTCATGTTCGCAAAAAGATAGTCAGATTGTGAAATAACCACCTCACTCCCCCCACAACACGCACAAAATCAAAATTGGTAAGACTCGCATTCGTGTAATAGTATTGTGCATTGGATGTGCATTCGCGCCGCAGCGTGAATTAAACAAAGCAGTTGAAGCACATACAATAATTTCAACAGAATTTAGCGGAATTAAATTAAACTAAATTAAATTAATTTCAGCAGAATTCAACAGAAATAAACAAAATTAAAACTAGATTCAACGACGAAAAGAGATTACCGATGACGAAGATCATTCAGATTGGCGCAAATCACGCCGGCACTGCCTGCGCTAACACCATTTTGAGCTACCCAGGAAACGAGCTTACCATTTACGATCAGAATAGTAATATTTCCTTCCTTGGTTGCGGCATGGCTTTGTGGATTGGCAAGCAAATTCAAAGCAGCGACGGACTGTTCTACCAGAAGCCAGAAGATTTCGTTAAAAAAGGCGCTAAGGTAAATCTTGAAAGTAAAGTTTTAGACATTGATTACGCAAAGAAAGAAGTAACAGTCGAACTTAAAGACGGCACTGTTATTCACGATTCTTACGACAAGCTGGTTCTTGCTACCGGCAGCCTTCCAAACAAGCCTCGCATTAAGGGCATTGACTTGGAAAACGTGCAAATGGTAAAGCTTTTCCAGAACGCTCAAACTGTTATCGCTAAGCTTCAAGAGCGCGATTTCCGTAACGTCGTGGTTCTTGGCGGAGGCTACATTGGCGTGGAACTGGCTGAAGCCTTCGAGCGTCTTGGCAAGAACGTAACTCTTATTGACATGGAAGACCATATTCTTAACGGCTACTTTGACCCAGAGTTTTCTAACAATTTGAAGAAAATTATGGAAGATAAGGGCATTAAGTTTGAGCTTGGTCAAGCTGTTGAGGAGATTGTTGGAGACACTGAAGTTAAGGCTGTTAAAACAAGCAAAGGCACTTACGATGCAGACATGGTGATTTGCGCTATTGGCTTCCACCCAAACGTTGCGCTTGGCAAGGATCATTTAAAGCAGTATGCTAACGGCGCTTTCCTTGTTGACAAGAAGCAGCAAACTTCCGACCCAGACGTGTACGCAATCGGCGACTGCGCTACAATCTACGACAACGCTCGAGACCGCGTAAACTACATTGCGCTCGCCACTAACGCCGTTCGAAGCGGCTTGATTGCAGGTCACAACGTTTGCGGAACTCCTGTAGAAACCGAGGGCGTGCAAGGCTCTAGCGCAATGATGATTTACGACTACAAGCTTGTTTGCACCGGCTTGAGCTTGACTGCCGCTCAAAAAGAGGGCATGGACGTTGATTACGTTGATTTTGAGGATACTCAAAAGCCTGCGTTTATGGAAGTTGAGAATCCAAAGGTGAAGATTCGCATCGTTTACAAGAAGGATACGAAGGTTATTGTTGGCTGCCAGTTGGCTTCTAACTACGATATGTCTGCCGCAATTCACCTGTTCTCGCTGGCTATTCAAAAGAAAGTCACGATTAAAGAGCTTGCTTTGTGCGACATCTTCTTCATGCCTCACTTCAACCAGCCGTACAACTACATTACGATGGCTGCTTACACGGCTTTGTTGAAGGGATGATTAGACTTTGCTGATTAGCTTAGGCTGAATCACTTTTTCTGATTAGCTTAAATCGCATTTATTAAACCAAGCAATCTGTTCTATAATGGAGCAGTTGCTTGGTTTTTTAATCATCCGCGCACAAAAGAGCGCACAAAACGCGCACTATTAGCATAAGACATGCAGATTAAAACAAAGGAGTCTAGGATGAAGCAGCTTTCTATTAAACCAACTATTCATAAGTTCGAGAACGCACGCGAGTTCGCGCAAGAATTCAAGCTCAGCAAGGGCGATTTGGTTATTACAAACCAGTACATTTGGGAGCCTTATTTTGGCGATTTGAATCTTGATTGCGACGTGATTTTCCAAGAGAAATACGGCAAGGGTGAGCCGAGCGACGCAATGGTTGATGCAATCGTTAGTGACATTCACACAACTCCAAAGCGCGTGATTGGCATTGGCGGCGGCACTGTTTTGGATATTTCGAAGGTTTGTGCGTTGAAGCAAACTAGTCCGCTTGAAGACTTGGTTGACGGCAAGATTCCTGCACAAAAAGGCGCGGATCTTATTCTTGTTCCAACTACTTGCGGCACTGGCTCCGAAGTTACGAACGTTGCGGTGTTCTCGCTTACTAAGCGCAATACCAAGAAGGGTTTGGCGAACGATGCTTGCTATGCTACGGACGCTGTTCTTATTCCAGAATTGTTAAAGAGCCTGCCTGATTACGTTTTTGCAACCAGCTCTATTGACGCTCTTACGCATTCGATTGAGTCCGCACTTTCTCCTATTGCAACCGAGCTTACAAAAATGTTTAGTTACAAGGCTTGCGGGCTTATTTTGCAAAGTTATATGCGAGTTGTTAAAGAAGGCAGCAGCGCAAAAAGCCAAGTTGTAAGCGACTTGGTTTCGGCAAGTCTTTACGCTGGTATTGCGTTTGGTAACGCTGGCTGCGGTTGCGTTCACGCGATGGCTTATCCGCTTGGTGGAACTTTCCACGTGGCTCACGGCGAAACGAATGCAGCTCTTCTTACAAGCGTTTTGCGATACTATGCTAAGCACGATGCTGAAAGCAGCACTAGTGCAGAAAACACTGAACTTTCTAAGCTTTTTGACTTTATGGCAAATATTCTTGAATGCCAAAAAGCAGATGTATTAAATAAGCTTGACGAAGTTCTTAACACGATTCTTCCTAAGCATAAGCTTCACGAGTATGGAATGACCGAGGATATGATTCAAAGCTGGGCTGCAAGCGTTGTTAAAGAGCAGCAGCGACTTTTGAAGAATTCCTACATGCATATGAGCGAAGATGCTATTGCTGAAGTTTACGCATCTACTTTCTAAAAACAGATTTCTAGCAAACTTACTTTCTGGAATTTGTTGACTTTAATTATGTTTTACTAGTTTTTCAGAATAAAACGAAAGCAAAATAACAAAAGACCCCACAAATAAATGTGGGGTCTTTATTTTATTTATTTTATTTATCGCAACTATTTCAACTATTTATAATTGAACAATAACTATTCAATAACTTTAATATTTTGAAAATGAGGCTCACCTAAAGGCAATCCAGCATCCGAAGGGAAGAATCCATCGTCTACCGTAAAACTCACATAAACTTTCTTATTCACATACTTCTCCATAATTTGTTTAGCTTGACTACCATCGTCAAACGCCAACATTCTCGCATCGCTAGGATAAGGTGGCTTGCGCATATCTCCGATTTGACGCAAAGTAACGCTGGTTTTATTATCCAGAATAAGAATCATGAAAGTTTGATTAGGATCTGAATATCCCGGACTAGGATCTGAATATCCCTGACTAGGATCTAGCATATTTTGCAATTCAAGAACCTTGTTGTATGACAAAACCTTCACAGTTCCAGAAACTACCTGCCTTCCGCTTGCTTTTTCAGCTTTAATTTTGCTATCTAAAGATTCACTACTAGCGGATTTCTTAGAATCAGCTTTCTTACTAGCCTTCTTGTCAGACTTCTTATCAGACTTCTTTTCGGCCTTCTTAGAATCCTTATCCTCTGAATTAGAGTCACTGCCTTTATTACTTACGGTTTTCTCATAAATATTATCTTCAGTTTTTGCCAAATTGTCGAGAAGTGTAGTGTCATCTGTACTGACAAAATTAATATCTTTTATATTCTGTTTAGGAAGATCAGTGATTATTCCAGACCAGTATTTTTCTTCTTTAATAGGATTGCTGTCAGCAATATTCATAGTCACCTTATAAGCCTCAGTATCCCCTGTTCCAGAAGACCACTCAACATATCTTAATGAATTGCTGTCTGCGTATTGCGATACTACAGCTCTAAAACCGCCAATGTCTCTAGCGCCATCGCAAATTAAATCATTTGAAGAAACAACGTCACTGTAATCTTTATTTGCAGCAAAAAACTTCAGCAGTGACAGACCTTCCAAATTTTTCCGCAAAACAAGCTCCGGAATATCCCTATCGCTCATATTTACTAACGCGTAAGAATACTTACTTTGGCTAGCATCAATTTCTGAATCAGCTTCATTAAAGTTATATTTATCAGCGTTTGCTAAAACTTTTTTATATAAAGCTGCTACTTTTGCATTAATAATGTTAACTTTTTTTGCATTATCAGCAGCTTTTGTATTCGCGCCCTTTTGGTTCGAGCATCCAGCACATAATGGTACGAAAAGAAATAGCGAGAGTACTAACGCAATAAATTTTTTTAGCTTCAACATAATTTCATTAGGCATAACCACCCCTTCTCAAGCTTTAACTAATTATTAGCAAGTAAGTTAAATATTCTAATACTAAATTGTAATATTTAAAAACTGCGTAAATTTAGGTTAATTAAATATAAAAAGCCTGCGCAAAAGCTATTCACTCTTACGCAGGCTAGTATTAGATAAGCAACGCTTATGCATCAAGCGTTATTACAGGATGCAAATCAAACATTTTTACAGTACGCTTCATGCGAAAGGCAATGCTTGTTATGGCAATCGCAATAACGCCGAAAAACACAAGCATTCCAATGCCTGAAACTATTTCACCACTGTTCTTTCCAGACATTGCTTGACGCAACCCCATAATCGAGTACGTCATTGGCAAATATGGGTGAACAGCTCTAAAGAATGCCGGCGTCATTTGTACTGGGAACGTTCCTGCAGAGCTTGTGATTTGCAACATAAGTAGCACAATCGCAACTATTCGCCCTGGCATGCGGAACACCACCATAATCATTTGCATTATAGCCATAAAGACTATTGACGCTATAATCCCCAGCGCGTAGAATGCACCAACATTATCGATTTGGAACTTCAACGCTCCTTGAACAACGCCCATAAGAATAATCGCTTGCGAAACGCCCATAATCACAAACGGCGTCAAGCTAATAAGCGCGCTTTTAAGCGGATTCATGCCGTTTAGTATCGCTCGCCTATCCATAACTCTCAAAACGAATGTTGTCATAAGAGCACCAACCCAAAGGGCGATAGAAATAAAGTAAGGAGCAAAACCAGTTCCATAGTTTTCAACGTGCGAATACTCGTGCTCCTCCAAGGAAACTGGTGCGCTCATCATCTTACTTTTTTGAACAATACCGTTTACTTTTCCAGACTTTTGAGCATCTTTAAGCCCGTCATGCAATTTCTTAGTACCATCAACAAGCTTTGGAGTGTTATCAGATAGCTTCTTAGCGCCGGAATTAAGCTGATCAGAACCGTTCACTATTTTCGCAGAACCTTGTGCAGCTTCATTCACGCCACTATTTAGTTTCTCGCTACCGTTACTTACTTGAGCCAAACCGTCAGCAAGCTTATTTGTGCCAGCAACTAACTTATCTGAACCAACATTAACTTTCTCCATGCCTTGCATAAGAGCCTCAGCACCGCCCTTTATTTGCAAGCTCCCTGCAGAAAGCTTGTCTGCTCCAGCGCTTAAAGCAGAAAGATTTGTTTCTAGAAGATTAGAATTTTCACCTAATCCTTCTGCCAATCTTTGCAAATTAGCAAGCACGTCTTCCTTTGTTACTGCTGGGTTTTGCGCTTGCATAAGAAGACCAGTAATTTGTGCTTTTGTTTCAGCGTTTCCAGCTTTAACATGTTCTTCTAATTCGTTGCTTGAAGCTGCAAGCTTTTGAGCTCCTTCATAGAATTCGCTTGTCGCTGCCGATAGCCTTTGCGTTCCTTCGCTTAACTGTTGGGCTCCGTTTGCTAAATCTTGCGTTTTTTGTGCAAGATATTGAGCTCCTTCTTTGCTGCGAGCATTGGCTTCAGTTAGCGTATTCGCGCCTTTTTGAAGCTCCCCTAATCCGCCTTGAAGTTTTTGCAAAGATTGCGAAAGTTTATTCGACCCATCTGCAAGCTTATTTATTCCGCCTTGCAAAGACTTTGAACCTTCATGCAATGCTCCAGCACCGTTTGCAGCAGCACCAAGAGAATCGGAAGCTGAATTAACTTTCGCAAACATGTGCTCCCAATACTCTTGAGCAATCGCCTCGCTAATCTCAGTACGCATAGTGCGGAAAGCAGTTTTACCAATTTGTGAAGCCAGCATATTGCTTGCTTGATCGTACTTTACGTGAAGTTTTGCTTTAGTTGGAGTATCGTATTGCGCGGAAGCAATGCACTTACTGAAGGAAGCTGGAATAGTTGCTACCATAAAATAGTTGCCATTTTTAAGGCCCTTATTTGCTTCAGCACTATTTACAAAATTCCATTGGAAACCTTCACTACCGTCTTTTTGATTCTTTAAACGAGTTTTGATTTCGTTTCCAATGTTTCGCATTTTGCCGTTAATCATAGCGCCATTGTCTTCAACAACAACAGCCACAGGCACAGTATCCAAAGTCTTATAAGGATTTGTAAATGCCCATAAGTAAAGCGATCCGTATAAAAGTGGAATCAAAGCTACGGTTCCAATAACAAGCTTTCGAGCTTTTCCTTTCATCGTATTGTTAATCTCACGAAATGCAAGAGCAATAGTACTAACGTGCATTGTTTTCACCACCGTTTGCTTCACTTGTAGCAAGTTGAGAATCAGTATGAGAATTTTCTGTTTTCTCATTATTTGGCATAAGTCTTAAGACTTGATCCGCTTGCTTTTCTAACTCACTTTGCAAAACTCCAACAAGGCAGGAGCAGTAGTTTTTGCTAACATATTCGCGAATATCGGAAAGTAAGCATTCGCGTTGCTCACTAGTAAGCTCCGTCTCAATTCCATCAACAAATAGCAGCCACGGTTGCTTTAATAATGCCAACGCAATTGCCAAACGCATGCGCTCGCACGGAGTCAACTCTCCTATTGCTGTTTTGTGAGGAGAAAATACTTTCCATTGAGCAAGAAGATTGTACGCGTATTGGCGCAATGCTTCGCGATTTTTTACATCATTTTTATACTGTTCGCGAAATAGTGGCGAAGATGATGCGAGTTTTAGCTCACTCATCAAAGCTTCTTCTATTGTTTGCATTTTGTAGAATTCGTTAATTCCGTTGAATAATCCCAATCCCACATATTTACGTGATTTTTTAAAATCGTTAGGAAGAGTTGAGTCCGCAATAGTAAGAGTTCCGTTCGTAAATTTCATATAACCAGACAGTGCAAGCAGCAAAGCTGATTTTCCAGAGCCGTGTTCACCTGATATTGCAACGATTTGATGAGGCTCTACTTTTAACGATACGTCCCAAAATGGTGTTCTTCTAAATATTTGTAAGCCTAATTCTTTAGCTTCTAAAAGTGTTTTACTATCTTTCATAATTTGCATGTTTGACGCTTGTAATTAAGATATGTCGTAATATCCTTTTTACTTAGAGCGCCAGGCATTCCTCCTTACTCTAAATACTCTAAATAACTTATTTTCAGTTTTTTAGTTTTTCAGTTTGTTGTTTATTGTTTACTGCTTATTTTTAGATCTTCACAATTAGCAAAACAATTTTTAATTTTCGCATTGCTTTATCGCCACTTTTCAGCGGTAAACTCACGTTGCAATACTGCAATAAAACGGTGTAAAACCGAACATTTGGTGATTTATCAATTCTTCACCACTAATCATTTAGAATACTCTTTTGTGCAAACAATTGTTGAGTTACACTAATTTTTTTATTTAATTGTTTATATTTTATATTCACTCAAGAAACAAGTTGTAAACACTTCCATGCTATATTGTCTTTAATTACTAAATGTAAGAAATACATATGTAAGAATACGTATGCAAAAAATACAGACGTAAGCAATACGAAATAAAACGTATTGCTTCAAACAATATATTAAATTCAAGCATTTAAAGGGGTGAACGGCATGCTAAGTTTGCAAATTTTAAATATTATATTTAATCCGGTTATTGTGTCGGTTGTAGTGCTATGCGCACTTAGTCTTGCAAAACTTAATGTTTTGCTATCAATGATAGTAGCTTGCATTGCAGGTGGCATTGCCGGTCATCTTCCTCTTTTTGGTGACGGAAATCACACAATTATGGCTTTGCTTTGCGACGGTTTCTCCACCAACTCACAAACTGCGCTCGCCTACATTTTGCTTGGAACTTTTGCGGAAGCAATTACTGCAACAGGCTTAGCTCAAATTATTTCTAAAAAAATTAGCAAAATTATTGGCATGAAAAAGTACGCTCTACTTGCAGTACTAACTCTAATTGCGTGCATGTCTCAAAATATTGTGCCGGTTCATATTGCTTATATTCCTATTCTTATTCCGCCTATTTTGAGAGTTATGAATAAGATGAAGCTTGACCGCCGAGCTGCAGCATGCTGCACTGCTTTCGGTCTTGAAGTTCCGTATATTGCTATTCCATTTGGCTTTGGTCTTATTTTCCAAACTGTTATTGCTACGAATCTTTCTAAAAATGGCATGAAGGTTAGTGTTGCAGACGTTAGTGCTGTGAACTGGTATTTAGGTCTTGCAATGTTTGCATCACTACTTTTTGCTGTATTTGTGCTTTACAGAAAACCTCGCGAATACAAAACTACAGAAACTGACACTCGCGCAGCCGACGCCGTTGTCGGACCTCTTAAGAAACGCCACTACGTAACCATTCTCGCAATTATTGTTGTTGTAGTAGTGCAAGTTATCAGTAAAGATCTTTCGCTTTCGTCTATTGCAGGTCTTGCAACCATGATTATTTTTGGAGCAATAAAGTGGAATGACATTGACAATCAGCTTACTGGCGGCGTAAAACTCATGGGTCTTATTGCATTTGTGATGCTCATTGCGGGCGGATATGCTAACGTGATCCAAGCGACAGGAGGAGTTGAGGAGCTTGTAAACTTTGGCGTAGCTTCTATGGGACAGAACAAACTTGTTGCCGCATTTGTTATTACGCTTATTGGTTTGCTTGTGACTATGGGCATTGGCACTTCGTTTGGCACGGTTCCTATTCTTGCTGTTTTGTTCGTACCTCTTTGCCAGAGCATTGGTTTTAGCACTCCTGCAACGATTCTTCTTATGTCTTCCGCTGCAGCTCTTGGAGACGCAGGCTCCCCTGCTTCCGACACCACGCTCGGGCCTACTGCCGGCTTAAATGCGGACGGACAGCACAGTCACATTTGGGATACTTGCGTTCCAACATTCCTTATTTTCAACATTCCGCTTATGGTTGCAGGCATTGTAATATCGCAGTTTATTTAGCAGATTTCTTAAGATTAGATACTAAATATCTCATATTATTTAGCTAAATATTTAGTTGAATATTTAATAGAGATTAAGTATTTCGAAACGCAAAAGTGTTTATTGATAAAATTATCGATAAACACTTTTATTTTTTATCAAAAACATTATAATGTAACATGCAAATTTCGAATTTACAATATATTTATTGTATATTTCGAAATAAAATAAAATAAATTTATTTAGGTATCTAGTTAGATAGCTGATTAGGTAGTTGATTAGAGAGTTGGGTGTTTTATGAATAAGGCAGCGAAAATAATTCTGACTTCAACCATGATGGGTATTGCCACAGCAGCTTGCGCAGTATGCATGAGCCAAACAGCTTACGCTGCTAGTACTGATACAAATAACATAAAAACAACTACCCCCCCCTGCCAATCTCACTAATCAAAATGATTTAGAAAATAGCACCAAAGCCAGCAATAATAAAGCTAACGAAAATAAAACTAGAAACGATAAAACAGAAGATAATAAATCTCGCGAAAATAAAGCCAGCATTGCAGAATACCGCGGTATAACTCCATCTACTACAACTACTACAACTGCTAAGACTACGGAAACAGAAGCTACAACAGAAAAAGCAGACTCTCAGGAAGAAACTGTTTCATATCCACAAATGACAGTGGCAGAACCAGGTGTAGCGGTTACCATCAAGCCAAAGTTCATGCGCGGCGATAAAGAGATTACGTTAGCTGAATCAAAGAAATACGGTCCTTGCCGAGATTCTTATGAGTATATACGCGTCGAATATAAGAACGGCGACAAATACGAACTTGCGTATGGCAGTGCTATAACGCGCTCTGAAGATTATAGCTACACGTTCAAATGGCGCACGAGCGCAGCTCGCGAACATCCTAACGCTACCATCCGCGTCACAGGACTTCGTATGTATGACAAGAACGGGAAGCAACTCCAAGAAGAGATTGTTCCAACATTTAAGACTGCAGGCTCGGAGAATCATAAGCCTGAGCCAAAGCCATTTGCGTTTGACAGGAACGAGCTGTCGGCAGCACTCGCAACCGATGCAAGTGGTGAATATGTTCGCTGGCGAGCAATAAATAATTCCACCAACTCTAACTCAGAACAAATGACTGCGTACAGTGATTATCTCAATTATGATCCTGATAAAAAAGTGTTGACTACAACTGCAAGCACGGAGCCGTTTAAGAATGAGAAGCAAGGTGTTGTTGCAAGGAAATACAACAATATCACCCTCAAGACCTTGAAAGCTGGCGAAACGGAACCTACGGCCGTAGACGGTATTAAAGAAACGCCGTGGTTTTTTAAGAACCAGCAGTATGCGAATATCTGGAACGAAATTAATCAAACGACAATTGGTTCGCATAATTTTAAGAGATCCAACATTGAACAAAGAATCGGTGGCAAGGGGCTAACTGGCCTGAAATACGACTTTGGAAAACAAGGCATCACTGGTACACCTACCATTACAGACTGGAAAGAAGGCGAAACAACTCGTACACTTACCATCTATATGGCAACAATTCGTAGGGGCGATGATGGCTCGGAAACTATGAGCTTAAGCATGTTTGAATGGCCAGTGAGTAATCCACAAGCAACTCCAGTTCTAGACCCTACGAAACCGCAGCCGCCACAATTTACTGATAGCACTAATAAATTGGCTGAAGGACTAGCCACTGATAAGAGTGGACAATATATACGCTGGCAAGTGACTAGTACCGATATGTATCGAGCAGCGGCATATAGCAACTATCTCAAATATGATCCCAATAACAACGTGCTAATCGCAGAACCGTGTACTATCCCATTTAGTAATGCTGAGAACAACCATAACGTTGTTGCAAGGAAATATACCAATATCACGCTCAAAATACTAAAGGCTGGCGAAACGGAACCTAAAGTTGTAAAGGACATTACAGAAACCCCGTGGTTCTTCAAATACAAAGAATATCAAGAAATTTTTAACGCGGTTACCAAAACTACAATTGGTTCAACAACTTATAGCGATCTGGCAGGAAACTATCATGAAGTAATGATTGGCGGTGATGGTTTAAGCGGCTTAACGTTCAATTTTGAAACTAAAACTGTTATCGGCACTCCTACCATCACAGACTGGAAGGAAGGCGAAACAAGTCGCACAATTCCTGTTTATAGAGTAGAGACTTGTCATGTACCGAATACATACACGAAAACTATGGGAATATCTGTGACGTATTTGACAGTAACGAGACCAAAGCCGGAACCGCCAAAACCGGAACCACCAAAACCACCTGTTGTTCCATCAACACCAAAACCGGAACCAGAACCAACTCCTGTTACAACTCCAGAGCCTAAGCCTGAGCCTATCCCAGTGCCTATAATTTCGGAACCGGAACCAGTGCCAACGCCAGTGACAGAACCAGAGCCAGAACAAGAAGAGACAACGGAAGAAGTACCAGCTCCACAAACACACGAACCGCTCGCACGCACCGGTTCTGCAACCTCAACCATTGCAGGTACTGGATTAGCATTCTTGCTTTCTGCCTTCGGCGCGCTTTCGCTTAAACGCACGCGCATCGGCAAACACAGCAAGTAAAAACGCAACTAGCGAATAACTCAGCTAACTAATAAACGCCAGACGAGTTAAATAAACTCCCTGGCGTTTATATTTAAATACCAATCAACCAATCACAAATCAGTCAATCCCAAAGTGGCCAATCACTGCAAATTCGCGGGCGATTGGCTATATTAGATATACCGTCTAGCTAAACATTTTCACTAGCGCAGTATGCTGTCAATATTCTTCTTATTGCTTAGATTATCTTCGTCAAGAAAAGCCATCTGCTTTATTCCGCTTAAGCTTGCAATAAGCGACACTGGGAAGGTAACGATATTTTGATTAAGAGTGCTTATATTACTATTAACAATTCTTTTTGCTGCCGCAAGCTGCTCATTTTCGTCGTTTATTTCTTCCTGCAAGTTCAAAAATTGTTCAGAAGACTTTAATTCCGGATAAGCTTCCGCCAAAGCAAAAATCTTCCCTATTGCATGATTCTGATTTTTGATTACCGAACTAGAATCCGCTGAGCCCAATCCCTCTCTTAAACTTACTAAATCCACTAATGTTGTTTTTTCATACTTTGCAAACGACTGCGCAACTTTAAGCATTTGGCAAATCGTATCGTATCTTTTAGCGAGCGCAATATCAACGTTTTTCCGCGACTCTTCTATAATCACCCTATATTTTCTTAGCCTATTTAACATGCCAATAAACCAGACAATAAGCACTACAAGCACTATTGCAACACAAATTAGCACAGTGTTCTTATCCATAACGTCACCCATAATGTCTCCCATAACATCTCCTTTAGTTCTAGTATTTTCTAATTTTTTAGTTCGCTAGTATTGCAATTTACTAGTTTCTACTTTTGTAATTTTTACTTTTGTAATTTCTCTCTAATTACGTTAATTATTTCGTAATACTCAGCCAAAATATCTCTAAATTTTGCATATTCTCTTGTTAAAGATAGGTTTTCTATTCCAGATTTTCCTGGAGCGCCGAATAAATACCGACCAGAATCAAAGGCTGCAACAATACGCTCACTATCTAGGTATAAGCAAACTCGCATTCTTTTTTGCAAATTATTCATTAGTTCTATAAAACTTGGATCTAATACCAGTTTTGTATAAAAATCGTCTGTAGAGAAGACTGAATACGAGTCGTTAAATTCAATGGATTCTGTCTGAACTTCGCTCTCCTCTTTTGTTTTTTTACCATAGTATCCATTTAGTTTTTGTCCCATAAAGTTCTTTCCAGTAACAGGGACGATTCTAATGTGGCCATTTATGTTGGTTTTTGAGTTTATTAATAAGACTTGCCCAATAAAATCCGTTTTTTTAACACTTTTTCCACTTTCACTTCTAGAAAAGTGGATTGCTTGCATATTTGAAAATTCAGTTTTAAATTCATCGCCAAAAATTATGTGTTTACTTGAATAATACCTACTAGATATTGGCAGAAGATTATCAAAAATGCTGCTGTCAATTCCTTCGGAATTGTTTAATACTGTTCCAGGCAGAATCACATTTAAAATCGGCGTTAAAACATTATCCGCATATAGCGCGTCTACATCAACCTTATTATTTACAAAAAACTTACCTGCAAAGCAAACAACAAAAACACCTACTATTAGCAAATAATATTTGTAACGAGAGTAATCAATATTTGGAAAATAGTTATACAAAGTGCCTAAAACCATTACTACCGGTATTAATGGAATTAAACGAATTGGATCAAAAGAGTTATTTTTTACGCCTTCTTTTAAAGCACTTAATTTTCCTTGTATTTGGGGAGATTGTTCTATTTGTGCGAGTCTGTTTAAAACTTCTGGATTTGTAAATACGCTACCATATTTTACATTCATGTCATCTCCCTTTTATAAATCACTCGTCATTTTTGACATATTTTGCGAATCACTATGCACAACGTTGTAGGATTTTAATTTACAGTATCGCTGTTTGGGTTTGTCTGATTCTGATTACTTGAATCATAGTTACTCTGGTCATTAGAGTCATACTGATTAAACTGTTCCATACATGCCTTTTCTCTAACTCTATACAATCTAAATTACACAAGATCATTAAATAAAAACAGATTTTGACTAAAATTTATTTTGCAAAATTTTAAAGCAAAGAAAGCACTGCAAGTAACAGCGTAATTCCTTAAAATGTAACTCGAAAGCAGGTTGCATTGCTGAGAAAGTGGCCAATTGCTGCAAATTCGCACTTAATGGCTACTAACACGGGCTCAGAATCTATTGCGCTAAATTGCACAGCGCATTGAAAGCAAACCAGCTCCACAGCCTCACATAGACACAGTGTAAAGCGAGTAGAAGTAAGCCTTCTGATTCATAAGCTCCTCAAAGCTTCCGCGCTCAATAAGCTCGCCGCTTTTCATCACAAGAATCTCATCATATTGCTTAAGCGAATTGGCATCCAAGCGGTGAGTTACAACAAGTCGAAGAATTCCTTGCAAATCCAAAATAGACTGCGTTACGTTAACGCTCGTCTCGTTATCTAGCGCGCTCGTTGCCTCGTCAACCAGCAGAATCTCGGACTTTTTAAGCAAGCTTCGCGCAATAGCAATACGCTGCTTTTCGCCGCCAGAAAGATGACTACCGTTCTCGCCACACTGATAATCCTTGCCTTTAGCAGCAATCAAATCATCCAAACCAGCCAAGTGAATCACGCGATTCACCTCCGCATTCGGGAACGGCTTAAAAAGCGTAATATTATCTAAAATCGAAGCATCAAACATAAACACAGACTGCTGCATAAGAGTAGTCTTATCGTAAAGCGAACTCTTGCTCACATTGCTAAGCTCGTGATTATTCAGCTGCACACTACCCTCATAATCCTTGTAGTAGCCCATAAGCAGATTAATCAAACTACTCTTACCAGCTCCAGAAGGTCCTACTATTGCATAAGATTTTCCAGCTTGCAAAGTTAGATTTACATTTTTCAAGACTTTATGATCCGCGTCATAAGCGTACGAAACATCGCGCAAAACAACGCTTTTAATAGAATCGTCAATGATCTCGCCAGAATCTTCCTTAGCATTACTCATATAATCAGCCATCTTGCTAATAAGCTTCTTAGCACCCTTCATCTCGCCAAGCATTTGAGGAAGACTTGCAATAGGCTGAAGCACGCCATTCATCAAATTAGTGAAAGCTAACACCATTCCAGCAGTAATAACGCCCACGTGAGCGTTAACCATCCAAGCGCCAACAAGCATCACGCCAAGCTGAGTTCCAAGACTTGAAATAGTACCAAGAGCAGAAACAGTAGTCATCGTTTTTTCGCGAAGATTCTTAGTATGCTCAAGCTCCATCGACTGATTCTGATAACGGTTAATAACCTCCTGCTCCGCCTTAAAACTCTTAATAACCGAAACGCCGTTCAAAACATCCTTCGTTAAGGCTGTATAAGACTCGTTCGACTTGGAAACCTGCTCCTCGCGAGTGGCAATTCCGTTAGCTGTAAGAATCGAGCACGCCATTGGAAGCACAGAAATAATAAGAGCAATAACAGTGAGCAATGGACTATAATAAATCATAAGAGCCAGAGAGCTTACAAGCATAAGAACGTCTTGAACAAAATCAAAAATCTTCTTCAAATACTTTTCTTGAATACGCTCACAATCATTAGTAAGTACAGAAAGATACGTGCCGGAATTCGCGAGCGAAAAATCACTATAACTCTTCTGTAAAAGCTTCTTGATAACAGACTCTTTATACTGATTCATTGCTTTTTCAAGAAAGCGAGGGTACGAGCTGCGCTTCAACGCGAAAATCAGGGAGATTGCCAGCATAAAGGAAACAACAAGCAGCAAAATAGTAGTTAAAGAGAAAGCTCCTTTACCTGCCATATAGTCGAAAATAATTTGCAAAATCCAAGAAATAGCAGTGTAAATCATGGACAAGGAAATAAAAACTATCATCGAAAGAAAAGCTACAAGCTTGTTTTCCTTGAAAAATAGTTTTACGTAATTTTTTACGTCGGGATGTAGTTTGGATGATTGCTGATTCGCGGGCGATTGCTGATTTGCTGTATTGTCAGTTTTGTTCATTCTCGCTACCTCTCACTTCCTTTATATCTATTTGCTATTTTTGCTATTTTTCGCTAATAGCATTTTCGCAGCTAGCATTTTCGCTTTCGAATTGCTAATCCACTCTCTACTAAGTATTGAAAGACACACTATCATACTTATCCTGATTGGTCATGCTTATCTGCTTGATAACACCTATAAATGCTTAAACACACTTATACGTAATGCTTGCTAGAAATAATAAGCATAGAGTTAAAAAAAAAAATCAAATCAAATACGCAACACCGCTTCAACACAAAGCTCAAGCGCATACGCTTTAGAATCCCCGCCCCAATTGCGCTCATCATAATTTTCAACATCGTGCAAAGTATCTGCAGTGTAAAGAATCTCACCCCAAACAATCTCACGCATTTGCGCACAAGCCGCTAAAGCAGAACACTCCATTTCAACAACCGCGCATCCCTCCTGCTTACGATTAGCAACTTTCGTCTTAGTCTCACGGAAGAACCCATCCGTAGTCCACGTTTTAACTTCATGATAAGGCAAATTATGCGCCTGCAAAGTTTGCAAAATAGCGCGCCTCGAACGCTCTGAAACATCAACATAACGACTTGGAGGCAAATAATGATAAGAAGTCCCCTCATCCCTTAAAGCTTTATACGGAACCAGAAAAACGTTTTCCGCATAATCAACTAGCGACCCACAAGAACCAGCACTAACAACTTCCCTAACGCCGTAAGAAATCAACCAATCTAAGATCTGAACAGCAGCAGGAGCGCCAACTGGAGCTTGTACTAAGCAGATTTTTTGAGTTTCTTCTTCTACTTCGCTGTTTGCGTCTTCCTTTACTTTTTTCTCTACTTTTTCTTCCAAAACATATATTGGATATACTTTAGTTGCAGATTCAAAATTTGCTACAATCGTAGCTTTCCTACTTAAAGCATACTGATCGATTTCATCGCCTAAAAAAGCAAAAACCGCTTTAGATGGAAGCTGAACAGAAATATTATCGTGATTGGGCATTAAAACTGCACTTTTATCGGAATCATACTCTAAAATCGGCAAATCATATTCTGCCATACAATCAGCTCCTTCATAAGATCAGCTCCATCCTACAAGCAACTCAATCCTATATACAAATACACGCATTAGTACACGAAAATCACAAAGTGGCCAATCTATGCAAATTCGCACTTAATGGCTACTAGAGAATCATATTTTCTGCATCATGTCCTGTCTTTTATAAAACCGCAGCAATCGATTTCTGCTAACTCAATAAAACCAGCTGACTTATAAAAAGCAATAGTTTTTTCAGTACAATCCGTAGTCAATTGAATTTGACGAACATTAGGATAATAATCCACAATCGCCTTTAACAAAGCAGACCCTATCCCCTGCCTTTGATACTCAGGCAAAACAAGAATATCCTGAATAAGAACAACCGTATATCCGTCACCAACAGCTCTAGCAATTCCAACTAGCTCATCATTTTTATAGGCAGCTAAAACCTTGAGCGAATTGTTAAAACCATTTTCCAAAGCAACTAAATCATCTGTGTACGCAGACCAACCAACGGAATCATACAACCTTAAAATATCTTTGCTATTATACTTTTCATACTCTTTTATTTGAACATCTGCTAAATTCATTGACAATAACACCTCCGAATACTGTGCAATCAACGTTGAAACCCTGAATTTTCTAGCGTAATCGCTCAGTATATCAAGTCGCCTATCTCTTCTTTTAACATAGGCCTTTAATGCGCCAACTGCACCAGTGCCCAAAAACAGGCAAAATCAGACACTCGCGCAGAAAAAGGAGTACGTATCAAGGTATGCCAAACACAAATCAAGTTTGACAAACGCAAATCCATTCGCTATAGTTTCCACTTATCACCATTTCGACGAGTAAAGGAGTGCACATGTATCATACAAATATGATGACAAATTGTTGTTGTAACGTATGCTGTTGCGCATTTCTTAATCGAAATGATGTTTGCAAGCACTAAATATGCATAACATCTAGCCTGTGTTAAAAGCATTTACGTTAAAACGCAGCAAATTACGATTCAAGAAACAGCGCGCTGTTTCTTTTTTTATGCCAAAATTCGAATATAAAACGTTAAAAAGATAACAATTTAACGCGAATTAAATATTAAAACGAATAAATGGCATCTTTAGAAACAACTAATAAGCAGCAGTCGCTTTATTAATAAAAAATTATTTTTTAAAAATTAAAAATAAACAAAATTAAACAAATTAAATTAAACAAAACAAACAAGTAAGGGGAAATATTATGTCCAACATCTACAAGTCCGTGCAAGAACTCGTAGGCCACACTCCACTTCTGGAGCTTACGCACATTGAAAAAGAGTACAATCTAGCAGCAAAAATCCTTGTAAAACTCGAATACTTCAACCCAGCAGGTTCCGTAAAAGACCGCATCGCAAAGCAAATGATTGAAGAAGCAGAAGCTGCAGGCACACTTAAACCAGGCTCAGTAATTGTTGAGCCAACTTCTGGAAATACTGGCATTGGTCTTTCAATGATTGCGCAAACAAAAGGATACAAAAGCATTATTGTAATGCCAGAAAGCATGTCTATTGAACGCCGAAAACTTATGAAAGCTTACGGCTCCGAACTCGTGCTCACACCTGCTGCAGAAGGAATGAAAGGCGCAATCGCCAAAGCGAAGGAAATCGTTGAAAGCACGCCAAATGCGTGGACTCCAGGACAGTTTACCAATCAAGCAAATGTGCACGCACACTACAACACAACAGGTCCAGAAATTTGGCAAGACACTGACGGAAACGTGGATATGCTTATTGCAGGCGTTGGAACAGGCGGCACAATCACTGGTACTGGCACATACTTAAAAGAGCAAAATCCGCATCTTGAAGTAATCGCAGTAGAACCAGCCGACTCCCCTGTGCTCGCAGGCGGAAAACCAGGAGCGCACAAGATTCAAGGAATCGGCGCAGGATTCGTGCCAGATGTGCTCAACAAAAACATTTATAATCGCATTGTTCACGTAACAAATGAAGACGCAATCGAAAACGGCAAGCTTATAAGCAAAAAAGAAGGCTCCCTCGTTGGTATTTCTTCCGGAGCTGCGATTTGGACAGCAATCCAAGAAGCAAAAAGAGAAGAAAACAGGGGCAAAACCATCGTTGCAATACTGCCAGATTCAGGAGATCGATACTTGTCTACCGCATTATTTGAAGACTAACTGTATTTAGTAGCACTATTATAAACACGCAAGTTTTGATTAAATAATATGTGCAAATATTAATTAGTAATTAAAACGAGAAAATAAAGAAGACAAAGAAGACAAGAAAAATACTGGAGATTAATGTATGAATGAGCATCTTGACCTTATAAACAAACTCAACTCAATTCATGATTCTGACATAAGGCAAGCTACATTCATACCTAATTACCGCAATATTATTGCACTCATACATGCGACTCAGGCTCTACTTTTGCCTGAGTTGCATGTGCGCAATGAAAGCAACGAGACTACGCAACTCAACGCTAGTTTGAATAATAACGCTAGTTTGAATACCGTTACTTCAAACGCATTAGACACTATAGAACGCATTATATTTCACGAACTTCAATGCTACACAAGCAACACAATTAAAATTCGAGAAACTTGCAATCAATTTATAGATACTCTTCCTGCAATTAAAAAGTTACTTTTAACAGATATTCAAGCCATGTATGAAGGCGATCCTGCTTGCACAAGCAAAGTAGAAGTCACGCTCGCATACCCTGGTTTTTATGCAATGCTTATTCACCGCACAGCTCACGCACTCTACGAACTTAACGTACCGCTAATTCCTAGACTTATGAGCGAATACGCGCACAGAAAAACTGGAATTGACATTCATCCAGGAGCAAAAATTGGCGCATATTTTTGCATTGATCACGGAACTGGCATTGTAATCGGCGAAACAACTGTGATCGGCGAGCATGTTAAGCTTTACCAAGGAGTAACGCTGGGTGCAAAAAGTTTTGCGCTAGACGAGAATGGAAATCCTGTAAAAGGCGGAAAGCGGCATCCAAATATTGGAAATAATGTTGTAATTTACGCAAACGCAACAATCTTAGGCGGAGAAACCACAATCGGCAGCGGAAGCATAATCGCAGCAAACGCGTGGATTAACCGCAGTATTCCTGCAAACACAACCTACCACTTCCCTAAAGCCTAATGCGCGCTAAAAATACCGATTCCACTTCTACTATTTTATTTGAACATCTGCTAGATTCATTTACAATAAACATCCAAATATAATAAAAGTGCGCGATCTAAAACGTAAAAACGGAAGAACGCGCACTAGCAAGAATACTTAGCAAAAACTAGCAACAGCAGAACATCTACTTTTTAAGTTGCACAGTCTCGTGATCCTTGCCCATTTTGAATTCAATACCTGCACGCTGCCACATGCGATATTCGCCAACCGCAGTAAAGAGAACATCCGTGGAAGAGTTAAGTGCGGTTTCGCAAGAATCCTGAATAACACCAATAATAAGACCAATAGCAACTACTTGCATAGCGATATCATTTGAAATACCAAACGACGAGCATGCAAGAGGTATAAGCAAAAGCGAACCACCAGCTACACCAGATGCGCCTGCAGCAGAAACTGCAGAAAGCACAGAAAGAATCACAGCAGTTGGAATATCGACGCGAATACCAAGCGTGTGAGCAGCACACAAAGACATGATAGAAATAGTTATAGCAGCTCCGCTCATATTAATAGTTGAGCCAAGCGGTATTGAAACAGAGTAATTATCTTTGTTGAAGCCAAGTTTTTCACACAAATTCATATTTACAGGAATATTCGCAGCAGAAGAACGCATGAAGAACGCTGTAACACCCGAATCGCGCAAAGTTCTAAAAACAAGAGGATACGGATTCTTGCCAGTAAGCATGAAAACCAAAATAGGATTAAGAATCAAAGCAACAACAGCCATAGTGCCTACTAACAAAGCAATAACGAAACCATACTCGCTAAAAATACGAAGACCGTTACTTGCAACTGTTGTATAAACAAGACCCATAATGCCAAAAGGTGCTGCGTTAATAATCCAGTGGACAATTTTTCCAATAGCAGACGAAATGTTATCGAAAAATGCTTTGGTGGAAGGCTCGGCTAATCGCAGAGCAACACCGAAAGCAATCGCCCAGAAGAGGATGCCAATAAAGTTACCTTTAACGAGAGCATCTACAGGATTAACAACAATATTTAGCACAAGTGAATTAAGCACCTCACCAATTCCTTGAGGAGACGGCGAAGACGCTGCTGCAACATGAGCAAAAGTAAAATCAACAGGGAAAATCATAGCCGCACATACAGCTACAAGGCTTGCAGTAAACGTAGATAGCGCGTACAGCCCTATTACCACTTTCATGTTGCCAACACTTTTTGCTTGCGCAAGCGCACCAATAACTAGGCAAAATACTAAAATTGGCGCAACAGATTTAAGCGCACTGACGAAAAGTTTTCCCATAAGATCGAGCACATAGACGTGAGCTGGCACAAAAATACCAAGTGCAGCACCGAGAAAAAGACCAATTACAATGCGTAAAATAAGGTCAATGTTATTCCATTTTTGAACAATCTTGTGCATGAGAGTCTCCTGTAATTTAGTTTGTGCAGAATGTTTTATACTCTTTTACGTGTATTAGCACTTGCAAGATTTTATTTTTTAAAGATTATACATAAGGATGCATATATATGCAAATTGTTAAGGTTTAATGTTTCGATGTTTCAATAACTTAGCAACTCAGTGACTAAACGCTTCAATAAGTGCTTTGTAAGCAAGATAACTCTTAAAATATAGTAAGCAACAATAACTTCCCGTGTAATCGCAAACTAAAATAGCAAAATGCCTCACTTTGCGTAGTAAAGAAAGACGCAAAGTAAGGCACATTTTACATTAACTTCATTATGCTAATTAACTCAATACTCAGCAAACTTACTGAATACAATTAAGCAAACATTAAGCAGCTCTAAAACTAGCTGATCTGCAATAACCAGACCAGCTAGCAAATATTTTACTTACTACTGTGACGAGAAGTACCACGACGCTTAGTTGAGAAAAGCGCAGCACCAGCAGCACTAAGAGTTGCAGCAAACAAGCCAAACACAGACACGTCACTACCAGTCTTACTAAGCTGAGCAACACTACCACTCTTCAACACCTGAGCGCGCACAGAAGCACGAACATCAGCCGCATGAGCCTTAGCAGCAGCCAAAGCCTTACGAGCAGCAGAAAGATTCTTAACCGCAGCATCAACCTGAGCCTGGGTAGCATTCGGATCAGCAAGCAAACGTTTAGCTTCAGCCAACGCCTTCTTATACACATCCAAATCAGGAGCTTCACCAAGCAAGTAGGCAAACGACTTGCTAAAGCGAGAATCATCATCAACTTCAGCTTGCAATACCGTCTTATTAACACCATTCAAAGCATCTTTAGCATTCTTAAGATTCTTTAACGCAGTATCAACAAGAGCTTTACGATCTGCTTGAGACTTAGCAGCAAGATCCACACCCTTACCAGCAGGATCAGCTAGCTTAGATATAAGCTCCTTCGCATCTTGCAAAGTCTTATTATATGCTTGCTGCTTTTCAGCAGTATCATACACGTACTTTACAGATTCTTTCACACTATTCTCAAGAGCAATCTCAGCTTGCAAATCAGCAATATCAACACCATTTAGTGCAGCAGCTGCGGTTTGAAGCTGTTTAAGCGCATTATCAACCGCAGTCTGCTGCTGATCAGGAGTATTCGCTGATTGAGCATCCTTCGCATCAGCAAGAGCAGACTCAGCAGCAGCAAGAGCAGTATCATACGCAGATTTCTTATCCTGAACAGCATTCGTATACTGTACGGACTTCTTCAAAGAATCAGCTTTGTCAACTTCAGCCTGCAACTTAGACGTATCTACAGTTCCATTAAGAGCACTAGAAGCAGTTTCAAGCTTAGTCTTAGCATCGTTGATTTCTTGCTCAGTCTTGCCCTGAGGATTCTTCAAGATATCTTGAGCAGCTTGCAAAGCCTGATCAAACGCAGTCTTCGTAGTATCAGGAGCATTCATGTAAGCAATAGTCTTCTTCTTCGACTCGGCAGCAGTTACAACCGTCTGCAAAGCAGAGGTATCGTGACCGTCCAAACCAGTAACAGCATTATTAAGCGCAGAAGTAGCATCAGAAATTTCTTTCTCTGTTGCACCAGCTTTCTTTACAATGCTTTCTGCAGAGTCTATAGCATTGTTAAGAGCATCTTGCTTCTCAGCAGAAGCATTCTTATAAGAAACATCATTCTTCTTATCTTTTGCTTCTGCAAGCTTTGCCACCAATTGAGTCTTG
>NZ_JARFVS010000029.1:0-572 GCF_055818055.1 Gardnerella sp. c10Ua_244
AGGTTTTAGGCTTATACCCTTTAATGCCTGATCGTATGAGAGTTGACCGGGATGAGAACGGTCAAATTTTTTACGAGTATACGTTAAATGATAGTGATGTTTTAGCGGGTAAAGAAACGAGTGTGAAACTTAAACCATTTGACGTGCTTCATATTCCCGGTCTTGGTTTTGACGGTCTTGTTGGCTATTCGCCTATTGCGATGGCAAAAAACGCTATCGGCATGGCAATAGCTACGGAAGAGTATGGTGCATCGTTTTTCGCTAACGGTGCTACACCAAGCGGAATCTTGGAATACCCCGGTACAGTAAAAGATCCGTCTGGTATGAGGGATAGTTGGAATAGGGGGTTCTCGGGTTCTAACTCGCATAAGATAGCGATTTTAGAGGAAGGCATGAAGTATACGCCTATTTCTATTTCGCCTAACGAAGCGCAGTTTCTTGAAACTCGTAAGTTTCAGATTAACGAAATCGCTCGTATTTTTAGAGTCCCACCACACATGGTTGGTGATTTAGAAAAATCAAGTTTTTCTAATATTGAGCAGCAGTCGCTGGAGTTTGTGAAATACACGCTG
>NZ_JARFVS010000030.1:0-561 GCF_055818055.1 Gardnerella sp. c10Ua_244
CCTGGGAAAGTAAAGATTGATATTACGGTTGTGCCGCAGGATAAGCATTTAAGCCGAAACCAGGATGGTATGGTTCGTTGCGCTGATAACGGGATTTTTAAAGGCGTACCACTAACAGACGAACAAAAGAAACTCTCGGCTATTGCTCGAAAGGTTTATGAAAAGTATCCGTATGACGGCAAGTATGTTCTTGATGGTGAAAAGCTTATCATCTGCCAGTCTCACGCTAAACGAGAAGACGTATTGAAAGACTATCCGAATGCGTTTGTTAATCCTTTAGGCGACTGGACTGGTGGTATCAGCGTGGATACGGGAGCGGTTAACCGAAAACTCGGGTCAGACATGGCTGATGCTGTTACGGGCGGCGGATTGCATGGTAAGGATCTTACGAAAGCTGACGTGTCGGTTAACATTTACGCGTTTTTGAAAGCACAGGAAACCGGTCGGGTTGTTGAGTTTTCTTGCGCTATCGGGGATGAAATGGTTGATGGTAAACCGTATTCGCAGATTGTGAAAATTGCGAAAGATTACATTGACTCGGTGGGTGGCTTTGAAAAGCTG
>NZ_JARFVS010000031.1:0-551 GCF_055818055.1 Gardnerella sp. c10Ua_244
CGCCTTGTTAGCATCCATCCACGTTTCCGAATCCATTAAATGCGACAGTTTCACACGGTTAAGCCCTGTTTTAATCTCGTAAGCGTTAATAATGGACTCTTTGACCTCATCAAGCATTGATATTGCTTTTTCCATTTCGCTTCTGTTTCCAAAAGCAACCGTCATAGGATTATGAATCATAAGCATTGACACCGGGCTCATATAAACCTTTGTGCCAGCCATCGCAATAACCGATGCCGCAGACGCTGCAATCCCATCAATCTTTACCGTCACACAACCCTTGTAATCCATGAGCATGTTATAGATTTGTGCCGCAGCCACACAATCGCCGCCGGGAGAGTTAATCCACACGGTAATATTCCCACTACCAGCGTTTAACTCGTCTTTAAAAAGTTGTGGGGTTACATCATCATCAAACCATGATTCTTCAGCAATCGTACCGTTAAGAAACAGCGTTCTCTCAAAAATCTCATTATTCTCATTAGTCTCATTGTTTTCCTTTTGGTTTTTCCACTGCCAAAACTTCCTCATTACCTTTTTCCTCCTTTCCG
>NZ_JARFVS010000032.1:0-543 GCF_055818055.1 Gardnerella sp. c10Ua_244
TGCCTTGTTAGCATCCATCCACGTTTCCGAATCCATTAAATGCGACAATTTCACACGGTTAAGCCCTGTTTTAATCTCGTAAGCGTTAATAATGGACTCTTTTACCTCATCAAGCATTGATATTGCTTTTTCCATTTCATTTCTGTTGCCAAAAGCAACAGTCATAGGATTATGAATCATAAGCATTGACACCGGGCTCATATAAACCTTTGTCCCTGCCATCGCAATAACCGATGCCGCAGACGCTGCAATCCCATCAATTTTGACCGTCACGCAACCCTTGTAATCCATGAGCATGTTATAGATTTGTGCCGCAGCCACACAATCCCCACCAGGCGAGTTAATCCACACGGTAATATTCCCACTACCAGCGTTTAACTCGTCTTTAAAAAAGTTGTGGTGTAATATCATCATCAAACCATGATTCTTCAGCAATCGTACCGTTAAGAAACAGAGTCCTCTCAAAAATCTCATTATTCTCACTGTTGACCGCCTGGTTTTTCCACTGCCAAAACTTCCTCATCACCTTTTTCCTCCTTTCCA
>NZ_JARFVS010000033.1:0-504 GCF_055818055.1 Gardnerella sp. c10Ua_244
GAATTCAAAAAGGAGAATTAGTACTATGTCTAAATTAAATAACACGAAGGTTATCACCGGTAAGAACACGCGTCTTTCCTATTTTAACGGTTGGGAGCCAAAGTCTATTAACGGCGGTCCTGAAAAATATAGTGTTTCACTGCTTATCCCTAAAAGTGATGTTGAAACAGTAAACGCTATTGAGAAAGCTATTGATGCTGCTATTGAGGAAGGTGTCGGTAAGTTTGGTGGTAAAAAACCAAACAAGGCTGCTCTTAAAACACCACTCAGGGACGGGGATATTGAGCGTGATGATGAAGCGTATAAAGGACATTACTTCATTAACGCGAACTCAACCACGGCTCCGCAGATTGTAGACAAACAGGTAAAACCAATCATGGACCGTAGTGAAGTGTATTCAGGCTGCTATGCGAGAGTTTCCATCAACTTTTACGCGTTTAACTCTAACGGTAATAAGGGAGTTGCTTGCGGTCTTTGCAATATTCAAAAGATTCGAGACGGTGA
>NZ_JARFVS010000034.1:0-466 GCF_055818055.1 Gardnerella sp. c10Ua_244
GCCAAAAGCCACCATGTTTTCAGGCGCGTAAGCAGACGTGTATACCGGGTATCCGAGAATCCTGTTCGGCTCATCATCCTGGTATGAAGGCTGCCAAACGTACGCACCGTTATTGTCTTTAAGTTTTCGTATGCTCGCGACTGTTTTATCGTTCATAATAAAACTCGCGTTTTTACGGTATGGTCGCCTCAAAGCGTGAACAAGATCAATCAGATCATCAGTTTTAATACTGGTAGTTTCTTTAAGGAACGTGCCGCCGTCTTTCTTGTTGAAAATACCAGTTGGTTTTCCAACACCATCCCCGTTAAGAAAAGCGTCTTCCTCAGCGTTAGCCAACGCCATGCCGAAGGATGTAAGAATATGATTCTCGAGGTTAAACGCATTATCATACAAGAGTTCTTCAGTAACTTTTACCGCAACGTGAAGCTTATGAGCGTCAAGCAGGATTTGCGCAAACTTGGAATCC
>NZ_JARFVS010000035.1:0-466 GCF_055818055.1 Gardnerella sp. c10Ua_244
ACCAAAAGCCACCATGTTTTCAGGCGCGTAAGCAGACGTGTAAACCGGGTATCCGAGAATCCTGTTCGGCTCATCATCCTGGTATGAAGGCTGCCAAACATACGCGCCATTATTGTCTTTAAGTTTTCGTATGCTCGCGACCGTTTTATCGTTCATAATAAAACTCGCGTTTTTACGGTATGGTCGCCTCAAAGCGTGAACAAGATCAATCAGATCATCAGTTTTAATACCGGTAGTTTCTTTAAGGAACGTACCACCGTCTTTCTTGTTGAAAATACCAGTCGGTTTTCCCACGCCATCCCCGTTAAGAAAAGCGTCTTCCTCAGCGTTAGCCAACGCCATGCCGAAGGATGTGAGAAGATGATTCTCGAGGTTAAACGCATTATCATACAAGAGTTCTTCAGTAACTTTTACCGCAACGTGAAGCTTATGAGCGTCAAGCAGGATTTGCGCAAACTTGGAATCT
>NZ_JARFVS010000036.1:0-357 GCF_055818055.1 Gardnerella sp. c10Ua_244
GGTGTTGGTTCTGGTTTCTTGGTTGGGTTGTTTCCGACTTTACCGTTTGCCGTGTTGGATGGTTGACCATTCTTCTTGGCTTGCGCGGTAATCGTACTACCATCCTTGATTTGGGTTGCAGGGATGGTGACTTTACCAGTCTTAGGATCAACAGTCACGCCGGTTGGAGTGTTACCGTCAATAGTCCAGTTACCATTCTTATCTTTCTTCACGGTAATTGTTACAGGAGTCGTTGTATCGCCTTCTGGAGTATACGTGATTTCGAGAGTATCAGCATCTGCTGGTGGGGTAACAGTTGCGGAACCTTGCTCAACACCATCTTGTGGTGTGAGTATAGTCGGCTCACCCGCAGGCGTT
>NZ_JARFVS010000037.1:0-311 GCF_055818055.1 Gardnerella sp. c10Ua_244
GAGTTCGGGTTTTCTAAACCTGTAATATGCTTAAGCTCACTCATGAGATGCGTTTTCACCTCCTGGTCGAGTTTTATGGCTGATTTAACGAAAAGAGGATCTATTTCTATCCCACGGTCGTTTATGGTTTGGTCGAGATAAAACTCCTGCCATAAAAAGTCTGGCACGGGAAAGCGTGAGATCTTTTCTTGAATACTCATCTCAACTTCCACATCACGCTTGTTATACGATTTAAACAGCTCCCACTTTTCCTTATCGTGAAAATACTTGTTTCTTGTTCTTCCACCGTTTACTTTCGTAGGATTACACGG
>NZ_JARFVS010000004.1:0-43181 GCF_055818055.1 Gardnerella sp. c10Ua_244
CAGGTTCAGCATAACTTTTAAATCAGAGATTAGTGTGGATATTGAAAGGGCATCGTAAAAGCCAAAAGAATGTGAGCGTTTGAAATGTTACAAAAGTCAGCCTAGGGGTAATCCTCTCTAGGCTGTTTTTATGCTCAAGAATCAAGCTATTAAGCCAATCTTAAACTTTTTAACGATAGCTTTTTCTATCGTTAAAAAGTGCACCCAGTATCCATAGTGTGCACTCAAAAAAGTGTAGCTATACTAGGAGTTCTCTCAATCCATGTGGAGAGTGTTTGCCTAATGTCTAAGGTGTAGTTTCGGTACGTATTGAATGTACAGGATGGATATAAGGAGGTAAAGATGGCAAGTGCGGAAGAAAAAGTTGAGGAATTTTACAAAGCACAGCTTGATGAATTGAATATCAGACATTATGGTAAGACCGAAGAAATAAACTCTTCTATTACCAAAGCATTAAAAGAGGCAGACAGTAAATCCGGTGGATCCGGGAATAAATCCTGATATTCAGCTCTTATTACAAAATAGTACTCGCCGCGATATTCCTGTGATGATTGAAGCCAAAGGAACTAAAAACAAGCTTGAAAAGCTTTCCAAAGATGGCGATATTGAGCTTATAAGTAAAGGGAAAAATCCTCATAGTGTTGTACAGCAATATGCCGTAAATGGAGCTTTACATTATGGACTGGCTATTCTTGATGAAGGTACTTATAGTGAAGTCATCGTTATTGGTATTAACGGATGGGAACTAAAGGATGGGTGGGTATCAAACCCAGAGCTTAAAGCTTATTATATTTCTAAAAAGAACGGAAAAGTTCCTAAAGAAATTCCTGATTTTGATTTTTCACAAATGAAAAGTGAAAATATAGATTCTCTTTATAACATGATAGATAGGCTTTTGCTTACTGATAAAGAACTTGAAAGTCTTAAGCGTGATAAAGAGGAGTTGCTGGAGCAAAGTATTAAAAGCATTCATCAAAGAATTTATGATGATTCTGCTATTAAAAATTTGCTTTCTACAAATGATAAACTCTATTTCTTCTGTGGCTTGATTATGGCAGGTCTTACCACAGAAGGCGTAAAACCACTTGAAGTAACTGACTTTTATAGTAATGATGATGAGATTGATAATGACGGAAAGAAAATCCTTAATCGTACCAATTCATTCCTGCAAAAGAAGAAATGTCCAAGCGACAAGATTGAGATGGTTAATAATTACTTAAAGCCTGTGTTTGAAAAGCGTGATCTTTGGAAGCCAGTGAATGGTGAAAGCGTAATTAAAGCGGTTTATAAGCAGGTAAAAGAGGAGATATTACCATTACTTGAAAGTAACATTCATTTAGACTTTACGGGTAAAATCTTAAACAGCCTTAATGATTGGGTTTTGATTGATAATGATAAAAAGAACGATGTCGTTTTAACGCCGCGCTTTGTAACAAACTTAATGGCACGAATTGCAAGAACTAACAAAGACTCTTTTGTGTGGGATACCTGCATGGGCTCTTCTGGATTTCTTGTATCTGCTATGGAGCTAATGATTGATGATGCAAAGAGCACTATCAAAGATAATACAGTTTTAGATAACAAAATTAAAAACATTAAGCAAAATCAACTTTTGGGTATTGAGATTCTTGGTAATATTTATATTTTAGCGGTTTTGAATATGATTCTTATGGGGGATGGTTCGTCGCAAATTATTTGTGGTGACTCACATAAGGAAGCTCCTGATTTCATGAAGTCGCATAATTTTCCAGCTAACGTATTCTTGCTGAATCCGCCTTATTCTGCACCGGGTAAAGGGCTTAACTTTGTAGACGAAGCATTATCGAAAATGGAAACAGGTTATGGTGCTGTTTTAATTCAGGAAAATGCGGGTAGTGGTCAAGGTGAAGCGTATGCACAACATATATTAAAGGAAAATACGTTGCTTGCAAGTATCCATATGCCAGCTGATTTATTTAATGGTAAGTCTTCTGTACAAACAGCTATCTATTTGTTTAAGGTAAATCGCGCGCATGAAGTGGATGATATGGTGACGTTTATTGATTTTAGTAATGATGGTTATGCAAGGCAAAATCGTAAAAAGTCAACACAAAAAGTGAATTTGCGAAACGTTGACCATGCTCTAGAGAGGTACGACGAAATTGTAGCAATTTGCCTTGGTAAAAAGCCAAAAACTGATTACTACACCGAGGTAAATGGGTTGGTGATAAAAGACACTATTACTATTAACGGTGATGATTGGACATACAACCAGCATAAAAAGATTGATACTACGCCTACGGAAGAAGACTTTAAGAAAACGGTAGCCGATTATTTGGCGTGGAAAGTGAGTGCAATCTTGAAAGGCGAGGTGCAGTGGGATGAATAAGGAGTTTAGAATTGGTGATTTGTTTGACATTATAAATAACCCTCAGTTAGATAAGGAAAATTTTATATTTAGTGAAAGGGAAAAATATCCTTATTTTACAAGAACGGAAAATAATAATGGGATATATGGGTATGTAAAATATTTTGATGATGCTCATCTTATACCTGGAAATTCTCTTGCGGTTGGAATGATTAGTATGCAATTTCATTATATGCAACATGATTTTTACGCAGGTCAATTCACAAAAACTCTTATTCCAAAGTTTAGGGGATTTAATGAAAATCTCGCTATGTATTTTATAGCCATCTTAAATAAACATAGTGAATATTATCAGAGTTATCTCGTTAGACATTTCAAAGAAAAAATAAGCGAAACAGTTGTTGAGCTTCCCGTCATCGAACACTCCGACCTTAACCACGAATATACTGTAGATGACATTGACTGGCAGTATATGGAAGATCGCATCAAGGAGCTGGAGGAAGATCGCATCAAGGAGCTGGATGCTTATCTAAAGGTAACTAACCTTGATGACTATGAGCTGACAGATGAAGATAAGAAAATACTCTCTCTCTCTAGAAAATCCGCATCTAACGAAAACGGCTCTTTGGAAACTGATTGCGAAAATGGGACACTAAGGTTTAAGAAATTTAAAGTAGTTGACATTTTTGAAGTAAAAAACACGAAATGTTTTATGAAAAATGATTTGATACTTAATAGTGGTAATACACCATATATTACTGCAAGTGATAGAAATAATTCTGTTATGTCATATATTGCATGCAGTGAAGAACAACTTGATAAAGGGCACTGTATCTTTATTGGCGGAAAAACGCTGACATTTAGCTATCAGGATCAAGATTTTGTTTCAAATGATAGCCATAATCTCGTTTTATATCCTAAGTATTTAAAAATATTTTCAAAATATGTTTATATGTATATGATTGATTCTTTGCAAAAATCGTTGAAGTCTAAATATTATTGGGGGGATTCAATATCTAATAGGAAAATTCAAAAAGATACATTTACGCTTCCAGTAACTCCTGATGGTGAACCTGATTTTGACTATATGGAACGCTACATTCGAGCCATTGAAAAGTTAACTATTGCAGACGTTGTGAAGTATAAAGACAAGGTTATTGATACAGCCAAAAAGCTGGTAAATTGCCAATCTTAAACCTTTTAACGATAGCCTTTTCCTATCGTTAAAAAGTGCACCCACTATCCATAGTGTGCACTCAAAAAAGTGTAGCTATACTTGGAGTTCTCTCAATCCACGTCGAGACGGTATGTTTACTAACCCGAAAAAATGTCGCAGGGTACGTGAACGTTGATATTGACGTGAAGGAACTGAAGCGAGACAAGCTGCCGCCGAAGGCGACGTACAAGCAGATTCAGGCGTATGTGCTTGACAAGTACGGGCTGAAGGTATCGACGCTGAACATCGCGACCGTGAAAGACGAATTAGGGCTTGAGAAGCAGTTTTCTTACGAAAAGGAAGGCATGGCTGCTAAAAATCGACCTCAATGCCCGAAGGAAAAGCACGATGTAATCATCAAGGCTTTTAAGCACTTCAAGTTGATTCCATAAATGACAGAACACAGCATGAGAAAGGAAATGGAGGAAAAGAAATGACTGATGAATCAGGTAAAAAGAAGCGAACGAAACTATGGGCGGTGATTGGCGTCATAGTGGCAATAGTGATTGGCGTCACAGCAGCAATAGCAGTCGGCTACGGAGGTGCATATCTGTACTTCAACGCGCAAGCGGCGAAGGCCTATGGCGTTCCGCTAGTCGTAAATGCCAAGGGGCTTGACACAGATAGGGGCACAAAAATCTCTGTCCACGCTACTGGAAAAGATTCCAAGGACAATGGTGTGGACAGCGTGTTCTACATAGGTTCAAGTTCTTCCAACATAGCGCTCAAGCCGGGCGACTACAGCCTTGCGATTGAGGCATCGCCCATCGCAGAGGACGGCACCATTTACGACACCAAGGACGCGGTTACAAAGGTAAGTATAGCCAAGGACGGCAAGACCGACGTTGAGAAGGAAATCACCATCGAGCCAATCCCTGCGGAAGAGGTGACAGACGAGCAAATTGAAGCTGCTTATAACGCAGCGAAGGACAGCGGAATCGATGCATCCAAGCTTGACGATTTGAAGGAAAAGGCACAGAAGCGCAGGAATGATGCCGTAGCGGCCAAGAAGGTGGAGGAAGAGAAGAAGGCAGCCGAGGAGAAAGCCGCTGAAGAACAAAAAGCTGCTGAGACCAAAGCGAGCAACAGTGGGTACTCGTTCATGACGGACTACTTCTATGTTGACGTACCATCCAGCTGGAAGTCCAGCGAGTGGAGCGTGAGGCAGGAGGACGACCATACGTGGATATTTAACCACCAGCCTGCCAACGACTACGGCGGAGGGGCGACCGTTTCGGTTGCAAAGAGCGACCCGTGGCCGAACAGCAATTCCACCAAGACGCTAGGCACAACGGGGACGGGGCTGAACGTATACTACACGGAAGCTGGCGCAGGGTTTTTTAACAAGACTGGTGCGACAATCGAACTGACGAAGATGTGGAACCCAGATGACCCAAACTCTGTCCGCGCTGACGGATTTACGAATTCCGATTATCAGAAGATAATGCGTGCTCGCGAGAGACTCAGGCAGGAACAGACGGGCAAGAAGTAAGTTCTTTGAACCTAAGCTGGAACAGTCCATCAAGGAGACGATGTCTAAGCTCAGAAGTGTTCAGTTGGGGCAGGTATCGGTAGATGATGTCTTGGAGTATTGGCTTATTTTGGGCAGGCACTGAAAGGCATCCAGAACGACGCCGAAAAGCGCTTCTACGCCACGTTTATCGACCACATAGAAATTTACGAAAACGCCGATTGGAAGAACGGCGAGGACATCGTCAAGAAAATCCACTTCAAAATTCCGCTGTTATACGGAGGACAGCGAACTTTCGAGTTAACGCATCTTGAAGATGAAAAAGGTAAGCCAACCCAGAAAGTCGTCGAGGCGGAAGACTTCCGGGTTAAGGAAAATACCGACGAGAGTGTCGTATTGATGTCAAGGGCTTAATAGCCGGGTGCATTTTTGCCCTTATGTAGCAGGGGTTTGCAGGGTCTATCGTTAAAAGGTTTAGTATGTGACTACTTTAGGCTGGTTTCTCGCGGTTTTTGAGCACAGCTTGGTTGTTTGAGAGAGCATGTCTACGCTCTAGGGTTGAGTGCACAGGATGTTAACGTTAAAAGGTGCACCCACTTTGCACCCAGCTTTGTGAAATAAGTAAGACGATAGTTAAGTTGCTTGAGGTACTAAGTTATATATGAGGACATGGTATGATAGTGACAATTATTTTCGGAGGTATCAAAAGATGGTAATTAATAAATCCTGTTCTAACTAATGTAGAGAGGTTAAATCCTCTCGGTATTTTCAAGGAGGATTTATGATACGTATTGATGATTTAACAAAAGTTGTAGGTGCAAGAACTTTATTTGCGATTGATCATCTATCTATTGGTGCTTGTGACAAGGTTGGTTTAATTGGTGACAACGGCACAGGCAAAACCACCTTTTTACGCATACTTTCAAGTCTTGATACTGACTACGCAGGGCGAGTTCAAACGAACGACGAGATTAGTTATTTGCTCAACAATTTAGAAGATGAACTCGGTTTTATATATCAGCGTCGTTTTCAGCAGAATTGTAGTAGTCCAGGCGAGCAGCAAAGATTGAAACTGGAGCACCTTTTAGTTGATAATAAAGCATTTTTGCTTATTGACGAGCCTACATCACATTTAGACATTAAGCAAAGAAAGCTATTAGCTAAACGGCTCTATTCTCGCAATAAGGGTTTTATGCTTGTCTCCCATGATCGAGATTTTATTAATCAAACCTGTACGAAAATTTTCGAATTGGTCAATGGGAAAATTGAGGTTTATAGCGGTGATTATTCGTTTTACCTATGCGAAAGAGAAAAGAGGTATAAGTTTGCTGAGAGGGAATATGAGAGTTATGTAAAAGAAAAGAAGCGTCTTTTACAGGTTGCAAATGCAATAAAACAGCAGTCAGCAAAAGTAAAAACCACACCCAAAAGGATGGGTAACTCAGAAGCTAGGCTGCATAAAATGGGTGGGCAACAAAATAAGAAGAAGCTCGACAAACAGGTAAAAGCCACTTTAGAAAGAGTAAATCAACTAGAGGTGAAGAGTAAGCCATATCAAAATGCAGCCATCAAGCTCAATATGGACGAGCGAGAAAAAATTCATTCCAAGGTACTCATCAGGGCAGAAAATCTCAATAAGAGCTTTGATAGCAAGGTGATTTTTAAGAATGTCAATTTTGCGATAGACAATACAAATAAAGTTGCCTTATTAGGTGACAACGGTTCAGGGAAAACCACTTTGCTCAACATGATTCTTAACGGTGAAACGTGGACACATCCGAATTTACGAATTGGTTACTATAGTCAGCTAGGAGAAACACTCGACTATACAAAAACGATTCTGGACAACGTATTACCTTATTCAATCTATGACCAGTCAATGACGAGAATCATCTTGGCTCGTCTAGGTTTCAAAACAAATGATGTGTTCAAGCAGGTGAATGTGCTTAGTGATGGCGAAAAAGCCAAGGTGAAATTGGCGATGCTTCTAACAGGTAACTTTAATTATTTGGTGATGGATGAGCCAACTAACTTTTTAGATATTCGTGCCATAGAAGCCTTAGAAGAGCTGCTTCAAGGCTACGACAGACCCTTGCTTTTCGTGACGCATGATGTGTCCTTTATCAACAATGTAGCGGATTCTTTGTTACTTATCGAGAATGAAAAGATTACTGGTTTTGAAGGTAATTTGCAGCAATATAATGAGGAAAATGAGGTTTAGACGGTCAAGTCTTAACTTTGGTGTAAATTCATTTCCTTCCCTTTATCTGCTATTTTTATGTTCAAACTCAAACAAAAAAATAGGCGGGGCTTCCCCACCATCATGGCGCTTGACCGTGCCATAAGATGCAGGAGGCTGATTAGGTGGGCGCATTTTTGCCCTTGTATACCAGGGGTTTGCGAGCGTTATCGTTAAAAGGTTTAATGCGAAGCGGCTTTAAGCTGGGTTCTCGCGGTTTTTGAGCGTGTTTTGGCTGTATGGGGAAAGATGTCAAAGCTCTAGGGTCGAGTGCACAGGATGTTAACGTTAAAAGGTGCACCCACTTTGCACCCATCTTGTGAAGTGGGAAAATATAGCTCAAAAGGTAAAATGAAACCTGATTATTAGTATGTGCACGAGGAGGTGTTTAAGGAAATGGACAAGCTCGTTCGTTTTTGCCGTGAAGTAGCGACATTCGGCTTGACGGTTGCCTTAATCGCGATGCTGGTTGCCTTAATATGGGATGGCACATTTGCTATTAGAATTGGTTTTACCTCTTTTGTTATTGGTGTCACCGTGATCTCGCTTAAGACTGTCCTTCGAAAGACTGATTGAAGTTTGTTTGGTTCAAGTCAATAGTCGAATATCTCACGTTGGGTGGCTATTACTGATCTCTGTCAGTAATAGCCACTTCTTTTTATGAATCTTAAAGTCAGGCTCAATGTCCGTCCTGTTTAGCCGGTGATTAGTTAGGGTAATCGGATGAAGTATTGGATACGTTGAAGAATAATATTAGAGAAATTATCGCGGGCAATAACTTAAACGAGATTGAAACGGTTGATAAAAGAATTGCAGTTAAACAAGCGATACTACTAACCTTGCTTAAAGCTAAAAAAGACTACACGAAAACTGTCAACGAGATTGATGAACTGAAAGGTAAGAAACAGCAGCTTCTTATAGAAAAAGCAGGTCAAGAAGATGCTAAAAGACGAATCAGAGAAATGGAAGATTTTCTGAAAAGTGAGCGTCACGATATTAGTGAGTATGACGAGAAGCTGGTAAGAAAGTACATCAAGAAAATAAAAGTTTACGAGGACAGGTTCAGCGTAACTTTTAAATCAGAGATTAGTGTGGATATTGAAAGGGCATCGTAAAAGTCAAAAGAATGTGAGCGTTTGAAATGTTACAAAAGTCAGCCTAGGGGTAATCCTCTCTAGGCTGTTTTTTATGCTCAAAATCAAGCTATTAAGCCAATCTTAAACCTTTTAACGATAGCTTTTTCTATCGTTAAAAAGTGCACCCAATATCCATAGTGTGCACTCAAAAAAGTGTAGCTATACTTGGAGTTCTCTCAATCCACGTCGAGAGTGTCGTATTGATGTCAAAGGCTTAATAGGTGGGTGCATTTTTGCCCTTATGTAGCAGGGTTTAGCGAGGGCTATCGTTAAAAGGTTTAATGCGAGGCGGCTTTAGGCTGGGTTCTCGCGGTTTTTGAACGTGATTTGGCTGTTTGAGGGAACATGTCTACGCTTTAGGGTTGAGTGCACAGGATGTTAACGTACTTCGCTCGCGTTGAAAGCGCACTGTGCTTTCAACTTTGAGCAAGCTCAGCGAATCGAAGTGCATTCGCGAATTATATTTAATCGCTCATGCAAGTCGATTCGCCACTTTGCACCCACCTTGTGAAGTGGGAAAATAAGGTTGTTGGCGTGGTTACAATTTTATCAAACAGAATTAATGAGATGTAATTTAACGGAAATCTGCTTTTTCTTGCAGTCTTAAATCCAGTTTCTTTTTGAACTAATACACTAAACTCTTGACAAATATTGAATTTAGGTTCAGTATTTTATTTGAAAGAGGTGTGATATGGCACAAGTATTGAAAGAAGAAGTTAGAAATAGGATACTTGATGCAGCAGAAAAAGTATTTTATAAAAATGATTATAGAGGTGCTAAATTAACAGAAATTGCAAAAGAAGCAGATATTCCTGTGGCACTCATTTATACCTATTTCAAAAATAAGGAAGTTTTGTTTGATGCAGTAGTAAGTTCTGTTTATATAAACTTTGACTCAGCTTTTAATGAGGAAGAATCTTTGGAAAAGGGTTCTGCTTCTGAAAGGTTTGATGAAGTTGGAGAAAATTATATTCATGAACTTTTAAAAGAGCGTAAGAAGTTAATTATTTTAATGGATAAAAGTTCAGGTACAAAGCATGCAGAAGCAAAACAAAAACTCATATCGCAAATGCAGGTTCATATTGAAGTAAGTTTAAAAAGACAATCTAAACAGAAATATGATCCAATGCTTGCCCATATTTTAGCCAGTAACTTTACAGAGGGGTTTCTTGAGATAGTAAGGCACTATCAAAGTGAAAAGTGGGCGAAAGATATGCTAAAACTTATTGCAAGGTGTTATTACAAGGGAGTGGAATCCTTATAATAAGCACTAAAAATAGACTTTGCGTAATCAGCAAAGTCTTATTTTAAACCTTAATATTGAATTAAAATTCAATATTATTCAGTTTTGGAAGGAGCGTTGTTTATGCCAGAAAAAGAATTAAGGAAAAAGTGATAGGTAAAATGGCTTATCCAATGCACTCCTTGCTTTAAAAATAGTATTTGATTTGATACCACAAATCTTACTTGTATATTTGATTAGTTCTTTAATCACAAACAATACTAACGAAGTTGATTTAAAGTATGTATTTTTTGGAATCTTTATCTCATTTGTGTTAAAAGGCGTGTTTTACTATTTTGCAACAAAGGTTGCTCATGAGAAAGCATACGAAAAATTAACAGAACTTAGGTTAG
The DNA here is from genome assembly GCF_055818055.1 of Gardnerella sp. c10Ua_244. Taxonomy (NCBI): domain Bacteria; kingdom Bacillati; phylum Actinomycetota; class Actinomycetes; order Bifidobacteriales; family Bifidobacteriaceae; genus Gardnerella; species Gardnerella sp. c10Ua_244. The sequence goes on from NZ_JARFVS010000004.1 coordinate 10,045, forward strand.
ATATTATTGATCATCTAAAAAAACTAAGTTTAGGATTTTTTAAAGAACATAATACAGGAGAGCTTACCAACATTGTTCAGCATGATGTGGAACAAGTGGAAGTATACCTTGCCCATGGTCTTCCTGAAATAATGTCAGTTACACTTCTACCTACCATTATTTTTGTAGCTATGATTTTTGTGGATTGGCGTCTTGCTCTTGGAATGATTGCCGGAGTTCCACTTATGTATTTGGTAAAAGTTCTTTCGCAGAAAACAATGGATAAAAACTTTGCTATTTATTTTAATCACGAAAAGAAGATGAGAGAAGAGCTAATGGAATATGTAAAAAATATTTCTGTTATTAAGGCCTTTTCGAAAGAAGAGGAGATAAGTGAAAGAGCATTAAAAACGGCAAGAGAGTATGTTTACTAGGTTAAAAAGAGTATGGGGGCAATCACAATTCCAATGGGACTTATTGACATATTTATGGAAATTGGAGTAGTTATTGTCATGATTTTGGGAAGTATATTTCTTTACTATGGAAATATTACAACCCTTAATTTTATACTTGCAATTATTTTATCATCTGCGTTTACAGCATCCATAAGCAAGACAGCTACTCTACAACATTTTTCTATTGTATTTAAGGAGGCATTAAAGGCGATTGACAAAGTTTTAACCGTTCCGCTTCCAAAGAAAAAGACAGAACAAGGTTTAGAATTTGGAAACATAGAAATGGTTCAACAAATAAGCGTTCAATTGAAATTCAAAAATATGGCTTTTCAAGGAAATCTGCTCTGTACATATTACAACACGAAGCAGAATACGTTTTTTATAAATCAGGAACAGGGCTAGAACTCAAGAAATCACTATTATAATGTCTTAACAAGGGTGTTAAAGCAGATGCTGAGTTGGCTTGGTATAATACACCGGAACTGTTTCTGGAGGAGGAAGCTTAATGAAAAAGATAGAAGGTTCACCAAAGAATCTCAAGCAGCTTTTGCAGAATACAAAATATTCAATTCATTATTATCAGCGTGAGTATATGTGGCAGAGAAAGCATATTGAAGAACTGATAGACGATTTAACTTCGGAATTTTTAGAGTATTATCATCCGGGGGACTCTAGACTAGCAGTTGCTGATTATGGAGCGTATTTTATGGGATCTATTGTATTAGCTGGTAGGGAGAATGCTATTATCGATGGTCAGCAAAGATTCTCATCTTTGACATTGCTACTGATGTATCTTAATAACAGATTAAAGAGCATCGGTCAGAGTTATAACATGATTGAGACCATGATTTTCTCTGAGTCCTTTGGCTCGAAGTCTTTTAATATCAATGTAGATGACCGGCAGGATTGTATGAATGCAATTTTCAACGATACTGACTTTGATACTACTGGTGCTGGTGAGTCCGTAAAAAATCTATATGGTCGTTATCAAGATATTCAGGATGTTTTCCCGGCATGCATTACAGATGATATGTTGCTGCATTTTTGTGATTGGGTTGCGGAGAAAGTATTCTTTATTGAGATTGTAGCAACAACAGAACAGGACGCTCATAAGATATTCGTTACAATGAATGATCGTGGTTTGAGTTTGACATCCACCGAAATGTTGAAGGGCTATTTGCTTTCGGAGATAAAATCTGACTCCATACGAGAAAAAATGAATGGCCTTTGGAAAGAAAAAGTTCTTACTTTGAAGAAGTACGATGACAAAGGCGATGAGATCTTTATTAAGGCATGGTTGAGAGCTCACTATGCAGAAACAATTCGTGAAGCAAAAGCTGGTGCAGTAAATAAGGATTTTGATATCATCGGCGGTTTCTTCCACAAATGGGTACGAGATGAACGTGATAAGCTGGGACTTAATGGTTCCGATGACTTTGAGTTGTTCATAAAGAAATTTGCAAAATTCGCAGAGGTTTATGAGCGTATCCGTCAGGCAGAAACAACGTTCGCTGAAGAAACAAAGTATGTATATTACAATGCGCAAGTTAACTTCACATTACAGCCACAGCTATTATTAGCACCTGTATGTTATGAAGATTCATGGCCAGTTATTATTGAGAAGATTAATCTGGTAGCAAGATTTATTGATGTTTTGATTGTATCCAGAGTAACGAAGTGCAGCTCTGTAAATTACAGCACAATTAAAAACTTTGTTTTCAATGTTACTAAGGATATCCGCATGACAGACATACCTACATTGAAACAGAAATTAGAACAGCAGTATATCAATCTCGCATTTGACCCGGCAGCAGCATTAAGTAATTTAGGACTTAACAGCTTTACTAAGAAATACATTAAGAATATCCTTGCACGTATTACAGGATTTATTGAAGAACATACTGGTGTTGCATCAAACTACTGCAATTACATGAACACTCAAACAAAGAATCCATTTGAGATTGAGCACATTATTACAGACCATTATGAATGGTTTACCGCGGAATATTCTGACCGAGACGATTTCAGACGTTGGAGAAATAGCATCGGTGCGTTATTGCTTCTTCATAAGAGCATCAATGCAAGCTTAAATGATGCAAAGTATGATTACAAACTGAAAAAGTACTGTTCCAATGAAGGAAATATCTATACTGAATCACTTGGTGATCTGGCATATCAGAATAATCCCCAATTTAAGAAGTTCGTTTTAGATAATAATCTTGGCTTCAAATCGTATGCTTCATTTGGTAAGAATGAAATTGCTGAAAGAATAGCAGTACTCATTGACTTGGTAAAACTCGTTTGGAACGATGATATGTTTATGTAATCCAGCGAAAGGAGGCAGGTTTTATGGTTTTTAATACTTTTATAAAATGTCAGGTTTGCGGATGTATTACTAGAGTTCGTTTACAAGTTGGCTGTCAAGAAGAACATCCGATAGAAGTAGCATGCGGTAAATGTGGAACCTCTTTGTCTGGTAGCGTGAAGATAGGGCAAGATCGTCCGGGGTTAAGTTTTTCTTTTGATAATGCTGATGAAGTTCAGGGCGAAAATGCGGATTACATTATTGAGTGTTCTGGTGAATTTCCTACCTTAAAACAAGTAGAAGCAGCTGATTTAGAGAGACTAGTGATTACACCGTTTATTCGATATATGAATTGTATGAAAACGAATAATTCTTATGAGGAATTTGGACAAGATGTGTCTAAGTTGAACGTAACTGCCAAAAAGTGGAAGAACTATAAAAGAATTCTCAATTTAGCAAAAAACAATAGCGAATACTTAACTCAAGAGATTCAAAAGGAGTTTTCTGGTCATTTTTTTCAATGTAGAGATGAATTCGAAACATTGAGAGCTGTCCATATGATTGAGGTATATGGATTTTATTCATCATTAAGAAAAGATATCTATAATGACCTTTCGTTTAGCACTGGAATATTGAAAATGGATTCAGCGCAAATGAAAGACCTGATTGAGTTCCTTAATTCTCATGATGGATTCCACCTTGAAGAATTACAGGAACTGATCTACAAGGTCTACGATGAGTTTATGGTCGTATATCAAAGACTTATACCTGCATTGGCTATACAATACTGTAAAGATAATTCTTTTGATTTTGAATACGAAGGTTCCACAACGAGCAGTTTTGATAGTGTAAAACAGTTTTATCTGGATGTTTATGAGGCATTAGGTAATTTGATGATTATTCCTGTTGCTCTTAACAATATTAAGTATAGGTCTGATATCAATGCTATGAATCCGATTGAGAAAAATGTAAAGTTTTTAGAGGATTATATTAAACTCACAAAAGCATCAAGATATCATTTTTGCTTGGATTCTGAGGACTATACAGGCTTTTTGAAAATCCTCGTGAATGCGAAATTGAGAAATGCTATCGGTCATAATGATGTTGAATACAATTCAGTAGACCAGCTGATAACTTATATTCCTAATCCGAAAGATAGAACAAAAAAGAAAACAGAATATTTGCTTGAATTTGAAAATGAGGCAATGTGTATGTTTCAAGCTATATTGGGAGTCTCTGAATATTTATATCGTCTTAGGGAACTTGAACTTATGCATGACGGAAAAATTCCTATTATGGTTCAGGAAAGAGCAAATTGGCCGAAGAAGATAGGCCGCAATGAATTGTGTCCATGTGGAAGTGGGAAGAAGTATAAGCGTTGTCATGGGCGATGAGAGCATACAGAAATTCATTCATTGTTTATTATAGAGTGATTTATCGAAGAAGGAGGTCTCTTATTTGAAAAAGAAAAAAGATGAAATAACCATTCGTTCCAGTGCAGCAGAATATCTGACCTATGTTGCCTCTGTCGGCGATCAGCAGGACAGTATTGAGATGCGCTATGAGGACGAAAATATATGGCTGACACAGAAGATGATGGCCGCGCTGTATGGCGTGGATGTTCGTACAATTAATGAGCATATTAAGAAGATTTATTCCGACTTAGAGCTTGAGGAAGATGCAACTATCCGGAATTTCCGGATAGTTCAAACCGAAGGTTCACGTCAGGTTACTCGTGATATGAAACATTATAATCTTCAAATGATTATTGCTGTTGGGTTCAAGGTGAATAATGAACGAGCAGTGCAGTTTCGTAAATGGGCTAATGGCATCGTAAAGGACTATACCATCAAAGGATGGGTTATGGATGATGAGCGTTTAAAAAACGGTGGTTCCGTGCTCACAACAGAATATTTTGATCGTTTGCTTGAGCAGATTCGTGAGATCCGTTTATCTGAGCGTAGATTCTATCAGAAGATAACGGACATCTATGCTACAGCTCTTGATTATGACCGCACAGCAAAAGCGACAAAGCAGTTTTTTGCCAAGGTGCAGAACAAGATGCATTATGCAGTTCACGGACATACGGCAGCAGAGTTAATTTATGAGCGAGCAGATGCAGGCAAGCCGCATATGGGATTAACTACATGGGCAGCAGTACCAGAAGGCAAGATCGTAAAAAGTGATGTGACTGTTGCAAAAAATTATCTTTCTGATCAGGAAATGCGTTCATTAGAGCGTATTGTTTCAGCGTATTTAGATCTGGCAGAGGATCGTGCTGAACGTCACATTCTGATGACAATGGAGGACTGGGCAAAGCGTCTGGATCTATTCCTGATGGCTGATGACAGAGAGGTCCTTCAGGATGCAGGAAAGATTACGGCAGAGATTGCCAAGGCTAAAGCCGAGACTGAATTTGAAAAGTATCGTGTTATTCAGGACAGATTGTTCATGTCTGACTTTGATAAATACATGTTGGAACTGGAAGAAAATGCAAAGAAATAGTCAAAATGTTTCTCTCGTTCGATGCAGGATTTTCAGGTATGATAAGGTCGAGTGCACGGAAACCTGGCTATCAGTTAGGACGAAAAATATCTGTTGACCTGTTTTTGTAGGAAGAACGGACAAGATTGAGGCGATGGCGGTTCCTCGCAAGATTTGACTTTTATGTTGGAATCACTATAAATAGTAGAAACAAATAAAAAAGTTGAACTTTTTCCTTGGATGGGCGAGGTTCAGACCGTGATATGGATAGCGGAATGTATCAAGAATTTTCTGCTATAGAATTTGTGGATATGTTTCCACTAACAAACGGAGATATGTTGCCACATTTCGTATTAGTCTGAATAGGTTCCTGATGACTGACATCAATCCGGACCTATCGTGCCATGTTGAGACTGTCGTATTGATGTCTAGGGCTGATTAGGTGGGTGCAAATTTGCCCTTGTGTAGCAGGGTTTAGCGAGGGCTATCGTTAAAAGGTTTAATGCGAAGTGGCTTTAATCTGGGTTCTCGCGGTTTTTGAGTGCGATTTTGCTGTATAAGGGAAGATGTCGACGCTCTAGGGTTGAGTGCACAGGATGTTAACGTACTTCGCTCGCGTTGAAAGCACACTGTGCTTTCAACTTTGAGCAAGCTCAGCGAATCGAAGGCGTAAAACAAAAATAAGGATTGGAGTTATAGGTTAAAATTGTCCTAAGCCCCCCTTTACGTCATATCTCTCATGCTCATTCTTGACAAACCCATACAACAACTTTAATTTTTTTAATAAAAGTTTAATTTAATTAAAGTTTTGTAGGTTGAAGAAAGGGGTGATATGGATCATATTCCAAAATGGATGGCTAATCTCACAGATGAAGATATGTCGTTTATAAAGAACTTTGTATTATCGTCTGGGTCGTTAAAAGAAATGTCGCAAATGTATCAAGTCTCTTACCCAACGATGAGAATCAGGCTTAACAGGCTTATTGAAAAACTGCGCATAAGTGACAATGAGCCAGAAGATCCGTTCGTTCTTTTGGTAAAGAGTCTTGCTATTGACGATAAATACGATGTTGACACAGCTCGAACACTCATAAACGAATATAGAAAAAGGAAGGATGAATCATGAGCTATGCATTATTTGGTCCGATAATTGACATTCTTATTGCACTTGTTATATGTGCTTTAGTGTTCTTTATTGCAAGAAGTCTTATTCGATATGCGCATTCTCTTAAGAAAGACGATACGTCATCTAAGCAGTCTGCAGAAGATAAAAGAATAGCGTTACAGGACTTATAAAACACAAAAATAACAAGTTATCGTGGCAGAAATTGCAAAATTAGCAAAAACTGCCACGATAGCTCCATAAATATGTCTTTATTTAAGAATGGTTCCAAAATGTAAATATTTTTAAATGTTGGTTGTTAGGAACATACAAACTACTAATAGTAAAAGTTTTCTAAAAACGCTATCGTTAAAAATAAGTACGCCTATTTGTGTAGATAAAATTTGAACGTTAGTATGTTGGTAATTTACAAAACAAGAATCACAAGGAGGTGCTTATTATGACTAATCCTTTGCGCGGTATACGAGAAGAAGATATCGTCAAGTATTTTAAAGATCACAATCTTTCAGTTGATAAGACGTATGTATTTACAATGAAATACGACCCTTGGTGGAAAGATTTAATTAAACTATTTTTGTTACCTAAATTATTCTATGTAGCGCAAGGCGTTGATGCGCGTATTGTCGCTGCCACTAATAATGAGTTTATTGTGGTTAATCCGAATGCCATTTTAGGCTCGGGTAATCTAGCTAAATTAGACGATAAGCATCTTCGTCGCATTCCGTGGAATCAACTCACTAATTTTGAAGTTATAAATAAGCCAACAACTCAAATAATTCGCTTTACTGTCAATAGTAAAACCGAAGAATGGAGTGTACCAACGGAAAGTGCTAGCGTATGGCACTTTAATGTGTACAATCTTGATAATTTGAGAAAAACAATACAATCGCACATTAAGTAAGGAGATACGGTTATGTTAAAGGTAAAAAAGATTGTAACATCACTGATTGTGACTGTTTTGTCTTTCGGATTCTTGTCAACAACAATTCCAGCTGCGGAAGCGACTGAAAATAAGTCTACAGCTATTGTACAACAGGATGTTAAGAAAATTGAACAAGAAGTTCGTTTTATTTTTGAAGAAGCTAGCAGTTATAAGAATGGCGTGGTTTCTGTTAAAGATGAGCTCCTTAAGATGAAATATGGAAAAGTAATGGCCGCATACATTGCTGAAGGTATTCGACAAGTATATACAAATGATAACCTGTTGGACGCAATCCGCGCGAATAGCCAAGATAAGGATTTTTGGTCTTGCATGGGCGGCGAACTTATAGGTTTAATTCCTGGGATGGATATTGCTCAACTGCTTTCCAGTGGTGATTTTAAAGCTTATATTGAAGGGCATGCTTGGGATAAGCTTGCTAAATTCCTTGCAAAACAAATCGCTAAATTTGGATTGAAGGTGAATGTTGCAGGTATCGTAGCATCAATCGCAATTGGCGCTGGGAAATGTCTCATTTTTGGATGAAATAGTAATAAATTGTTCACTTTTGTCATAGATTTATGATGCATGTATTGCAATTTTGTATTGCAAAATATGAAAATAATGCTTTGGCTTTATCGCACAATTACTTTGCGACAGAGCCGAAGCATTTTAATCATCATTCTAAACATCTATTGACAAGCAAATTCCAAAACAAGATATCATATATTGTATGAACACTACTTATGCAATTGTTGATAATGACACGCTTGTATTGCGATATATGCAACTTCTTCTGAAAAGTCGTTTGCCTGAAAACTTTGTTTGTGCATGGATGTGTTCTTCTGCAAAACAAGCTATTCATCGTTGCGTTACAGAAAATACTCCTGACGTACTTTTAGTAGATATGTCAATGAGAGAAATGAGTGGTGTTGATGTAATTAAAGCAATTCGCGAGCGCAATAGCAATATTGTTTTAATTGGCATTACTTCCTACATGCTGGATGAATACGTATTGCAAGTTGCTAAGTCGGGTGGTCAAGCGCTAGTGCATAAAGACAATTTAGCAGACGTAGTTGCAGCTATCCAATCGCGCGCAGCGAGCTACGGTTGCCCAGAATTGCCACAATATATTGACTATTTTCACACTCCGCAAGAATCATTTAATATGATTTCTCAACTTTCGAAGACTTCAGTTTTGTCTCCTCAAGAATCGGAAATTATGCGCTTGTGCAAACAGGGGTATTCGTCAAAAGAGATTGCAGATCAGCTTAATGTGAAAGTTTCAACAGTAAACACGCATTTACGTCGTATTTATGGAAAACTTCAAGTTAAAAGTCGCATGCAGGCGCTTGCTGTGCTCGCAAAATATTCGCATGACATATAACGTGTAAGAAATTAACGTGTAAAAGTAGGTAGTTATGAAATTATTAACGCGTATGATCAATTTTTTGTCGCATGACGCTTGGCAGAAAATTGGAATTGGTGTGATCATAAGTTGTACTTTGATTCTTGAGATTTGTTCCTATAATAATCTTCATTACTACTCTAATTGGCATGCCATTACGATTGAAATAGTATGGATTGTAATCTGCTTATGTATTGCAATATGGCCTCGTAAAGCATCTTTTATTGTACTTATTTGGATGCCGTTGGTAATTATTGCGCCAAATATCAACTACTCATCTATGATGCTTACCATATTGATTTGTTTGGCAATTGCTGTAATTACTCAACCTTGGTACACCGTGCTTTCTTCTTGCGGAGTATCTTCATGGTTCTTTATTATCTGCGATTTTCAAAACGCTTATGTGTTAGCATGGTGGCTTCTTATCACTCTTATTTCTAGCGCAATCGTAAAATACTATATTTCTACTATTCACCAACAACAGGAACAATTATTTGCACAGCGTTACAACGTTTTTCAAAAATATGCCACTATTGCCGCAATTCGCATGCACGATGAAGTAACTAATGAGCTTTCCAGCATTATGATGATGGCTCAACAATCTATTGAACCTCAAACGACTCATGAGCAAGAGCGTGAAAATTCGCGAGAGATTCTTCAACGTGCTACTACAACTGTTCATAGAGCACGTAATATCATTTCTCTTCTTGACAATGCTACAACTGCAAGCACTGGCGATGTTATGCAATCGACTACATGTTATAAAGATTTTTGTACAGGCTTACGCGTTTTATTTGACTGTGAACAAAAGTCATTTGAAAAGCTTGGCTATATTGGTTCCATTGACTTGAGTAGTGATTTAGCTACTGAAGATTCTCAATCAATCCATTTGCCTTTTGAAGAATGTGCTCAAATTGAGTATATTTGCCGAGAACTGCTTGCGAACGTAAAAAAGCATGCTGCAAAGCCTAAAGAATACGCCATGAATGTAATGCTTAATGACCATGAATGTCATATTACGTGTATAAATAGTGCGCAACGAGGTATTCTTGCTAACTTGCAATTAGGATATGGACTGCGTTTTCATAAGATGCTTGCGGAATGCGTTGGTGGAACTTTTAAAGTTATTGAAGATGGCGATTCGTGGATTATTAATGTACATGTTCCGCTTCATGCAGAGAAATAGCCATTGCGCAAGATGCTTATTGTGCTTTCTTGCGCTTCAATCGAGTATTTGGACGAACCTTTGTGCAGCAGATGCAAGTAGGCGGTTAATTTGCAATGCAGAATGCTGCTTCGTTGCTATGTTATACACGTTATCGTGGCAGTTTTTGCTAATTTTGCAATTTTTGCCACGATAACGCGCGATTTAGTAATAATTGTGTGCACAATGGTGCTACTTTGGTATTACGTTGGGTGCTGTAGGTCTGTTATAATAAAGCAAAGCATGAATAACAAATTCATGATTTTGAGCTTAAAGGAAACGACATGACTTCTACAAAAACAGCTAGAACAGGCAGATTAAGTGTAAGAGTTAATCCAGAAATACGAGATAGCGCATCGCAAGTTCTTGAACATTATGGTCTTGATATGAGTTCAGCAGTCAACCTATTTTTATATCAGATTGTAAATACGCAACGTTTCCCATTTTCACTTGAAAGTTCTCCATATGAGCATGCTATTGATGAAGCTATGAAAGAAAAACCAATAGCTGCAGGTACTGTAGACGATTTTGCTGAGCTGATGCGCAATGCCTAAACCGCCATTTTATAGTCCAATCTATCTGCGAGATGTTAAGAAATATAAGCAGAAGCATTACGATATTGAGCAAGTAATCAATATTGTAAGACTTATTTGCAATGGTGCAGATTCTCGCGAACTTGCAACTTATAGAGATCATATTCTTAAAGGCTCATATAAAGGCGTGCATGAATTGCATGTGTCTGCAGATGTTCTACTGTTGTATCAAGTTAAAGAAGATTGCATTATATTTCTACGCTTAGGATCTCACGACGACTTATTCTAGCTAGCAAAATCTACCACGATAACTTGCTTAAAAATATAGTTATACAAAAGGAATCACATTTTCAAGCGTACTTGATGAAATTATAAACTTATTGAACGTTCTTAACGCTAAGCAAAATGACTAAATTTTGTATCCATTGGCGACAAAGCGACAATTTTGGCGACATAAAAATGTCGCTTGGGGCTTAGGACAATTTTTAGACATTTTGTGCAATCATAGCACGATGTTCCATAATTGTCTTTTAAGCCCCATTTTAATTCTGTGGTTGTTGTAAGAATCAATATAAGTATGAATAGCTTGACGTAATTCTTCTGTACTATCCCAGTTAAGTGGATAATACATTTCTGTTTTCATTCGTCTAAAAAAAGCATTCACAGGCAGCATTATCTCCACTGTTTCCTTTTCTTGACATGGAGCGTGTTACCAAGACCTTCTAACCTCTCAATCCACCTACCGCCTCTATAGTGACCTCCTCTATCGGTATGAATAACTAAGCTTTTACATTCTGTAGTGTCGAGGGTAGTTAAAGCCTCTTCTAACATTTCATCTACAAGACTCTGATCTGGGTGGTTTGAAAGAGCGTAAGAGACCACTTTACCATCAAAACAGTCAATCATAGGGCTTAAATAGAGTTTTGACTCTTTTACTGAAAACTCAGTAATGTCTGTAAGCCAAATCTTATTAGGTGAATCTGCATGAAAATTATTGTTAACAATGTTACTACATGCAGGAGTAATTTCTCCTATATAGCTTGAATAGCGTCTTTTACGCCTGGCATATCTAACCTCAATTAACTCTTCTTTCATGAGCCGTCTTACTGCTTTTTCAGATACTCTAATACCTTTAGTTCTCAACGCTAACCATATTCTAGGAGAGTCATAAGTAAAGAAGTTTTCTTCTGCAATCTTGTGTATGCAACCTCGTATATGTGCGTATTTGTCAGGTTTTTGAAGAGCATTTTTAGCATAGTAATAACTTGAACGTTTTATCTGAAGTGTTTTAATCAGAAGCTCTAACGGTAACACTAAAAGTAGTTAGGCTTATAACACTTTTTGCGGAGTGAGGATTTCTGATATTAATACGGTTGGGATTATATTAGATTTGTTGGGATTGTATTAAATACAGTTGGACTTTATTGGCCACGGTTGGGACTCTATTAGAGCGTGGCTAATGCTCGTTTTGTTTTCTAAAACGAGTGTTGTTTAACGAGAAGGGGGGTGAAAACATTGTTAACGCTTAAACCTCAAAGCACGTAGCTTTCAAGGCAAGTGTGGTTTTTACATGTCAAACTGTTATAAAAACGAGATTATTCCACTCTTTTTTACACTCATGATACGGGTTTTAAGAAAGAGCGGGTAAATGTTATAAGAATTTTTGGAACAATTAACAAGATTGTGGTTAATGATTAATCAATAAGACACTACTAGTAAACAGTTAAAGCCTGATTAGCTATAGGGCGATGAGATACGTCAATAGGATCCTCATGGTTTTTTCATGACTCCTATGAAGTACCTCTATTCTACTATGGCTGTTTTTCAGGTATTAGAGTCGGTACTTCATAAAGTATCGGCTCTTTTTTGTATGTGTCTTCACCCTACCGCTGCAGGCGGGAAGGGTGAGCATGAGGACTCGCAAAACTAATAGCAATGATTGAGCAACGTATAAGTATACAAGTTGTGTTCGTAATGAAGATGGTAGTTATAGTGAAGAAACTATCGAGATTAAGCCGGGCGAAAATGGTGTCACTGAAGCTGATATTAAGATGCTTCACTCAATGGATGACAGTGAGGTTTACTACAACAATAAGAACCTGCGTCCTACTAGAACTGTTGAAGAAAAAGCTGAGATTGAAGCTTGGAAAGAAGAATATATCCAGCATTTTAATCTTAAGCATGGTTATGAGCCGAATAAAGATGATGTGGAGTATGCTGCTGAAGAGCATTTTCCACGTAACTATAATCTTTCACTTGACTTTGATGCACGTCGAGAGTGTCGTATTGATGTCAAAAGCTGATTAGGTGGGTGCAAGTTTGCCCTTGTGTAGCAGGGCTTAGCGAGGGCTATCGTTAAAAGGTTTAATGCGAAGCGGCTTTAAGCTGGGTTCTCGCGGTTTTTGAGTGCGATTTTGCTGTATGAGGGAAGATATCAACGCTCTAGGGTCGAGTGCAATAAGTTCAATGATTGTTGCTTGTGCACAGTGTGATATACAAATGTATCAATCACTTGGATTTTCAATTCAGATTGGGAACTTGTTTTCATTTGAACCATAAGTCACAGTCATTAGATAAAAAATAAAGGAGTAAACTATGGAGCATAATTGCGGATTTATTAACGATAAAAAAGCATTTAGGTATAGAGCAGCAGCCATCATAGTAGAAGAAGGTTGTGTGCTATTTGCAGGAAATGATGAGGACGACTATTACTACTCAGTTGGCGGAGCGGTTCACATGGGCGAGACATCAGAAGAGGCCGTGAAGAGAGAAGTATTTGAAGAGACAGGTCTTAATTACGAGGTCGATCACCTTGCTGTCGTACACGAGAACTTATTTATCGGCAGCTCCGGCTTAGATGGAGTAGACTTCCATGAGCTTACACTCTACTACTTGATGAAGTCCCTGGGCAAAAGAGATTTTACGAGCCATAGTACTACAGAGTCAGGTGCTAAAGAGACAATGCATTGGTTATCTATAGATGAGCTTGATAAGTGCAAGGCTTACCCGACATTTATGAAAGAATATCTTAAATCGGAGCATAGTGGAATAGAGCATATAATTTCAGATGAAAGATATTAATGAATCCCGCTATTATGGCAAGAGATCGTTACATAAACATTAGTTCTAGTTTCTTAACTCTTGTATGCAATGAAACTTTTCCTTTTATACTCTGAAACTGTTGCTTTCTGTGTTATATATCTCAGCATGCTCTTGACAACAAACTTATGTTTCTGTTGCCTTATTCCGTACGTTTGTTGTTGGGGATTGGCATGAATGAGAGCAGAGCAATGAGGTGGATATCGGTCTTCGGCGCGTTGTGTTGTATGGCTCGTGCACCTTGGATTTTGTACATTCTCTGTTAGTTTTGTATAAATTTCTTTTGAAACAGCTATTTTCACATAATTATGTGCGCGTGTGCTAAGAAAATGCCATGTTACGATTCGTAACGCTTGTGTTCTAGTTAGTTCCTTTTCTATTCATATGTTGCTCGTTAGCATGTAATTACGCAGTGCGGTTATTAATTGCATTACGAGCAAAACAAATAATCGTTAAGAACGAAAGCTCATAGCCAATGAAAGGAGTTATACGATGTTGTTGGGAGAAAAAATCAGAAATGCGCGCGTGGAAGCGGGTTTAACTCAGGAAGAACTTGCTGAAATGATTATGGTTTCGCGTGCTGCGGTAGCGAAGTGGGAAGGTGGTCGCGGTCTGCCGGATGTTGCAAATTTGAAGGTGATTGCGGATGCGCTGGGTGTTACTGTCGACTATTTGTTGGATAAAGACAATGCTATTGATTTGTCAATCATTAAGAAGCCTATTGATTTAGCGAAGTATGGTCTTAATGAAAAATTGAGTGTTCGTAAGAAAATCAAGATGAAGGAACAAATTATTCGTGATGAATATGCAGACGCTGAAATTATTATGCTCACGGTGACGAAGTTTATTCCAAATTCGTCTGAAAAGTTTATGGATAATTTTATCGGGTGTATTACTACTTTGTTCGGTGATATTCCTTTGTTTGATACGTTTGCATTCGGTAAAGCGGTAGAGAGTATTGGCAGTGAACAGTATTACTTGGTGAATAAAAAAGAAAAGCAATTTTTTGTGCTGATAACGGATGAGTATATTATTAGCAGAATGATGCGAGTAAAGTTCACTGATAAGAAGATGTGTGTTGGGGATAAGGAATTTACGCAAGTTGGTAAGTTGCGTGATAAGTAAGAACCGGGAACCGGTAGTTGGTTGGGAATTGGTCAGAAGAATGTGTTTTTCAGTTTTGATTTCCGCATTCTTCTGATTTTTAGTTTCCGGGTTTTGTACATGCTTTTAGTGTTTTACATGACAGTTGATCATAAGAAATGAAATTCGATTTTTGCACACATATAAAAATGCATATTCTTTGCATCTGGCTAGTCTACTGAAATTATTTGACCTGTGCGTCAAAAAAGTTCATTGGCGCCAAGTCATGATTTTGACTATATAAAACGTTACATTGGGCTTTTAGAAAGATATGTCACATATTGTCGAATTTCCATTATTTGTTGTTGATAATATTTTCAATGTTTCTGCCTGTATAAAAGATACGAACAATCGTCACGCTACATTTATCTTCATCTAAGAGGTAAAAAGTTGTGTAGCTATCTATGGGAACCCTGTGTATTTCCATAGAACACCAAGGCTCCCGGCCAACAATCTAGTATTGCATGGGCATGGTGTTAATAGAATGGATATCATGCCTGAAATCAGGCTATAAAGTCAATTTTAAACCTTTAACGATAGCTTTTTTAATAACCGTTAGCATAATAATGATTGTTATTAGGAATAGTTATTCCAGTAGTGCGTCAATATTTCGTTTTGAGTATAGAAGTCTTCGCACTTCCATAGTGTCGTCGATGACAACGTAAAAAATAGAAAAGTTGCGTACATTAATCCTGTAGTAAGGGTGTTCTCGTGTTGATTAATCCCTTCTCCTTACACTATCAAAGACGTCGTCTTTAGAAAGACGCGTAGAAGTATTTGCGGCAAAAGTATCTGCTTCGTCGAGTTTTCTTTCGATGTCGTCAGTGAGAGCAGAGTATTGTTTGATGCTCATGAGAACCATAGTTCCATAACCGTTTTTTGTAAGGAATACTGGTGTATTTGAATTTATAACTGTTTCTTCTACTTCTGGGAATTTATTTCTTAAATCGGAAACTGGGCGAATATTGATCATAGTATCAACCTCCTTTTATCAAAAAAGTATCATAATATTATCAAGATTACAATAGTTAGCGCGCTATCGAACTTTTATTCCGACGTTTGGCGAGATATTATTCCAATGTTTGGCGGCATCAGTGAAGATGATTGGAAAGTGCGGTGCAAACATGAGAGAAAACGAATTGGTGGTCGGTTGCGCTCATTTGTCGGCAGAAATTGCGCTTTTAACGGTAATTGTCAATCGCACTTGCTACTACGCAACTGCTGTTTCAGCTATAATTTCACCATAATCATGATGAATTCTAGTTTGAAATGGAGATGTTTTTATGATTTTAGCAGATAAAATATTGGAACTGCGTAAACAAAACGGTTGGTCGCAGGAAGAATTGGCGGACAAATTGGGCGTCAGTCGCCAAGCTGTTTCCAAATGGGAAGGCGCACAAAGTATCCCGGATATGGAACGGATAATTGCATTGAGCCGTTTGTTTGGTGTTAGTACAGATCTTCTGGTAAAAGATGAAATTGATGTTATGGGGAAGAACGTCAACGCAGATGGAAATGCCTGGCAGGAAGAAGCCGGCGTTCGCATGCGGGTAATTGAGCTGGAAGAAGCCTCCGCTTATATTGCTCACAGAATATCATTTGCCGCCTATGTTGCTTTAGGCGTTCTTCTTTGTATTCTGGCGGCAATCCCGTTGGTTGGCAGTGATCTTTTGCTTTCTCACACAGTAAATGCGCAAGTCGGTAAAACTATGGGCTTAGCATTCAGTGTTGCGATTATTACCGTTGCTGTAGCTATTTTTATTATTCAGAGTTTCCACGGAAAGCGTTATCAATATTTGGAAAAAGAGGACTTTGAAACGGCTTACGGCGTTGACAGTGTGCTCAAAGAACGCTTGGAACGGTTCATGCCGTCGTATGTGCTGCGTACGGTCAGCGGTGTCGTTTTATGTATGGTTGCCTTTATTTTTCTTATAATTTCGGATATAGCACCGAAATTTTATCAACTTTCATCCGGCTTTTTTGTAGTTATCGCTATTGCCCTGGTGGCAGCAGCTGTCTATTTATTCGTACAGGCGAATATTATCCGCTCGTCCTATTGCCGTTTGCTGCAACCGAAGAAAAAAACTGTCTATCCTGCAAAGATTAGCTTATTCCTCCAAGCTTACTGGCTTATAATTATCTGCATTTATTTAGCCTACAGTTTCATCACGTCCGATTGGGGAAAAAGTTGGATTGTTTGGCCGTTGGCCGCATTGACTTACGGAGTAATAGAAATAGTGCTCAAAGCGTGGAGGCTTGGAAAGAAATAAGTGACTTTCGGAGCCGATTTTGTGGCGAATAATGTTAAGGCTGTTGCTTCTTGCATGGTGGATACGTTAAATGGTACGAGTGTTTTAGAAGGAGAAATACCTAAGGATGTATGTCTTGAAGTAGTTTGTGAGAATGGTATTAGCGAGGTTTCTGATAAGAATAAGGTCAATCTTAGTTGTAATAATTTTGGGCGCAAAACAGATGGATGTGCTCACTACGTTGTGCATTGCTTGAATGGGAAAGCTGTAGTGAAGTAATACTGTTGTGGTGTTTTATGTCTGTCACTGTGACTAGTCGCACGAAATATAGTTTGGCATATTCTAAAAATGCTTAGGAATGTTGGAGTATTAGGCTTGGTGGTTTTTTTAATCCAAGTGTAAAGGTCATTTTCATTTGCTTCGCCTGATGCAACTTTGAGAATAAAAAAGTTTCGTATTGGGGATAAGGAATTTATGAAGGTTGGTCAGCCTTGTAATAAGTAGTAAATGAGCGGGTTATGTCTGGTTTTAATATTTTTTCTCATAATATTTGTTGATAAAAAACATGATTAATGGAGAAAAGGCGATCGAAATAGCTAAAAGAGCAGCTGGCAAATATGCTTTCGTGATAAATGCAATTATGGCAATTATTCCCATTAGGTGCATCAGTATGAATGCCATTGTTGCATTTACTTTATCTTTGATTTTCTCATTTCTTTCATCGTTCACATTTATTTTGTAGTTGTGGTCTTTTTTCTATCATCTTATAGTGCATGATTTTTACGTGTGAAAGTGAGATAATTGCAACAAAAACAACTGACAGTACAATTCCTACGGATTCGTTCAGTTTAAGAGTCAGCGCAAGAATTAGTCCGCAAATTCCTATTACATAACCTATGTACCAAAAATTCTGTGTTTTTTGTTTTTTCATTTTTTATCTTCCTCGTAGATAAATATTTCTTCGATTGTTAAATTAAAGTACTTAGCAATTTTGTATGCCAATATGATTGATGGATTGTATCTTCCATTTTCCAAAGAACCGACTGTCTGTCTTGATACTTCAAGTGCATCTGCAAGTTCTTCTTGTGTTATGCCTTTTTCTCTTCTAATTTGTTCAAGTCTATTTTTCACATTACATTCTCCTTCCTAATGGAAAGCTAGCTTTACATATAAGATAATTATTTCGAAAGCAAATTTCAAGTTAGCTTTCCAGTGTATTTAATAAAGATGTGGTGGAGCACCTGCCGTGAGTTTTGCTTTGCTAATGCTGATGTTAATGCAATGCCAATGCAATGTCATATAATCATTGTAAGAAACAAGGGGTGATTGTATGGCGAAAACAGCTAACTTGTATACTCGTATTGATCCAGAGTTAAAAGAGCAGGCAGAGTATATATTGAATTCTTTGGGTCTTCCTCCTTCGAGTGCTATTACCATGTTTTATAAGCAGGTTGTTTTGCAGCAGGGGCTTCCTTTTGATGTGAAATTGGGTTATAGAGAGCCGCGTGATGTGAGTTCTATGACTCAAGGTGAGTTGAATGATGAGTTGGAAAAGGGTTATAAGTCAGTTTTATCTGGTGATGTGAAGCCTGCGGATAAGGTTTTTGAGTCCTTGCATAAGGCATAGGGTTCGTGTCGTGTGATAATTTTCTTATTTTTTATTTTGTTTTTGAAGAAAAGTATGAAGTTGTGGTTTCTCGTGTGCTTTATGGGAAAAGAGATATTGAGAAAGTTATAAATGGCAATTAAACCTTTTGCAATATCTCGCTTCTATCGTTAAAGCGTGTACTCATTTTGCCACACATTTGTTTATGTATGGAAATAAAATCCTGTAGATTATCGGATGATTTTTAGCTATAGTTATTTTGTAGGCTGTATATCTGCATTCTTTGTCCATAATTTACATCCCGTCAGTTTTATTAAACTCAAAGATGATTTGTACTCCGAGATGAATAAATATTTGGCAGATGATGGTGAAGAACAAAGTGAAGATTGAACATGAGAATCGTAGCTGCAATTAGGTAAAGATTAAGTTGTAGAGGAGGCATAAATGAAGAATATCAAGCATTATGCTTTTTTGACTATGGTAGTTTGCCTTATGTCACTTATTTCAGGTTGTAAGAGTCAGAATAATTTTAGTGATAATAATAGAGAAGTAAAAACAGAAAATCAAAAGTCTGCAAGGAATGAAAGACACTCAGAAAATAATGAAGATGTTGACTGGAAAGAGGTAAGTAAAAATGGTGTTGATGAAACTTTGCTCATAAAAAACATAGATGAAAAGGTTCTCACGTATGTTGCTAAACAGTTACAAAATCTATGCGACGAGATTGGTGAAAAGGGGGTCAAAGATAAATACTATCGGCTGACAGGGTGGTATAACGATGTAGTATATTCTAAGCAATACAAGAGTGTTGTGTCGTTGGGTAAAAAAGCAATGAAACCATTGTTCCTAATAATATATAAAAGCAAAGAGGCTGGAATGTATGAATGGGTTTGTAGTAAAGCGTTAGATGAAATATCTGGTTTTGATTTCTCGGGATTAAACAATGGCGCAGGCTGGAGTAATTCTAGAGAATTTTTAAAGGCATTTACCGATAAAATTATTGAACAAAAAAATTAACAACTCTCTGTTTACAATTGTCTTGGATGTTTACACTCCTACAATATTCCCAATATTAACTTCCATTCTGCAATGAGCATTAAGACTATTTTGCTGTCGAGTGATTATTAATTTAGTTGTTTATGTTTTGGGGATCAAATCGGTTAAATAATTGTAAAAAAGTTCCCTACACTGTTTGATTTCTCATGGTAATGGCTTGTTGGTTATTCCAGAAAATAGGGTTCCTGAGTTTAAGAAGTTGCTTGTTGGGTATTATGAAGGTGAAGATTTGCAATCTGTAACGGATGCGCTTGCTTGTGTTAGTGAGGACGATTGGAAAGCGCGGTGTGTGAAATACATGTCATCTAGTCACAAAAGCCAACAAAATATTTAGTGTGTGCAGCAATTCTTTTGCTGCGTGTCTTTTTCATGTTTTATGCTCAGCATTACTCAATACGTATAATTATTTGATTAAATTCACCAAAACATATATAATTTTCCACGTAAAGCACATTTAAGTTTATGAGGTGTTGCGCTATGACTGCCCAAATGATCGCTAGTCTTAAGAACGGTTTGAAAGGCATATAAAAGCACATAAAACAGCTTAAGATACATATTCTTTAGCAGTATTAAACACGCATTGCACATGGTGTTTTG
The DNA here is from genome assembly GCF_055818055.1 of Gardnerella sp. c10Ua_244. Taxonomy (NCBI): domain Bacteria; kingdom Bacillati; phylum Actinomycetota; class Actinomycetes; order Bifidobacteriales; family Bifidobacteriaceae; genus Gardnerella; species Gardnerella sp. c10Ua_244. Next base: position 30,205 of record NZ_JARFVS010000004.1, read on the forward strand.
TTTCATTATGTTTGCGCATGCGCGTTGGTTTTTGTACGTTTTTTTTTGCATGTTTTTGCGCGTTCTTATCGTTCTTGTAAGCAAGCGTTATCTCTTTATCTAATTAATTTTCATTGTTGAAATTTATTCAATAACAGTAAAAATTAAGCTTTAATAACAAGTAAGAACGAAGCAATAATAATGAATAATAATATAGAAGACGCGACTAATAGTCGCGATAACAATAATAAGCAGTCAACTAGCAACTTAATATTGTGTATTGATAATGTAACAAGATCTTATTCTCGTGGATTCGGTCGTAAGAAAACAACTCGTCAAGTTTTACATAACGTATCTTTTGATATTCATTCTGGTGAAATATTTTGCTTGCTTGGTCCGAATGGTGCAGGTAAAACAACTACTGTGAAAATTGTTGGTACGTTGTTAGCTCCTGATAGTGGTAGTGTTCGTATTGCCTGTATTGATGCTGTGAGTAATCCTCGAGAAGCACGTAAGCACGTGTCGTTACTTCTTGGAGGTGAGCGAGGATTTTATCAAAGGCTAAGTGCATTAGATAATCTTCGTTATTTTGCGGATCTTTCCGCTGTTCCATATAGGGAGCAAGGTAAGCGTATTCATGATGCTCTTGAGCAAGTTGATTTACTTGATAAAGCTCATGATGCTGTTCAAACTTTTTCAAGGGGAATGTGGCAGAGGTTGCATATTGCTCGATCGCTGGTTGCTAGAACGGATCTTATGCTTTTAGATGAGCCTACTACTGGTTTGGATCCTGAAAATGCTAGGAAAGTACGTGAAATTATTCATGCTTTACGAGATCAAGGAATAGCGATTTTGCTAACTACGCATGAGATGAGTGAGGCTGAAAAATTAGCTGATACTGTTGCTGTAATAAATCACGGTAATATTATCGCTCAGGGAAGTGTTCAGCAGTTGGCTTCTTTGCAGCATATTGATCATGTAACAATGTACGCGTATGACGGTGAACTATCAAGCGGAACTCCTAGTGTTAAGGAAGAATTGCAAAAACTTGATGGAGTGTTGTGGTGTGATGTTTTTGAATCGCATGGAGTGTTAAATATTACTATCGCGTGGAGTAAAACATTATCTCAAGAGCGAAATATTAAGATTCCTGTTGATGGGATTACACGTTTAGGTGATCGCGCTGCAAGTTTGGAAGAAACGTATCTTGCTATTGTGCAAAATGATAATATTTCTGCATCAAATATTTCTTCTTCTTCTTCTTCTGCTGCTACGCCGTCTTCTTCGCCGTCCTCACTCCCTTTAAGTAAGTAGGAGGCTTAATATGAATACTTCTACTCATTCATACGCTTCTGTGATTCGTGGCATGTGGTTTCAGCTTAAAAGTTTAGCGAAAACAACGTTTTTCTTGCAAAATGCGATACTTGCTCCAGTATGTTTTGCGTTGATGAAAATTGTTGCCTACTATGGTTTTTCTCATGATTGTACCAACTGCCTTAATAATATTTGGGTTGATTCTTCTATAGCTGGATTATGGTCTGCTACAACTACTGCTGTTGGAATTATTGGATACCAGCGTTATTTAGGAACATTACAATATTTAACTTTAAGTGTCATCTCACCTGCTGCAGTGTTTCTTCCTATTGTAGGATCCGCAGCTTTACTTGGGTGCATTGGTATGCCGCTTGCGATTATTACCGTTGTTGTTTTCTGCCATGGGTTCTTTATGATAACATTCACGCAGTTAGTTGGATACTTACTTTCTATGCTTGCTTGCGTAGCTTCTGCTGCATTATTATCTGGAATTTTTGTATTATGCCGTAAAGCTACAGTTTATGAAGGTTTGATTTTAATTCCTGTATGGATGCTTTGCGGAATAGTGATTCCTGTAGAATCAATGCCATTGCCTGCTCGCGTTATTGCGTTTATTCATCCGCTTACGTCGGCAGTGTGGGTGGCTCATGCGCAATCGTTTAATGCTACTACTGTGTTAGCAATTGTGTTATGTGTTGTATTATCCAGCGTTTTGCTTGTTATTGCAGGTTTTATGTTACGTCATGCTATTCGACTTGCAACGCTTAATGGAAGTTTGAACATAATATGATACGAAATAATAATCAGGTTGAAACTATGCGAAATAAAATTATTCAAAATAGTAAGTGCGCTGAATTGCATCAATATAATCAATATTCTCAGTATGGTCACGTGAGCGTGTTATCTAGTATACGAACTGGTGCAAGAGTGAGTATACAGAGTATACCTAGCTTAAATAGTTGGAATACTGCTGTTATTCGTATGATTGTTGAGCCTCTTTTATCCACGTTCTTATACGTTTTTCTAGCTGGAGCTGTAAGCGGAGGATTCAATGGAGCAGCTAGTTATGCGACTAGCGCTGGTTTTAATCATAGTTTGATTGCATCAACTCTTGCTGCTGTTATGGGTGCGTGTTCTATTTCCACAAGTATGACTGTGTCAGAAGCACTAGCATGGGACCGTTTTGAAGGCACAACACCATTCGTGCTTACAAGCGCAAAAGTTGCATTACCATTATGGTTCGGTCGTATTATTGCGCTTGTGACTATTTCTTTGGTGAGTGATGCTGTGACTTTGTTCATAACAATGCTTGTAGTAAGCCCGAGTGCTTTCTTTGTGATTAATATGAGTGCGTTGATGCTGTTGTTTCTTATTGTTCCTGTTGCTTCTACGGGATTTGGTATTGCTATAGCTGCTATAAGCATGATGATGAATGATGTTTATACTATTTCTAACGCGCTTAGTGCAATACTTCCTATTGTTTGTGGTGTGATTGCTCCAGTTAGCGTATTTCCTAAGATGATGCAATACGTGTTATATGTGATTCCAGTAACTCATGTTACTCAAGCATCTCGTAGTATAGTTGATGGTTCTGTAGATGTTGGCGTATCGCTACTTGTGATTCTTATTGTTGGCGTGTTATGGGCAATTGTTGGTGTGATTATATGGAATGTTGGTGTGGCGGTTCAACAGCGTAAAGGTACTTTAACAAATATAGGGTTTTAGGTAATAAATATGGGATTTAGTTAATTATATAAGGATTAGATTCGCGTATGGGGAGTGGGTGTAATGCTAGTGGCATGTTGATTATTGCGTAAGATTGTTCAGCAAGCTATTAAGCCAATCTTAAACTTTTTAACGATAGCTTTTCCTATCGTTAAAAAGTGCACCAACTATCCATAGTGTGCACTCAAAAAAAGTGTAGCCATATAGTAGTTCTTTCAATCCATCGTGTTTTCTTTGCGCCGGTTTTACCATTCTTAACCATCTTGTTGCTACATACACTACCAATGGGATTATTGCAAGAGTTCATCATTTAATTACAACAGTAGATTAGGTTAGTTTCATTAGAGTATTCTAATTGTAGTCTATTTGCATAATTTAGTATTTGGGGTAATAACCCTATTTCTATTTGTTATAAGTAAAACTGAGAACACCTTATACATTTTATGTGTTATCAAAAATAACAACAACAATTGTATGGCAAAAAATCATGTAATAAGATGAGTACTAAACCTAATGATAGGTCTTTTATATATTGTAATTACAAAGGAGAATTTCTATGAAATGTCATATTTTTAAGTCTATTGCTGTAGTTGTTGCAGCATTATCAACCTGTATTTCTCTGGTATCAACTGCTCAAGCTAGTGAGATAGTGGATAACGGACCAAGTGTTGTAGAAAGCAATGTCAGTGATGCGAATATAGATAATTATGCTAAGCGTCTTGAAATTATTTTTTCAAGGTATCTCAAGTTTAATGAAATTAATAAAAAATGGAATATAACACAAGCAGGGGAGTTTTCTCATGTTCCTAAAGAAGTGCTTGAGAATTTAATTCATAAGCTCAATGCAAATGCATCTGTTGGTGAGATTTCGTCTAATGATAATCATGCAGTGCGTTCGAAGGATTATGCTAAATGTATAATTAATGCTACTGGGCTAGGCACCCTTGCTGGAGTATTTCATGGTGCTTTCACAAAGTTACTTGAAAAGCAGCTTTGGAAGCAAGCTGCTATGTATATTTTAAAGGTAGCTGGTTCAGCCGCATTTAGAGGTGGAGCTGTGGGCCTAGCTGCATGTTTAGCAGCTTCTGCTATTTGGTGTGCGACTCCGTGGAGTGAGTGAGGAGGATATTCTCATGTACAAAGTTCTTATGTTCGTGCTGAAGTTGGTTATGTTTACAGCTGTGAATTTTATGTTCCTTTACTTGTCGATGGTGGTATTCGGCCATGATTTTGGTGCGATGTTCAAAACGTATGGGAATGCGCTCGGTCCGCTTATGTTTGTGCTTGCTTTGATGACAACGATGTCGTTGCCTAATGAAGGAACTATTTTTGAGGGTAAGCGGCAAAAGTGTGTCTAAAAACCCGAGTTTTCGTTGAAATACCAAGGAAAACTTGCTGTAGTTAAGCTAAAAAAGCTTAACATTTAGTATTACTTGACATTGAAAACAAAAGGGGCTTAGGACAATTTTTTAGACATTTTGTGCAATCATAGCACGATGTTCCCTAATTGTCTTTTAAGCCCCATTTTAATTTTGTGATTGTTGTAAAAATCAATATAAGTATGAATAGTTTGACGTAATTCTTCTGTACTATCCCAGTTATGTTGCAAGAAGGTTTTCTCTTGCCAGAAGAAGACTATCTCTTTGATATTAAAAACCATAAATAGATTCAAAAATGCACGTTTAGACCATTTGAGACAATCTGTTTCATTATAACTATTCTCTTTAACTACTCTAATCTTGCGCTCTAAAAGTCCAATACGTTGCTTAAAAGGAGAGCTGCCTTCAAGGAGAGTTGCCTTCGTACATAACGTCTTTATTTTACACAAATTGCTCTTAAAAGAGAATCTTTCGTTTTTTGTAAAAGATGAAACAGAAAGCGAGGTGATGGAAATGCAAAAGAATGTTAAGCAGACCTTGAAGCTTGTAGTTTCCAAGGCTAGCAGGTGATGCGCTTTTACAAAAAACCATCACGACAGGTTTCATTAACCTTGCTTAAAGCTAAAAAAGACTACACGAAAACTGTCAACGAGATTGATGAACTGAAAGGTAAGAAACAGCAGCTTCTTATAGAAAAAGCAGGTCAAGAAGATGCTAAAAGACGAATCAGAGAAATGGAAGATTTTCTGAAAAGTGAGCGTCACGATATTAGTGAGTATGACGAGAAGCTGGTAAGAAAGTACATCAAGAAAATAAAAGTTTACGAGGACAGGTTCAGCGTAACTTTTAAATCAGAGATTAGTGTGGATATTGAAAGGGCATCGTAAAAGTCAAAAGAATGTGAGCGTTTGAAATGTTACAAAAGTCAGCCTAGGGGTAATCCTCTCTAGGCTGTTTTTTATGTTCAAAAACCAAGTTATTAAGCCAGTCTTAAACCTTTTAACGATAGCTTTTTCTATCGTTAAAAAGTGCACCCAGTATCCATAGTGTGCACTCAAAAAGTGTAGCTATACTACCCGTTCTCTCAATCCACGTGGAGACTGTTGTTTTGATGTCAAGAGCTGATTAACTGAGCAAATTTTGTCTTTGTGTAGCAGGGGTTTACAGGGTCTATTGTTAAAAGGTTTAGCGTGCGGTGGATTTAAGCTGGGTTCTCGCGGTTTTTGGGTGTGTTTTGGCTGTATGAGGGAACATGTCGACGCTCTAGGGTCGAGTGCACAGGATACTAACGGTAAAAGATACACACGACTTGCTCACAGGCTACAACGTCAAAGATAGGCAATTTCTTATAATGTAAAATATCTAGTAATATATACAAATATAATGAAATATATCCAAATACAACCAAATACATTGACCTTTTATAAAAAGCAGATATAATGGTAGTTGGGTCTGTAGTGATGAAAATTTAGAGGTGGTATAACACAGATGAAAAATGAAGAAGGCTATATCAGCATTGATGAAGCGGCAGAATACTTGGGGATAAAAACTGTCACTCTGAGAACCTGGATAAGAAAAAAACCAGATATGCCAGTATATAAAATAGGAAAACTTTGGAAATTTAAACGCTCGGAATTAGATAAATGGATTGCCAGTGGAGAAAGTGCAGAGTAGCTGTTAAGTTAGGAGAGTGATTCATATTGTCTAAAATAGAACTTTACAACGATGACTGTATTGTTGCTATGGATAATCTTAGGGCAAAATCAATAGATTTAATTGTTACAGATCCGCCATATAATCTTGGTAGTTTTATGAAAACTAGAGATACTAATCTAAAAAAGATGAGAGACAATTTTTTTGCTGCCGCAGGTTGGGATGACATGGGTTTTGAGGAATGGAAGAAATCCATGGAGTCTTTTTTTGAACTATCTTCTAGAGTCATGAAAAAGGGTGGCTCTATGATTGTGTTTATGGCTATTATAAAAGTTGAAACGATTATAAAGTTAGCTGAGGAATATGGATTTTACTATAAGACAACAGGGATTTGGCATAAAACTAACCCTATGCCCAGAAATATGAATTTACATTTTGTAAATTCTACAGAAGCATGGGTGTATTTCACTTATAAAACAAAGACTGGAACATTTAACAATGGTGGAGCTATGTTTCATGATTTTATAGAAACATCCGTTACTCCGAATAGCGAAAGAAAATATGGAAAACATCCAACGCAAAAGCCAGAAAGTTTGATGCAGCACTTTGTAGAAATACTTTCCAACCCTGGTGATAATATTCTAGATCCATTTATGGGCTCTGGAACAACGGGAGTTGTTTCAAAACGAGCTGGTCGCAATTTTATAGGTATAGAATTAAACTCAGAATACTACAACATTGCTAAATCTAGGATAGAGGGCAAATAAATGCAACCAACGGTAATAGATTTATTTTCAGGCGTAGGAGGATTATCGTTAGGCTTTGAAGAAGAAGGATTCAGTGTTCTTTTAGCTAATGAGTATGATGAATCCATTGCAAACGCTTATATGAAAAATCATAAAACAACAAAAATGGTCGTTGGTGATATTACCTCTCTTGATTTGGATGCTGTTTTTGGAACATATAAAAATAAGATTGACGTCATTATAGGAGGGCCACCTTGCCAAGGCTTTTCGCAAAAAGGTCAGCGGAAAACAATCTACGATAAAAGAAATTTTTTATTTGAATATTATGTAAAGGTAGTTGAGCTTGTAAAACCTAAGTATTTTGTAATGGAGAATGTCCCAAACCTGCTTACTGCTGAAAAAGGTTATTTTTTTAATGAAATTGAGACGCTATTTAATGCTATGGGGTACTTTTTGCAGCATGGAGTACTTAATGCCGCGGATTTTGGAGTACCACAAAATAGAAAAAGAGCAGTTATTATTGGCAAAATGAATGGGGTTGCTCCGTCTTTACCATCTTCGCTGAATGAGAAAGTAACTATATGGGACGCAATTAGCGACTTGGCATTTTTAGAATCAGGAGAAGGCGATGAGGTGCAAGAATACAGATATGCGCCTCAAAGCGAGTATGAAAAAAAATTACGTGGACATGCTAACCTTTTGTATAATCATAAGGCAACAAAACACTCTCCACTTTCATTAAAAAGATTGAGAATGATTCCTCCTAATGCCGGTAAAGAAGTTTTACCAAAAGAGCATCTAACTAAATCCATATATAGTGGTACGTGGACCAGAATGAAAAAAGATGATATATCCGTCACGATAACAACAAGATTTGATACACCTTCTTCAGGCAAATTTACTCATCCTTTTTTAAATCGGGCAATAACAGTAAGAGAAGCGGCCAGGATACAGTCATTCCCAGATGAATTCATATTCATTGGTAGTAAGAGTTCTCAAATGAGACAAGTTGGTAATGCTGTTCCGCCACTATTGGCATCAGCAATCGCTAGAGTAATTAAAAATGATATTATGGAGGGAAACATTGATGAATAGACCAGATAATATGTCCGTTTATGATGAATTGTATTTAAAGCTTGGTATTAAATCTTCGCTCCCACATGTTAAGAGTGCTGTCGCGCTAATACTTTTGTTTTGGGAGTGCTCTATTAAGTCTGCTGAGCTTCAGTATTCCGTGCAAAGTGGAGACAAAATAGTAATTAATCCAAATTTGAAAACTGCTATTAAAAATAAACTAGCACAAATTTGTAAACAAGATGGTATTAACATTGATACAGTAATAGGTGCTATAAATAATAATTCACTATTTAAGTCTCAAATGGAATCGCTAATAGTAGCCTTTGAGCTAATTTGGAAGTTAGCAAAAATCAGCTTTATTGATGAAGATAAAACTGCTAGTGCAGAAAGGACAGGTGGAATAAGGTATCCCAAAAAATTAATCTATACGGTTAATGCTGACATTATCGATACTCTAATTGACAATGATTGGGATGCTTATGTACGTATTTTGATTTTGTGGATTGGTGTTGATATTAATTATGATAAGCAGATAGAGACTCGATTGAGTCGCTTGTTAACTGCAATATCTGAAGGCGCAATCTTTAAATTAGTTGATGGTACTAATGATGTTATTTTTAATCAAAACGACGTGTATAAGAAACTAATGCAAACTAAAAATAATGTAGATTTAAATGGAGATGAAGAAGCTAAAGGTTCTTTAAGAATACTTAAATCTCTGCTTTCGGATGGACTAAACCCATACCTTGAGTGCCATAATGGAGATGTTCAGATATTAAAAGGTCAGTTTAATAATCTAGAGGAATATCAAAAAAGGGTAGAAACCTTTCTGCAGCTATCAGCCACAAAAATAATAGGCTCCAAGGATGTAAATATAGATAAAGAGACCGATAGACAAGATTCGCTTGAAAATAATCGCGTTGTAAGTGGGCGTAATATTCTTCTATATGGTGTTCCGGGTTCTGGTAAGAGTTGGACTATTGAGCATGAATATTGCAAACCTGGAAGTGTTGTAGAAAGACTTGTATTTCATCCTGACTACACTTATTCAGATTTCATTGGACAGATTCTTCCAGCAGTTTCAGATGATGGACAGGTAAGTTATAAGTTTACTCCTGGACCTTTTACGAATATCCTTCGCGAGTCATATAACAATCCGAGCAAGGAGTACATCCTTATTATTGAGGAAATTAATCGTGGTAACGCTCCTGCTATCTTCGGAGAAGTGTTCCAGTTGCTTGACCGTAAAGTAGAAATTCGTGATATTGATGACAACGGATATCCCATCGGTACAAGTGAGTACGGTATTACAAATATGAATATTGCTGAGGAGATGTACGGCAAGGATAGAAAAACAGAAAAGGTTCGTATTCCTTCAAACCTTTCCATCATAGGTACGATGAACACATCAGATCAAAATGTTTTCACGTTAGATACAGCTTTTCAGCGCAGATGGGATATGCGTCTTATCGAGAACGATTTTGCCAGTGTTGACAGTTCGCTTGCTGATGCAGAAATCCTTGACACTGGAATAACATGGAAAAATTTCTGTGTTGAAATCAATAAGATTGTTGTTGGGAATAGTGCAAGGATGACTTCTGCGGAGGATAAGAGACTTGGAGCATACTTTGTTCATGTTCATGACCTTAAATACGATGACACTATGGGAGATCTGAAAGAATACGATGCTCTTCGTATGAAAGAAACCAGTGGTTCCCTTACAGATGATGAGAAGTCCAGAATTGCAGTGATTCGTGATGCAATGCGACAAAATAGGAAGTTCCCTGAAAAGGTAATAAAATATCTTTGGGATGATGCATTTAAATTCAACCGTGAAATTATTTTTGATGTTGATAAATATCAAAGTCTTGAACAAATAATACATGCTTTTATGTATGCCAATGGTACTGAGCGCTTTAAGGTGTTTAAAGATAATGTCAGGGATGCATTTGCTAATGTAGAAGAAGATTAAGTCGGTGATTTATATGGATTTAGACTCAGCATCAAATTCAATCAAGGAATTTGATATTAAAAAACACTGCCATGTTAACACAAATGAAGATGGTGATCGTTTTGTTGGTATCAAAGCTGATTCTGATAATGCTATGGTCTATTTTCCAATCGGATATGAGTTGCCAAAAACCGATGCTGAAATCAGAACAGACATAAAGCATTTAATACAAGTGTTATCTGAATTTACAACAAAAGATGACAGATTATTGGCAATTAATAAGTTTACAGCACCACAATTAGTAGGCTTCCCTATCAATGCGTATAAAAATGTTATAGAATATTATTTTTCAATTGGTGGCGCCTATTATGTTGAGAAAGAGCAAGTATATACTACTGCTTCAACTGGTAAGCAGGATTGGGCAAGAACTGCACGAAAGCAAATGCCTCTTGTTCAAAGCAGAAATGGTGTGAGTTCTTTTGTATTTACACAGTTTGAAGTTCGATCTTCAACTCCAAATGACACGAAAGAAATAACGCAGATTAATAGATTCTGTGTGTATGAAGCGTTTAAGAGACTTGGATGGCTGTATGTTCCCTATATGCCAGAGGAATCAGGGTCACATCCGGATATTAAGACGTCAATAAGAATTGTCCAAAACAAGCTTGCTACTACAAATGACGATAGAAAGAAATCCTTATTTCGTAGCATGAATGACATGCTTGAGTATATGTATGAGAAGACTTCCGATAAGCAATTCTACTTTGGTACAGATGACTTTGATCACGTGTGGGAAAAATTAATTGATCGAGCATTTGGAGAGAAGGACAAAAATAAATATTTTCCTCGTTCAAGATGGTTGCTTGACTACGGCAAATACAAAGAAAAGAGGCCTTTGATACCGGATACAATCATGATATATAACGATAAATATTACGTTCTTGACGCTAAGTACTATAAATACGGTTTGACTGGGATTCCTGACCATCTGCCTAACGGTTCGTCAATCAATAAGCAAATTACATATGGCGAATATTTGGAAAAGAATAAGAATGTAGATGCGAAATCTCTATTTAATGCTTTCATCATGCCGTACAATATGGCAAAGAACTATTTTAGTCTGACGTCTTTTGTTGGAAACATTGGTGAGGCAATTGGCGACTGGAGACGCAACAAAAAATACTATGAACGAATCCAAGGAATTGTGATTGATACAAGATATCTAATGTACCATTATTCAGGTAAACCGATAAAGGAAAAGGCTGCACTTGCAGAATCTATAGAGTCTGTTCTGAGCAGGAAGGAAATAAAATTTACAAAGGAATCATCTCTTTCTAAAATAGTATCTTATGCGCGTAAGCCTACTGATTCTATGGTTGCCGAAGACCGTGGCACGTACGATATAGATTAAATATAAAAAATACTATTGCAGAATCTCTGTTTGTAGTACTACAGACAGAGACTTTATTTTATAGTTCTTCTTTTTCCTTTTCTTTTCCTATATCGGTCTTGTGTAACTCTGTTGCAGCATTCTTTGCTACAGAAACGTTTCCTTGTTGATGTGGTATTTACAAGGAAATACCGACCACATCTAGGATTATCACAGGGGCGATATAACTCAAGATCTGGTTTCAAGTAAAATATGGAGAAATATACAGCACTAAGAAGTGAATCTACTTTCCAGGAAGGAGTCATGGTTTCTGGATCATAAACAGGATGTATATCTTTAATATTGTAATTAATTTCTTCCTTAATTAGAAACTTAGCGATTTCAATTACTGCTACTTTCATTATTTCAGAGAAATTATTGGAGCTATCTCCATTCATGTCATAAAAGAAGTGAAATAGGAAATCGGAAATTTTCTTAGCTGTATCTTGTTTCTCATAATTAACAAACATCAAAGTTACTTTAATATATAGCTCGTTTTGAAATCCTTGAACAGATTTATAACCTCCAATACTATCGTTATAATCATTGATGCTCAGATTATATGTGCCATATAAAGAGTCTGCAATAGTGTAGGTATCTCCATCAAATTTTTCCTATTTTCTTTTAGGAGATAATTCAGATGGAGAGTTGTTAATCGTTTCAAGATAAGAATTGTGGCAGCTTGAATAAGGTTTATTCATAAAATCTGTATTTATAGAAATATCCTTACGGAGGAGTAAAGAGATAACCAATTCGCAAATCTTTTTATAATTCTTTCTAATTTCACTACAGCAGTCATTAACTCAACTGTCGCTTTCAATCGGTTGATTATTTCATACAAAATTTTTTCATCGAATCCAGTATAGGAAGTTTCTGATACAGGAAATAAGAAACCATTGCTTTTAAAGAAAGAAAAAAGTTCTTTAGTTAGTTTGTTAGATAATGAAATTAATTTACCAAGTATATTTCGATCCTCTGTGCTTACATTAGATGCAATCCGAAATAAACCACCTTTGGCAGTGTAACCAAATTTCAGGTATTGCTTGTAATTTTAATCTGATTGTAGGCTCTTTCCCTGGAGATGTGTGTTCTATATCTTCAACGCAGTCACAACTACAGCTTTCAAACATAAATAAAAAATTTTCAAAATTATTTACGGAATTTTTTCTTTGATCAAGGGCATTTTGAATCCTTTCTATTGTAATAAAGTCATGGATTATAGCATGGCTTTATTTTTTGGTTGCAAAAAGTAATGTCAATTTATTTGGAATATATCGCTTATATACTTTAATGACGAGTAATGTAAATAATTTAGCATTACTTTTCCATTAAAGTTATGCTATTTTTTACTATCTTCTATTACTTTCTTTACTTGATTATATTTAATTCAGAGTTAATCAATAACTCTGATGTGATTTCAACTAATGAAATGAATATCGTTGCATAGGTTGAGAACATCAAATTTAAATCACAAAGCCTGATTAGCTATAGGGCGATGAGATACATCGTAGAGTCTCTACGGGTTTATTCCGTGGGGTGCTATGTGAAGTACCTCTATTTTCCTATGGTTATTTTCAGTTAAGAAAGCCGGTACTTCACCTAGAGTACCGGCTCTTTTTGTATGTTCTCTCCATCGCTCCGACCGCTACAGAACGCCTGCTTATTACACGTAAAAACATATAAGGAGAAAAATTATGATAGAAAAAGTAAACCCGTCACATGTT
>NZ_JARFVS010000005.1:0-16403 GCF_055818055.1 Gardnerella sp. c10Ua_244
CGTCGAGAGTGTTGTATTGATGTCAAAAGCTGATTAGGTGGGTGCAAGTTTGCCCTTGTGTAGCAAGGCTTAGCGAGGGCTATCGTTAAAAGGTTTAATGCGTGGCGACTGTAAGATGGCTCGGAGCGGTTTTTGAGAGTGATTTTGCTGTTTGAGGGAAGATATCAACGCTCTGGGGTCGAGTGCACAGGATGTTAACGTTAAAAAGTGCACCCACTTTGCACCCAGCTGGTGAAGTGGGAAATGTTAATTAAGCACGATTTATGCACAGTATGATTAAATAATAGTTGAATCGTATGTGTCAACAAGGCGCGCAACTTTAGAACAATTTTGATTTGCTTCGGAAAAGAAACGAGTTCATCTGCGTTTATATTCATTCATACTCCCTTTTGGGGAGGTCATAGTATGTGGTTCAAGATAAATAAATTCTATGCATTTCGAGAGCTAACTTTACATATGAATCAATCTTGTGCAACATGCATGTATGAGTTCACTATCGTGAGTTACTACAACAATTGTTGTATTCATTGACTTAAGTTTTGATAGTAGCTGTGCTAGTTCTTGCATATGCGCATAGTCTAATCCGCTCGTAGGCTCGTCTAACGCTAGAATTTCTCTACCTGTTGCCAGCGCGCATGCAATTGCTAATCGCTGTTTTTGCCCACCCGATAGACTCTGCGGATGACGGTGTGCCAAAAAGTCCAAATCAAATTGTCGTAATATATTCATCGCAACATCGTTCTTATTTTTGCTGCGCTTAGGCAAACTAATTAAAACTTCATCTAAAACGCTTTCTGTAAACAGCTGGTTGCCTGTATTTTGCATCACCATAAAACATAATTTTTTACGTGCTCGATTACTTAAAACGCGATCCTCGTATTTAAAAATACCTTTGCAGCTTTTTTCTAAACCGCAAAAACAATTGAGAAAACTGGTTTTGCCAGCTCCATTTTTTCCTACAATTGCTGTAATTTGATTACGCGCAATAGCAAGCGATTCAATATTGACTATTTTCTTCTTTACGCCATGATACGCAAAGTTGAAATTTTTTAATGCGATTATCTGATCGTCTTGTGTGACAGATGGCATTTTATTAATTTGTATGGGTGATTTCATAAGTCGTGTTCTCAGTCCCATTTTTTGCAAATCTATGTCGTTAAGAGCATCTTTTTGTTCGGCTTTAATATCTTTAACGATCTCACCTTGTTGCATAACCACTAGGCGATCCATAATATCCCAAAGATAAGCTATTCGATGCTCAGCTACAACAATTGTTCTTCCTTGTTCTTTCCAATGCAAAATCAACTTTTTAAGCATCAACGTTGAGTCATAATCTAAATTTGCTGAAGGTTCATCTAACAAAATTATGTTTAATCCTGCTACTTCAATTGACGCACAAGCTATTTTTTGCTTTTCGCCGTCAGATAGATGAAAAATATTGCGATCCATCAAATTTTCCATGTGCAAATCAGCAACTGTTGTATCAATACGCTGATAAATATCAGATTTTGGTAGTCCTTGATTTTCACACGCAAACGCTAGTTCACTCGTTGTATCAACATTATAAAATTGTGACTTAGGATTTTGAAAAACCGTGCCTACAACATTTGCTAAATCATATAATTCATTATTTTTAAAAGATCGACCGTTTAATAATATATAGCCTTTTACATTTCCTTGATAGAAGCGTGGAATTAAACCATTTATCAGCCGTAACAGCGTTGTTTTACCACAACCCGAAGGTCCGGTTATTAAAATTAATTCGCCATCTTCAATGCGTAAATTAATATCATTTAATTCACTTGAATGCTGTTTATTGTCATTTGTGTTAGCTTCATTGCTTGTATGCTGGTCATCTTCAGTTCCATAATGGAAATAAACATGCCTAAATTCGATCATACGATTACTCCTAAGCTACACAACAACCAAAAACATATGACCGACAAAGAAATGAGTAATAAAAACCAATCTTGTATTCGAAAACCAATTTGGCAAATATTAGTTCGCTTGATAGGGGAGCCTAATCCTCTAATTAACGCTGCTGCCGATAGTTCTTCGCCAATACGTACACTCGAACTAATCATAGGAATTAATTGGTACTCTAATATTTTTCCAATACCAACTGCTCCTATATGAATTTCACGCATATTCATAGCGCGACAAATTGATTTCCATTCTGTTGCAATCGTTGGAAACATTCTAAACATAACTGACATTGGCACAATAATGGCTCGTGGCATATGTATTTTTTCCATTGCTGCAATAAATTCACTCACCGAAGTCGTAGCTATAACATAATTGCCCATTGCAACTGTTGCTACAAAGCGCGTAAGAATATATCCGCACATTAAAGCGATAGGTTTTATCGTACTAGGCAAATATGGCATCACCAAAAGACAGACATAACCTATTATGAGCATGATACTTGCATGCCAAAATTTTTCCCATTGTTGTTCTATCAAAAGCAGCACAAAAGGAATGATAGATAATACAAAACTTATATCTTTCATGCGTGCGCCACCCACGCCGCCCATTACGAATATTGCTAATAGCAAAACAAGGACTATTTTTACGCGTGGATCTAGAAAACTGCGTTTGTTCTTTTGCGTTGCTAGAGATGAATATGCCATTAAACAAGACCAGCTTTTTCAAAATGCTTTTTCAAAACTTTCTGACCAAACAGGCCGCCTAAAATACCGCAGATAAAGCATACAATTAGCAGAACGAACGCCATCCAATTTGGTAGGAGCTGAGCAACAGCCTCGGCATAAGCTTTACCAAAGCTTGCACGTTGTGCAAAATATTGTTCGCGATCAAGAAACAGTGACATATAGTTGCCATACATCCACAGGCTAAAAAATCCATATGTCAAAACAGCTTTTTTAGCACTGGCATAGTTGCCACTTTTGAACACAATTTCTGCAATCAAACCAGCAATCGCACTTGTTAACAACGACCACATTCCCATGCCCGTGAGCACCATCAATAGACCCATCATGATTGCCATGATAAAAATCATTCCTGGCTTTTTAACTTTGGTCAAAAAGAGCATAAAAGGAATACCGCCTATAATTGGCACTAATACCGCAAGGAGCGGCAAAAAGACGGGTACTATCCCAAGCATTGATATTACACATACAATAACAAAATAAATGGCTCCAAATATACCAATGTTTATCAGGTCATGACCACTTAATTTAGTTGCGCGTTCCATAACAAATTCCTCCTTTTTCTATCATGTGCGTTCTACACGCGCTCAAACTAATACGAAAACTCCTCTGCTGCACACGTTTTATCAATAAGATTTTGATAAGTAGGGCTTATCTGGATAAGCTCGGCATGTGTACCGCATGCTTCAACGTGACCATCTTTTAACACAACTATTCGATCAACATTTTCAATTGACTTCATGCGGTGAGAAATAATAATCACAGTTTTATTTTTTACCAATTCGGTAAGCGATTGTTGAATTTTAATCTCGTTGTCAACGTCTAAACTTGAAGCAATCTCATCAAGAATAAGAATTGGTGCGTTTTTCAAAAACGCGCGCGCTATTGATATACGCTGACGCTCGCCTCCAGAAAGCTGCTGACCGTTTTCGCCGATAATGGTGTTGATCCCATCTGGGAGAGTGTCAATAAAGTCACAGTGTGCAAGCTGAGCTGCATGTTTTACTTCTTCATCTGTAGCATCTTCTCTACCGATGCGAATGTTTTCTAGAATGCTTGTGTTGAAGAGAGTAACATCTTGAAAAACGATAGATATATTTCGGTACAGGTTTTCAGTAGAAACTTTCCGTATATCTACGCCGCCAATACGAATGCTACCAGAATTAAAATCGTACAGACGCGCTATAAGTCGAAGCAGAGTTGTTTTTCCGCAGCCTGACTGCCCAACAAGTGCGCAAACTGTTCCATGCGGCACAGTAAAACTTACGTCGTTTAGCACAGGAGTAGTGTCATCGTAAGAAAAGCTGAGCTTGTTTATCTCTATATCAAAATTAGCAAATTGAGTAGCGCGTTTATCTGTAGCTTGTGTATCTGTAGTGTGTACGTCTGTAGCAGCTTCCGTCTGCACATCTAATACCTTTGCGTCGCGAATTTCACGAATACGCTTCACAGCCGAATTGATATAGAAAACTTCCATAAGGAATTCCATATTCGAGTCCACAAATTCTTTGAGCTTCATGGAAGCAAGCACGTAGCCTAGCATATATAGCACAGAAATTTCGCCAGTTTGCATAAGAAAAATGCCACCGATAATCGTGAATGCCAACGAAAAATGCGAGAAAATATCGGCAAATATCAGCAAGAACCCAGCGTTGCGTTCGCTTTTCCAGTGGACGCGCAATGTGTCATCAAGCTTGGCATAAAGCTTTGTTTTTATACGTTCTGCAAGATTAAAAGCGGTAATTTCTTTAGAAAGCTCAATGCGATCTTGGAAAGCTTGCGAGTTTTCGCGAAGACGCAAGTAATGTTTGTTGTACTGTTCTCGCACATAACGTTTTGACAACACAATAAGCAAAAATGACAGTAGAGTAGGCCCAATAGCGCAAATTGCCATTTTCCAGTTCCCTATGAACATTAATGCAGAAAGAAATGGTAAGAATAAACAAAACGCGAGCAGTTTCGGAACTGCGTGACTTTCTGCATGCTCAAGTGATGCTACGTCCGCCATAATACTTTGAGCGAGATCGGTAAGATCATGTTTTGCGAAGTAAGACATTTCTAGTCGCGAAAGTTTCTCTGCAATATTAAGGCGCAAATGAGCTGCTTCTTTATATGTTTCGTTATATTGTGCTTCGTACTCAAAACTCAATAGCACTGCCATTACCACCAAGGTCACAATAGAACACACAAGATAGATGGCTGTACTATGTACATGGCGTAGTAACAGATGATCTACCAACAATAGCAGCAGCATTGAAGGAACCATATTGATAACAAATACCAAAAAACTAAGTACACCCGATTTAAAAGCGCCTCGTACACCTTGATCGGTAAGAGCAAACGTATTTTTTAAAAACTTAATCATTAACAACCCTCCACTCATTAGCTTGGGTGTAAATTGTGTACAAATGTGTATATTGGCCATTTTGCGCCATAAGCTGAGCATGTGAACCGCGCTCAACAATGTGCCCGTGGTCAACAAGCAAAATCTCATCCACACCCGTAATGGACGTCAGACGATGTGCAATCATAATGACCGTTTTTCCGCGCATCAGTCGCCTAAAGGCTTTTTGCAGCTCATACTCATTATCGGGGTCAATAGAAGCAGACGCTTCGTCCATAATTACGATGGGAGAATTTTTTAAAATGGCACGAGCAATCGCAACGCGTTGAGTTTCTCCACCTGAAAGATACACGCCTTTTGTTCCAATTATGGTATTTTCTCGCTTATCTAATTTATCTAATACCGAATCAAGTCCTGCTGCAGAAATCGCAGACATTACTTCCTCGTGGCTTGCGTCATGTTTTACGCAGCTAACATTGTTATATAGTGTGTCACTAAACAACTTAGAATCTTGAAAAACAAAGGAAATTTCTTGCATGAGCGCTTCTTGAGAATATGTGTTAAGAGGTTTATTGCCAATTAAAATTTCTCCAGAACTTATGTTGTAATATGCGCACATCAGTTTAGCAATTGTAGATTTACCTGATCCAGATTTTCCTACTAGAGCATATATCTTATTTTCTGCTAAATTGAAGGACAGATTTTTCAAAACTTCTTTTTTGTCATACGAGAACGAAACGTTATGAAACTCAATGTTGTGATTTGCAAAATGATCTTCATTGCCAAAATGTATTTCTTCTTTCGACATTTGAGCATAAAGCTTCTCAAGCGAATCAACCGCATGATTACCCTGGAATGAGTACATGCCAATGTACATAACGCGCATAAATGCTGCAAACATTAATCCCGATACGAAAAACGTCATAATTAAATCGAGAGCCAAACGTTTGGGACTGCCCAAATCGTCCATGAAAAATGCCAACGGCAGTGTAAGTATTGCAATAATACCAAAGAAAAGACATTCATACACAACGTATCCTGCCTTGCAATGCTTTGAATATTGGTAAGCATATGTTGAATAATTGTGAATAAGTTTGGATAGCTTTTTCATGGAACTTACTGAAACGCCAAATATTTTGATAACAGAAATGCCACGAATATATTCGACTGTTTCTGCTGATAGATTATCGAGTGCGTCTTGGTACATTTTCATGAATTGCTTGCCGCCCATCATGCTAGCCATAATAGCGCTACCGACAATAGTAAGTATTAGAATGCATAAACCTACGCGCCAGCTTATGCAAAAGCTGAATGCAATTATGAAAAATGGCATAAGGATTGCGCGCGTAGCGTCAGGAATCATGTGTGCGACAATCGTGTGAGTGAGCGCTGCATTGTCGTCAATAGTTTTACGAATAGTTCCAGATGAATGTGTGTCAAAGAATGTAAAACTTGCACGATTTAAGCCTTCAACACCGCGTTTGCGCAAAACATTTTCTAAATTGAATCCCACGTAATGAGCCATAAGACCCGACGTGCCAAGACATAAACTGCCGGTAAGTAAAAGCAGTGCAATGACGAATGCAAAATTTTGAGCGACAGGCAAGTTTTCGTCAATAATAAGCGCATGCAAAAAACAATGTATCGCATAATATCCGCAAGTAGTTAGTAGAGCTGACAAAGCTGAAACGAGTACCGCTCCAATAGCTAAACCCTTAAACTGCGGAATATAGGCAAACAGTTTACGGTATGTGTTCATGAGAGCTCCTTTGCTGGTAAAGAAGTTGAAGATGTTTGAACAGACTCTTGCATGCTGCCTAACTGATTGTTTCCATCGTCGCTGGAGCGAGTAGCGCTGCGGCTGTTGCCCTCGTGACTGGATTGAGCGGTGTCCTGTTTCAAAATATTCAAGAGCAGCTGCTTAATGAACGCTTGATTATCTTGTACAAGCTTGTGTTCGTTGAGCACATGCGCAGAAAGAATGATCGCGTTTACAAAAAACGCCATAAGTTCAAAATTCGAAGACTTAACAGAAAGCGTTTCTGCATCGATGTTATGTGCTTTAAACGTATCAAAAGCAGTGTGTTCAAGCTGTCTATATACCTGTTCAAGCTGGGGGTTTCTCTTCTTAGCCAACAAAAGTTCCACGTAGACGGGCATAAGCGCATTGCTATCAACTGCTTTTCTGGCCATTTCATCAGCAAGAAGATCAATGCTCCATTGCTTGCCATCCTCTATAGATTTCATCATGATGGTGTTGCGGTATGCGATGCCATCGAGCATGATGTCGTGGAGTATGTCGGTTGTATTCTTGTAGTAGTGATAAAACCCACCCTTTGATAAGCCCGTTTCTTTTACCAGGTCTTCCATGGTTGTGTTCTCAAAGCCTTGTTTGACAAAAATACGTATAGCAGCATGCTTTATTGCTTGCTTGCGTTCATCAAAACTAAGCCGCTTATTACGAGCCATGCAATTCACCTCACACCACAAGCTAGTAAAGGGTTAACACGCCAAATAGTTGTCATGAGTCAACGCGTAAAAAGTCTTCGCGCCTTGGCTACATCTAAGGGGTCGTCATCCTATCGACGAATGCGTCGATATATACAGTATAAGTTAGATAGTGTTTACTGTCAAGCTCTTGCTTGAAAGTAAACACTATTTGTCGATGCTGGTTAGAAGAGTGCCTGCTTGTGCTAATAAAATTCATAAGAAACTAGGCAATAGTTCAGCAAATCCATAAACGCATACCGTATTTATAGTTTGCATATATGTACCACAGTACAAAAAGTTCAATCGTTCGTGTATTTTTGGGCTATGATTCGTTTAATTGGCGCAGTACTAGCTGAGCAAGACGAAGACTGGTCTTGTCGCAGCTGGATATCTGAAGAGTCACTTTTACTTTTAAGTGAGCCAAACAAAGAACAACCAGCGCCAAATGAAGAGACTTGCAAACGAGCTCGATTGCTTGTACAAACAGCGCTCAGCCTAGCAGACGCAGACGGAAAGATAGCATGATGGTATAATACAGAAAATAAATTCAAGCAGTTGGCTGTCACCTCTAGGACCAAACACCAACTTTTCCTACACTACCAATTATACTTTTATTGTATGTCGTATTTTTAGCTCCAACGTCAAGATTTATATGGAATTCAACAAAGTAAAAACTTTTAATGATTTATGAAAAAGTAAAAAGGAATTTCTGGGAAACTTATCTGATTTAGATAAGTTTCCCAGAAATTATTTCGTGCCCTAATGAAGTATATACAATAAGCAAAGGCTAAGCTTTGTTGTGCTGCTATTTCTTAAGAAAAGGTGAAGTAATTAGGATATCTTAGGAAAATTCACTAGAAATATCCTATATCTAAAACACTTTCCTCAATAAGATCTTCATTTTGCATTTGAGAAAGTATGTGATTTATAAATCTTTGGAAAACCTCTGAGGAATAAGGATTCTTCTTTAGGTAGTCCACATACGCCGTTCGTCTTCTTTGTCTACCTTCATATGTGGCATAATCTTTTCGGATGTTGGAGCTAATTCTTTTAGCTTTTCGCGTAATCAAAATTTCATCAATATCCGTCGTAGTTGTACTAATCGGTGTCATATCCAAATAATCGCATAATAAGTAGTACTTCGCTCCTGTAACAGCTTGTTTAACATCGTGGGCTGTTGCTGAGGCCTCCTGGAACATTGTTTTATCCAGATTAGTTTTCAACTCGGCAAGAATGTATCCAAGATAGGTGGTGAGTCGGGTCGTCTGAAGTTCGCTAAAGTCTGGATCATAAGAACTCATTATGTATAGTGGACGACACATTGAAAAATCCTGATCCTTAGTTTTTATATTGATTCCACCTCCAATCCCGGGATTGCTAACACTGGACGCAAAATAGATAGAAGAAAAAGTAGAGGTTTGAGAACCAATTTTCATGTCGCACTTCCCAAATTGCTTATTTATGCATCGGGTTACAAAAATTGGTAGAAATTCCTCCATTACAGTATTGTCCAGTTTTAATTGGCCTTTTTGACGATACAAAAAATCTTCTGTACTATCAAAGATAAGGTTTACGTCAATGTAGAACTTATACTCATTTAGACAATTTACAAGTGCGACTACTAGTTCTGGCAGGGTATCTGCTTCAATCGTGTTTAAAGATACCACCCATTTGTCGTATATTTTTAAAGCTTTCTTTAACCTTTCAATATCAGATAGCGGCATCTTTTTACTCTCAATTGCAGCTACTATTTTTTCGCCGTGTGTTCCTCGCATAACAAAACCTCCGAAGTATTTACGTGATTTGATTTATGAATAGCGTCCAATATTAATTCAGCATTTTTGTTGTTTTTTATTGAATTGTAGCGATCGAGAAGCATTTCAACAGCAATATTCCTTGCCGTTGATTGAATATCGTTCTTATCTTTTGAGTTATTCTTTTTGTTTATAAAATGCAATATGTCTTCGTAGATCATATGACCGTATCTGTTCTTGAACACTCGCTCTTGACGAATATCAAATTCAAACCCCAAGATTTCTGTGCCAATTCTGTAAATTAATTCACTGTTGCAGAAAGAATATCCTAAGACTGTAGACTCTCTGCCGACTACATATATCATTCTTGCTTTATCTTTACATATTCTGCTTGCTTCTTTTAGGGATAGGGCAATATCGATACAATATTGTATTACAGTTAAGAATCGATTTCCTCTATGTTTTCGGTTGGCCCCAAACTCACTTTTTGCAATCTCTAGTACGTTGTATCCTAATGCTTCCACGGATTTTCTATAATTCTGATGGTAATTAAAAACGTTAATGTACGGAGGTGAAGTTAGAACAAGATCAACTAAATCGGTTTTTAAAGAAGTTTTTCGAGCATCGCCATTTGACACGCAAATAGGTCTATTACTGAATGGAAGTTCTAATATTGTGTTTTTAAGCTCCCCCCATTTATTTACTACAAGTTCGAATGTTACTTCATTTTTATAAATATCCATGAGAATAATAAGGGTAGATAGTACATTCTTTACGCTGTAGTGGTCATCTGATTTTGCATAATCCGTCAGAACATTAAGGATGTTATCCGTATTTTTAATTTTGCATACTAACTTATCAATATGTTTGATTAAACGGTTTCTCTCAACCATATCTGCAGTTACCAGCTCATAGATTTTCGCCATGTAATAGGCCGAGGGATTCAACTCTATCCCATATGCTAGCAAATTTTTCCTAGCTGATTCATAAAGTGTTGTTCCAGACCCGGCAAAAGGATCGAGTACAATATAATTCTTATCCGCATATTTAGTCAGCTCTGCTTCTACAAATTGAGGAGAGAATTGTCCATTCCATGTGAATAGGTTGGATCTATTTTTTTCGGCTATATTCAAATCTGTTTGTGGTATTTCTGATGTATTAATTGGTATATTACAAAAACGCATTCCTATCATTTTCCTCTTTTTTGTTAACATTTTTAGTCTTTTACAATTTCTGCAATATCACTGATATCACAATCTAAAGCGCTACATATTTTTATCAGTATTCCTGTGGTTACATTTCCTCCGTTATTGAGTTTCGCCATAGATGAAGAGCTTATTTTTGCCTCTTCACGGAGTTTGGATTTAGTCCACCCTTTGTCTATAAGTAATTTCCATAGTTTGTTATAACTAAATTTCATTTTACACTCCTTTAATTTCTCTGTTCCAAGATTTTCCATAGAGTTCGCCTCCGCCACTGTATAGTTGAAGGACTTTGTTGTTTTGTAGGATTTCATATGTTTCCTTGCTGTAGGAGCTTTGTTTATCAAAGGCAATGAAGACCTGTTTGTTCAGATTCGCGGTATCTGTATATATTTTCATAATCCCTTCAATACCCTCATCGTCAATATTTTTAAAGAATAATGAGTCATGAGCCAAAGCTGGTAAAGAAGATGAGTACAGAACAGCAAGATCCAGGAGAATTAAACCTTTAAAGTTTGTTCCAGTTCCTGTGTCTTTAGGTGTGAAGAACGTATAGCTATTGTAGTTTTTCAGCTCTATCGTTGGCGAGTTTCTTTTTTCAGCGTAAAGTCTGTCATTAAATTCATGCATCTTGTTGTTGAGGCAGAGTCCAATTTCCATTAGGATATGTTCCACATTCTTCTCTAAGTTTTGTGCTGCAACCTTTTTGGACTCTTGCAATTGTGACTCTTCCAAGTAAGCCTTATTTTGTTCCTCCAAAGCATCTATCTTTTTGATTATTTCAGAATGTTTATCCAGAAAGTCTTTAGAGATAGAATTTGGGATTTTTAGTTCTTCCATTGTTTGAACAACTTGTTCTATGCCAGCTTTTACCTCTCTTGTCTTAGCATCAAGTGTTTCTTTTTCGGCTTCGAACTCGTTTTTTAATATGGCAGAAAGTTTTTTATGGAATCGCTCGATATCATAAATTTTCTTTAGGTTGACAGTTGGGAAGAATTCAGACAATGCCTGTAAATCAGCTTCTGTCGGCTTTAATCCAAATTCTATACTTATATCCAGCAATTTTGAGCGGCGTTGTAACTGTTCAAGCTGTGTTTCAAGCGACAATTTAGTAGCTTTTAGATTCTCTTTATATTTACTATTTTCGATTTCTTCGTTACTGGCTGTCACGTCATAATTGTATGTAAGTGCATTTAATTCTGCACGAAGATTTGAAAGCGTATTGACATTTTCTTCGTACTGGGCTTTTCCGCCTACAAGGTTGGATATGAAACTGTACTTTCTTGCATTTTTAAATGTTTTCAGCTTATCTGCTTGTATATCTAATTGATTGTGATAAGGTTCTATATCCTTGTAGTAGTTAAACAGACTCATAAGAATTTTTATGGATTCCTTTGTTGGCTGATTCCTATATCCCTGAAGAGGATAGTTTTCATCCCTATTGTCTTTACCGTAAATTCTAAAAAATGTACTAGCTAACTGCCTGAAAGAAAGATCTGTTTTATTGCTGGCGTATTTTTCTTTCAGCCACCCAATGAATTCTTGTTTAGTCAGAGTTTTATCAGTAGGTTCATATTTTTCATTACAAATGTTAATTGTGTTTGCATCAGCAGTGCTTCTGCTAAAGAAGTATTGATGATCAAACTTAAAGCAAAAATATATCTCATGATTACCGACGTATTTTACTCCATCGCTTTTAAGATATGTATCGCCGCCGAAAACAAAATCTATGGCTAAAAGTGTGGATGATTTGCCGATGGAGTTAGAGCCTTTTTGTGTTCCTTGGATTACGTTAAGACCATTCTTAAATCGAATAGCTGGTCTAATTTTACTCTTTTCCTTGAAAGCTGGAGAATAAATTTCTATAAGCATAATTTCACCTTACCCTCATCGGTCATTTCAATTGCATTAAGAGCATAAAGACAATCCATAACAGATAAAAAATCTGATGGTTCATCTAAATAACTCAAAGTAGATTGAAAAATACCCCTTATATCAGTTTTACCGTTTCGTATTATCTCAAGCACTACTGGCAATGTTGCCAAAGTGCTTTTTTCATATGGGTATAGCTTATTTGGTAATTCCATCAAATACCTCGCATTTCTGTACAAAGTAGCTAACGACTATTTGACAATCCGATACGCTTTGAAGAGTTAGATCATGTAGTTTTTCAGAAATTTCTTCAAAGATTTCCGTATCACTTCGTTTGGCTTTTTTAAGTTTTTTATAAATGGATCGCATTTGATCTTGTAAATTTTCATAATCAATGACTTTACGCTTGTCCAAATTGGTCAATATTTCTTGGACTTTAACAAAATAAGTAGTTACATTTTGTTTAACTATCATGTAAATATGAAAGTTTTTATGCGGATCTATTTTTTCTTTTAACTCTTTAGGGTCTAGAGAAAAATCAAATAAATCTTTTTCATTGAGTTTAGCAATTTTGCAAATGACATTTGTCAATCCCTCTTCCAACTGTGAAGAACTAAGTATGCTCAAGTTCTCCATGTGGTTGGCTAGGACTTTTTTTCTTTTGGATAAAAGGCTTGTAACTTTTTTAGTATTATCCATTTGATACATAGCAAAACATTGTGGGCAAAGAGCCACAAGATTATTAATAGTTGGTTCTTTAGCTTTATCGATACGACTTATTTCATAGACTTCTGAAACATTGAAATTGTTAGAAAGTATTAGTGATTTGGAACAACCGTTCATTACACAATGATTTTCACATTCTTGCAGTAAATATTTTCCGTATGTCTTTTTTAAATCAGCAGAGGATTGTAGCTGTTTTTGCTGCTCCAATGCATCAGGTGTGATTATTCCTGCTGTTTCTCTAATAATATTGACGAATATATCCGCTAATTTTTCTGCCACATTATCAGAAGTGACATCCGAATCATATGATGACAAGTCTTCTGCTAATACTTCTAATACAGCTTGTGGTCTAGAGTTCAAATTTTTTATAAAGTTTTTTGGTGTAAGACGATAGCAAATAGTTCTGGCAACCCTCTTTGAAATACCCCTCTTGGAAAAATTGCGATATGTGACAGGGCTTACCGAGCCAGAAGGGTCTTTCTTCGTTCCCCATTCTTCCTCAGATACATCAGTAATCATTGCGATTAATTCTTTTACAAATGTAGAAGCATCATGACCGTCATTAATGTGATTACGTAAAAGACTGTAAAAGGTTTTGAAGTCCAATGGTGTCCCCCTCTTTTTGAACCACTTTGAACCACTTTGATCCAAACAAGAACCAAGAAAAAATCTCGATTTTATAGGATCGAATCATCAAAGAAAAATCCATTGATATGCAAAGTGTATCACTCGATTACATCTTTGAGCAAAGTAAAAGTCTGATAAAAGGATTTTTACTTTGAGAAAAGACGTAAGTCTCAAACCATCTACACAAGTATGCCTACTTGATCACCAGGATGATTCAGAGCTTGTGTAGAACAACTAAATAATGTCAGCGGTCTTACTGAATGAGGCAGCTGCAAGTAACAAAATGAAGGAATTCTTCATTTTTAGCTTGTAGTGGCTTTGCTATGCCTCGTTTTAGCTGAATTCAAAGGATTCCTTCATCGAAATCGATGGAAGGAGTTCTTTATGAAGACTCGTAAAACAAGCAGTAACAATCGCACAACCTATAAGTACACCTATTTTGTTCCGAACAAATCGGGCGGTTATGATGAAAAAACGCTCGAGATTAAACCAGGCGAGAATGGTGTAACCGTTGCGGATATTAAGATGCTTCACTCAATGGATGACAGCGAGGTTTACTACAACAATAAGAACCTGCGTCCTAATAGAACTGCTGAAGAAAAAGCTGAAAGTAAGGCGTGGAAGAAGCAGTATATCCAGCAGTTCAAAGCGAAGCATGGTTATGAGCCTAACAAGGACGACGTGGAGTATGCTGCTGAAGAGCATTTTCCACGTAACTATAATCTTTCGCTTGATTTTGATGCATATGGTGAGCTTGAACTAGATAAAAGTCATCTTGCTGAGGCTCTCAGTACTACTGATGATTATGGTTTTATTACCAACGATTATGGTTTTGAAATGTCAGAAGAAATGGAGCATGCGTTTTCAACGCTTACTGACAAGCAACGTCAGGTTATTCGTTTGATGTTTATTGAAGGATACACTCAGTCAGAGATTGCGAGCATGCTTGGTATTTCGTCTGCTGGCGTGAAAAAGCATCTCGATAGTGCCATCGTAAATCTTAAAAAAGTTTTACCAGAAAAATTCTAGAAATTTTTTAGGAGGAGGTTAAAAACTCCTCCTTTTTCTTTGCCTGTGATGTGTAAGGAAGAAACCCCTTATAGAAAGGAGGCAAACCATGAAACACAAGATCGTTATTAACGTCACCGGTGAAAACGGTGAGAAGAAACAGGTTCTACGTGGAGCTGTGATGCGATTACCTCAACGGTTTATCCGCTGGCTGTTTGGTGATTACTCGCAAGTCTATCTATTAGATCCTGGAAAGAGTGTTCAGTCAGTTGATGTCAAAGAAGTTTAAGGAGGAAAACCGTGAACAAGGAAATATTGAGAGAAGTCATCAAAGACTTGGAAAACTTAACAGTTCATCTTAAAACGCTGTTTGATGATGCCGGTGCTTCTGGTGTTGGTTGTAAAGAAACAGCTTCTAATAATAAGGAGTCTGTTAAAAAGGTGAGTTTAGAGGATGTGCGAGCGGTTTTAGCAAAGCTTAGCCAGATGGGAAAGACAGCTGATGTGAAGAAACTCATCGTTAAGCACGGTGCGCAAAAGCTATCGGATGTTCCTGAAAGCGAGTATGAGAGCCTATTGCATGAAGCGGAGGGAATTAAAGGTGACTAAGCATGCTTTACTTTCACCGTCTTCTGCTCACAGGTGGATTAAGTGTACTCCTAGTGCTGTTTTAGAAGAAAAGTTTGAAAACACTACTTCTGCTGCAGCAAAGGAAGGAACGGCAGCACACGCGTGGTGTGAGTACAAGCTGAATAAGTTTCTTAACCGTCCGTGTGAAAAACCGTTAACCGAGTATGACTCAAGTGAGATGCAGGAATGCTCGGATGCTTACGTGGATTTCGTGTTGGAAAAATACGAGCAGGCAAAACTTAACTGTCAAGATCCTATTATTCTCATCGAGCAGAAAGTTGATTTTTCAGCTTACGTGCCGGACGGGTTTGGTACAGCGGACTGCATTATTGTAGGCGAAAAAACTCTGCAGGTTATCGACTTTAAGTATGGTCAAGGCGTGCTGGTTGATGCTTACGAGAATCCGCAGATGAAATGCTACGCGCTTGGAGCTTTAACGCTTTTCGACAGCTTGTATGAGATTCAAACTGTTGAGATGAGTATTTTTCAGCCAAGACGTGACAACGTATCAACTTTCACACTACCTGTCGCGGAGCTTATTTCTTGGGCTGAAAGCGTGCTTAAACCTAAAGCCGAGCTTGCAGGCGCAGGCGAAGGCGAATTTGAAGCCGGTGACTGGTGCAGGTTTTGCAGGGCAAAAGCCACGTGCCGTAAACGTGCGGAAGAAAACCTTAAACTTGCAGAATTTGAGTTCAAAGAGCCATCTGTTTTAACAGATAGTGAGATTGAAGAAGTACTCACGCTTATACCTAAGCTCACGAAGTGGGCTGATGATGTTTTAGCGTACGCCACAGATTCCGCTATTAACCATGGTAAAGAGTGGTCTGGTTTCAAGCTCGTAGAAGGCAGATCAGTTCGCAAGTTTAAGGATGAGACAGCTGTTATTGAGAAAGCAAAAGCCGCAGGCTTTACTGACATTTTCAAAACTAGTCTTATTGGTTTAACAGAAATGCAAAAGCTGATGGGCAAGAAAAAATTTGAGGATATTCTGGGCGACCTCATTATCAAACCGTCCGGGAAACTTACGCTCGTACCAGACTCTGATAAGCGAGCAAAAGTTAATGTTTCAAACGCAAATAAC
>NZ_JARFVS010000006.1:0-15458 GCF_055818055.1 Gardnerella sp. c10Ua_244
TGTAAGACTTATAACACTCTTACCAAGTCCCATTTCAAGCAAAACCGCTGACACCGAGTGTGTGATAATAAAATCAGTCGCATACTTTTGATACTCATGTGGCTCGTATCGCATCAACAACACCTCCAATCTGACTCTTGTCATCAACCACGAAAACCTTAAAACCTAAAGCCTGTAAATCCTTCATCCGTTTCACCTGTAAAACTCTAGGCTTTTT
The DNA here is from genome assembly GCF_055818055.1 of Gardnerella sp. c10Ua_244. NCBI lineage: Bacteria > Bacillati > Actinomycetota > Actinomycetes > Bifidobacteriales > Bifidobacteriaceae > Gardnerella > Gardnerella sp. c10Ua_244. The sequence goes on from NZ_JARFVS010000006.1 coordinate 218, forward strand.
ACCTGGTGCTTTAAGCTCAACAAAACCAATCTTCCCGCCGTTAAGTAAAACCAGCCTGTCAGGAAGCCCGTCAACGGAAGGACTCGTAAGCTTTAAACAAAATCCTCCCATTGCTTTAACATCACGAACGAGTTTTCGCTCAACCTCCCGTTCTCTTACTATTATTTTTTGTTTTCTTATCACAGCTTCTTATCCTTTCTATCGGGACAAGGACGGACAAATGGCTAAAAATCCCTTTACGCGCGAATACACGTGTTACGTGTACGCTATAAGTAATAAATAAAGATTTTATTTAATATAGATTTTCATGTGTTGTCCGTCCCTGTTCGTCCAAAGCCTGTTGTTATGGGTGGGACAAGTGACAAAGTCAGGACAAGCTACATTCAGTTGTCCTGTTTTTAGCCGCTTGTCCACTCAAATTCTGGTATAAATTCTTTGCCTTCCATAGATTGGTATGGTTCTACGATTGTCAGATCTTTGCCAGTCTTTCAAACGTTTCATAATCGCCGATATTGCGTAACTGTCGATAGGCTTAATATCTTCTTTGGCTTTCCCGAAGCATTCGCACCATATTTCAATGTTGGATACTTCCATGCGTTTAATCGTGCCTTTAGGACGTGTCGGATCTTCCATGTCACGGAAGTAATCCCGCCGCCTGTAAATATCCATTTCACCCCAAGTATCAGGTAGAAGCATGTTAAGATACTCTCTGACAATGCCTTCACGGTCATCTTGCTGCATGGCTTCACGCTGTTCTTCTTGAGCGAAAGCCTCCAAGCTCGCATCAAGAAACAGTTCTTCACCCGCCTTGGAAATAACCATGGTTTCCGCCCATATTTGGTCAACCAGTTCTCGTGTCATTTCCCAAGGCTTATACTTACCGTTTCCCGACACTTTCACATTCCAAAAACGCCGGTTACCCGTAACATCCCTTAAATAACCGTTTTCACTATTCGTTGTACCGAAGAACACGCACTGCCTCGGGTGTGGCGCTACACGTTTTCCAAAAGAAGCACGATACTTATCGTCACGTCTTGAAACAAAAGCTTTTACCTTATCAAGGTCAGCTTTTTTCATGCCCGCAAGCTCGCTGATTTCATGAATCCAATATCCTTGGAGTTTTTCAGCCGCCGTCTTATCATTCATGTCTGAAAGCGTGAGACTATCTGAAAACCATTCCATGCCAAGGTTTGCTATAAACGTTGACTTGCCGATACCTTGCGCACCGTTAAAAACAGGAAGGTAGTCAAATTTAATACCGGGATGGTAGATACGCATGTATGCTGCACACAGTGTTTTTCTACACACTGCACGAATATACGCGTTGTTTTCAGCACCAAGATAGTCGATAAAAAGCGTGTCTACACGTTTAACACCATCCCATTGAGGAAGACTCTCAAAATAGCGTCTTATCGGATGATAACTTCTATCATCTGATACTTTCGTGACAGCAATATCATAGTTTCTCTGTGAAAACGAGCCATAATGGTCGTCAACGTAGCAGATAAGCTGAGCGTCGTCCGCGTCCCTCCAAAACTTCGCAGGATGCTGCCAAGGCACATCGCCTTTAATTTCAAGCCCATCAGCCAGCTGGTTAAAAACTATTCCTTTAAGCAAAGGATCGTGTTTAATAATGAGTTTCGCATTATAAAGCGAGTTTTCTAAAACCGCGCCTTTAGACGTGTAGCGTAGTTTTTTCTTCCAATCCTCACTGTCAACAAAATCATCTTTTGCTTCCGAGAGTCTCTCGTTTGCCGCTTGAAGTTTTACCTCATCAAGACTCATAGCAAACTCGCTCATTTTCTTAAACGACTCTTTCTCGTCTAAGCTAGCGAATTTGTGAGTGCGAACAATATCAAAAGCGTTACACAGTTTCAAATACGCTGGGTCTTTAGCATGATGAGAGTAAACGAACTTGTCTTCGATAATCTCAACTCCTGCCATACTGTGTGAGGCTATAAGATGCCAGCGGTTTTCGTTATCAGTCGGCTCATACACGTTGCTTAAAAACTTTTCCAAAGCAAGAGTTATCGGATAGAATACTCGGTTAAACAATCCAACCACACCATTTTTTGTGAGTGGATCTTGCACTTTCTGCTTTTGCACCTGATTCGCTTTACTCTCACGAGACGAGGTCGGAAGCCTGGTTGGATCTATCCACTCGGGGTGAGCGGATAAAATATCATCAGGATTAAGCCAGTCTTTTTCAACCTCTTTATACTCGTACACGCCGTTTTGTGGTGTGGACGGCCAGTACATGAGCTGGTTAGGCAAGTAAGAGCATTCATCAAACTGGTCAATACCCAGCATGTCAGCTAAATACCTTGATACTGCTACAAACTCGTCAGGTGTTACATTCCTCGTTAAAGGAAAAACAATTCTCACCCTCGGATTATCAGGCGTGTGGCTGTGTGTCGTGTACAGAAAAGACGTGTATAGAGCAACACTCTCATAGAGTGCAATAAAATCTTTAGCAACATGATCCCCGTCTAAGGCGAGCATGGAGCGAAACTCAACACTGTCGACTTTTCGTCTACCGTAAGCCAACGCTCCTGCAACGAAACCACCGTGGTCTTTTGCTAGATCACGGTCTGCTTTTCTCATCTTCGCATACTCTTCCGCTGACTCTGAGGTGCGAATCGTCACTTTAAGACTGTCTTTCAGCTCATCATAGGTGATGGTCTTATTCACCCATGTTTTTGCCTGCCTGTTGTTACCGTAAGCGATAGCTAAACTACGCATCAATATTCACCTCCAAATCCTTATCCGTAAAATACTTAATCGGCTGTTTTCGTTTTTCTGCCAGATTGATTTCTACTTGCATGCCGCCTGTGATTTTTTCTCCGAACACCCATAGTTCGTTGCACTTGCCTAAGAGGATAATGTCCATAAACATCGCATCCCCTCTATGCTTTTGATTCTCATCATCCATAAACGGGAAAAGCAGGTGTGGAGTAACGGGGATTGCTCCGCGTGAATACGCGTAAGCCGCACACCGGATAGCGTGACTCACATTTTTCTCTTTATCTCCACGGTAGGGAGCACAAATGTAGACGATAGGCTTAAAATTCGGTGTCGTTTCTAAATGCTTTTTATAAGACTTACTCACTTTTAGCCTCCTTATCTATCTTGGTTAAATACCATTCAAGCTGGCGTTTTCTAGCTTGGAAATCTGGTGTTGAGATAAGAAGACCTGCATCAATTTTCTGCAAACGATCAATTAGATACATTTGCCCTGATGTGAGGTAAGGACGTATGCTTTGCCCTTTTTCAAGGCCGTTTGTTTCTCTTACTTGTTTTGCAGGCATCCCTAAAACAAGACGGTTGATCATGTCGCACTCGTTGCTGTAGTGATAAGCTTTCGGGTGGTCATAAACAAGACTTATATTTTCTGTAAGAACCGGAAACATCTCTCTTGCAGACACAAGGGTTGTTATGAAATCTTCCATCTTATTGAACTGCTTAATATAGAGTTCCTTGAACTTCATTGCTTTAGGACCTGTATAGCCCATTGCTAAAATGGTGAATCCATCTCTGGTTAGCAAGTAACACGGGAGCTTTCTGCCTGTTGAATCCTTATAACTACTGAGCTCAAAGTTGAGTTCAGTAAATTCTTCACTGAGCCCAGATTTGGGCTCAGTTATTGCCTGGATATCACGAATCACATTAGAATGCCTTTTTTCAAAGAACTGTGCGATAAATCGGCTGTCTACTCTGGCGGTGTTGTTCTTGTCAGCCATAATGCCGTAATTATTCATTGGAATCATTGCTTGCATGGTGAACACCTCCCTTTAATCTCTGCGATAGCTCGCTAACTGAATATTGAAGTTCTTTGATTTGCTGATTTTGGATCTTGGCCATCAGCTCTAACTGTTCAATTCTTTTCTTGATTGTCATCTACATGACCTCCTTCGGATTATTGGAGGAGTTGGTTCCTCCTATGAAGTAGCCACGGCGGATGCCAAAATCTGACGCTTTTTTGAAATTCTTTACTAATTTTTTCTCAGCCCGCTTAAGTTTCTGTGTAATGTTGTTAGCCAAGCGATCCACGGCTTTTTTATAATCGACATCCGTTTCAAACGCATCACAGCTAAGCATGGATGCAGCCTTTTCGTTAATCGCCATCTTCCTAATACGGACAGCCATAAAAAGATCCGCCACATCCGGCTTTAAAATCGAGTAAACAAATGACTCAACTGCCCTATATTCTTCTGAAGCTTTAATCTGATTTACTGTTTTGAAAAAGATGCCAGAGTCTCTAACATCACTCATGCAAGACTCATAATCATCAGTTTCCTCACCGTCTTCACAGCTGTAAGGTTTAGTAAAACCTTTATGCCTCTCATATTTATGCAGAGAGTTATACTCGGGACGGTTAAACTCAACATCTACTTTTTCTTGTGCTCTTTTCTCAAACTCTTCTTCGCTTTCATCGGGAAGAAGGTCGATATTAAGCCAGCCTTTAACCTCATCAAGCTTGAGGTCGAATGTTGTAAAATGCTTGTCACAACGAACTCGAATTTTCATAAAAAATCCTCCATCTGATTTCCGATGAAGGAATTTCTTGAATTCAGCTCAAATAAGGCATGACAAAACACCACAAGCTAGAATGAAGAATTCCTTCATCTTGACTTGCAGCTGCCTCATTCAGTAAGACCGCTGACATTATTAAGTTGTTCTACACAAGCTCTGAATAATCCTGTTGATCAAGTAGGCATACTTGTGTAGACGGCTTGAGGCTGATGCCTCGCGTTTAGAAAGAACAAGAATGCTTTTGCATTAAAAGACTTTCAATACGCATCTTTTTCCTTTAGTTCGGTCTATTAAAAACCAAACTTTTTTGATAAAATATGCGTGAAAGACTTTGAATATTTGCATAGCTCGTATCTTTCAATCTCTAACCTATAGTTGACCGCGTTGTATGTGTAGGCTGATTAGAGTTACTAAGGAGGAAGAGAGTTACTATTTTTCAACAAGGGGGTTATTTAAGATGACTTCAATAAAAAACATATCGGTTAATATTCCGTATCTCAGTGGTGGAATCTTATTTAACCTGCTTACTGAATCAACAAAACAAAAAATAACTGCTCGTGCAAAACATAATGGCTATAAAGACTTATACAGTGACACTAATTTGATGGCTTCACTGATTACCTTAACTATTGGGGACTCGTTTATTCCGACGGGGGATACATTTAAGAAAAACACCAGCGACTATAAACGATGCCTTATAAGCAAATCCACATATCTTGACTTTGACAATGTGGCTAAAGTTACCTCATTGCACACTAGAGTTACCTCTAAAGATCCAAATGTTTATGAAAGTATGAAAGATCTAGTAAACAATTTCCTGTCTGAGTCACGACATATTTGGCTTGTTAAAGCTTTAATGGAAACAATTATGCAAGACTCAACAATTGCTTCTGATACCGAGTTTGACATTTCTGTTGAAAAAGCAATAAAAAAAGAGCAACTTAATGAAGTTACTCAAATAAGCATAGATTGCTTTCTAGTTAGCATATGGGATTATATTTTGCAGAAGAGAAAAGATAATACACTTGGACGTTCTACATTTGAAGCTTGGTACAAACAAAGCAGCACCAACGGTAAATGGAAATTTATTAATGAGAATATAGGCACGACAATCACTCAAAATATCGAGATTACAAGATTTGAAATACCTGTTTACAATAATGAAAAAGCAGCTGAATATACTCAAACTCTAGACATGAAAGAAGATAACGAATTTTTTAACACAGAGACAGATACGCCCGTCATTGAAGCTGATGATATAAGTGATGAAGAAGAACAGTCACCTAAACAAATGACTCAGACTATTAACAACCCTAAAATTGTTAATCAGTATGCAGATAAAATCTACAACATCGAACATGTAGATCATTTAGATTAGAGGTGTCTGTATGGGAAATGAATTAGAAAAAATCATCACTAATCAGTTGCCTGACACAGGTAAAATAAGTCAACATGCAAACAAACTCTACAACATAAATAATGTAGAGCATATGACTGTTGTACCTTATCCAACAGTTCCTACTTTAGATAAAGGAATAGCTACGCCTACTGATGGTTTAATATGGGATTACTATAATCTTGTAGTAGGCAGTTCTGTTATTGATAGCGTTTTTGTAAAAGTATATAAAAAAAGAGCCATAGACGACTTTTACACGGAAGATGAATTACGAGACAAGTACGCCTCTTTATCCATTGATGCAATTAAAGAGATTCAGCGATTTCCCATTCTTGTAGTACCTGAAGCCAAAGATTATTATGGCAAAGCTTCAGACGATCAATATGGGTACGTTGGAATAATAGAAAAAATTAGAAAAGACTCATACGATATTGTTCTGAAATGCAAATTTGAGGATAAAAAGCCAATCCCACTAAAAAAGATTAGCGAAGTTGCTTTTGACTTAGGTATCCAGAGCATGGACATAGCTATAACTGAGCTCAATTACTCTCATTGGGCTATTAAACCTGTCAATCTCATTGAAGAATTAACAGAAGCAAAAATAGATTTTAAGGATTCTATTTTTTAGGAGGTATCTTTATGAAAAAAATACCAGCCAGTATTCAGTCTCTACATATTGATGGTGCTACTTACAAACTCAATCCTGTAACGATTACCCCTACTTTTATTAATTTCTTCTACGGGAATAATGGGTCTGGTAAATCCACCATTGCTGAAACTTTAAAAAACAGCAGTGGTATTACGTGGTCGAACAATATAGCATCACAAGATTGTAAGCTGTGTGTTTATAACGCTGACTATATTAAAGCTAATCTTGCAAACTACGATAATCTACCTGGTGTTTTCACTTTCAATGAAGAAAATATTCAGATTCAAAACCAAATTAATGATTTGACCAATCAAAAAGAAAAATTATCAGAAGAAAATTGCCAACTATCCGCCGCTAAAAACAATAAGAAAGATGAACGTATAAAAATACAGGCATCTTTCGAAGAAAACTGTTGGTCTAAAACTCAAACAATTAGAAACGATTTTAAACAAACAATTACGGGAAAACTAAAAAAGAGTACTTTCGCAGAAGAAGTACTCCAAGACTATAATGCAGTTAACCATGATTTGTCTCAGCTTAAAAACCTATACGATACTGCATATTCTAAGAATGCTGTAGCGTTGCAAAAATTCTCTGTTATCAAGGATACTGCTGTATTAGATAATATTGCTAATTTGGATTTGATTGAGAAAAAGATTATAAGTAGCTCAGATACGCCTTTCGCCAATTTCATCAAAGCCATGAACAACACTGCTTGGGTAAAGCAAGGAATGGCTCACTATCATTCTGTTTCTAATGGTAAATGCCCTTTTTGCCAACAACAACTACCTTCTAATTTTGAAGATGATATAAAAGCATGCTTTGATGAACAGTTCGAGAAAGAAACACAAGCAATCACAAACCTACAAGCAGAGTATAAAGACTCGGCAAACACTCTCTTTGTTCCAATATCAAAGATGCCGGAATCCAATATTCCTGACGCTGAAATAGCCATATATAAAGATAAGTTAAGTGCATTAAAAGGTGTCATTGCAAGTAACTTAGAGCTTATTGCTAAAAAACAGCAGGATTATGCCATAGCATACGAACTGGAAGCAACAAAACCTTTACTTGATGAACTAGTAGATATGATTGAAAAGTTCAACCAATCAATCGATGAGCATAACGCTATCGTTTCAACCAAACCGGCTAAACAGCAAGATTGCAAAAAACAAGTATGGGAACTCATATCCTATATGCTAAAAGATGAAATAAAGGCTTATAAAACAAGTCTTGATACGATTACAAAAGAGCTGGAACAAATTGAAAGTCAATTGCAAACTAACGCTTCACTAATTAAGAACATAGGTAGCCAAATTTCAGTCCTACTTAAAAATACGGTAAACACTAGGGATACCGTTGAAAGTATAAACCAACTATTAAAAGATTCAGGATTCCAAGGATTCTATCTACGAGAAAAAGTTAGTGCAGCTAACGTCTATGAGGTGATTCGCAATGACGGCTCTATAGCTTCAAACCTCAGTGAAGGCGAAAAGAACTTCATAGCATTCCTCTACTTCTACCATCAAATTAAAGGTAGTGACACCCCAGGCGAGAAAAATACTGACAAAATCGTAATCATTGATGATCCGGTTTCCAGTATGGACAGCAGTACTCTATTTATAGTTAGTGCTTTAATCCGCGAAATGATATGTGTCTGCGAAAACAACGTACATCCTTCTGATGCATACATAAAAGACAGGTATATAAAACAATTATTCATACTCACTCATAACACTTATTTCCATCAAGAAATAACCTACGGCAGAGTGAAAGACTACCAGTTTGTTAACTTCTATTTAGTGTCCAAGAATGACAACAAATCATCGGTTCGTCTTTGCGAAAAACAAAACACTGAGATTCCATCGGAGATGATGAACTACAACCCAGTACAAAACTCCTATGCGGCACTATGGGAAGAGTATAAAATATTAGAAACACCGATTCCTCTTATGAATGTCATAAGAAGAATACTGGAATATTACTTCCTTCAGCTGTGCGGCTATGACGGAACAACGCTAAGAGATGTAATTCTCAAACAAAACAAAGAGAAGTTTATCTGCACAGATGAAAACGGTAATAACGACTATTCGGCATACCAGTTGGCATCTGCAATGCTGTCTTACATACAAACGAAATCATCGCTTGGCATAACTGACGGAATCAACTACGTAGACGACTGTGTGGATGTTTCACAGACAAAAGAAACATTTAAGAAGATTTTTACTCTTATGAACCAAAGTCAGCACTACGAAATGATGATGAATAAAGGCTAAATGAAAGGAACAAAAAAATGAAGATAATCTATAACCGACTATGGAAACTACTAATAGATAAAAACATGAACAGAGCTGATTTGCAAAATGCTGCAAAAATCAGCTCATCAACAATTGCCAAACTTGGCAAAGGTGAAAACGTCACCACTGAAGTTCTCATCAAAATTTGCGAAGCACTGGACTGTAAACTGGAAGACATCATGGAAAACGTGGAAGAATAAGGAGATTTTAAATGATTATTAGAACATATGGTTGGGTTCAAAACCCTTCAGATTTTGATAAACTCAAGCTGGTAGTCCAAATTTTTGACCCTAAATCCTTGCACTATGCAAATTTAACACATAATCTTGTTCCAAACTATATTCCATTGCAGAGAATTAAAAATCAACTTTTACAAAAACTAAACAACCACTCTGATGAATTTAGTTATACAGAACTAGTAGGAACATCCAAAAACGCGTCTGGCAATCCCTCCAAAAATCGAAAAGAGGCTATTGCTGATGGCTTAATACAAGTTACCATTCTACCTCAATCATCAAAAACAACAGGAAAAATGTGGACAGATAACTGGACTGCAGATGGGTATTTGCGGTGGGCACTTAGCTTAAATTTTGTAAAACATGACAGAGAAACTGATTTGTGTAAAATAACTGATCTAGGGCTAAAATTTTCTGCTTCACCATCGAAAAGCAATACAGAACAAGACATTCTTAGAAAAGCGCTATTGAGTTATCCTCCCGCTTCTCAGGTGCTAAATATTTTAGAAAAGGCAAAAGTACCCGTAACTAAGTTTTATATTGGTAAACAGCTGGGATTTAGTGGCGAGAAAGGATTCACATCATATGATGAAGCTCTAATGAAAGACTGGTTTGTCACTGGATCAATTGAAGAACAAAAGAAAATCAAATCAGACATAGAGGGTACAAGTGACAAATACGCAAGGATGATCTGTAATTGGCTAGAAAAAGTTGGTTATGTTACTAAACAAGCTACTACTGTTAAAACAGATAATGGAGAAAAGGCTGGATTTCAGAATTATTCTATAACAGCTCGGGGAATTCATGCATTAAATCAGGCTAATGGAAGTTCTAAAAACAATCGTGTTAAAAAATTCCTAACGTGGGAATTCCTTGCAGTAGATGGCAAGAATAAGAATTATGTTCGTTCTCGTAGAGCATATATTCTACAATTTCTTAAAACAACAAAATCTTTTAGTTCTCTCATAAATTCGCTAAGAACTTTAGGTTTTAATGATGATATTGAAATAATAAGAAATGATATACACGGTTTAAATAATTTTGGAATAAGAATAGAAGATAACGGTAATGTTATTAATCTAAAAGATGATTTCTTTGATTTTAGCATTCCTAATCTTGATCTTACAGCTGAACTTAAGGATAAAGCAGCTGATGCTGTAAAGGCTAAGTTCTTGAAGCTAACAGGGCTTTCAATGAAATATATTGAGCTGTTAGATATAGCTTATGACAGTAGTCGAAACAGAGATTTTGAGATACTTACAGCGGATTTATTTAAGAATGTTTATGGGCTGGATGCAATGCATCTAGGTGGAGGAAGAAAACCGGATGCCATTGCACAAACCAGCCATTTCGGAATCATCATCGACACAAAGGCATATGGTAATGGATACAGCAAATCTATATCTCAGGAAGATGAAATGGTTCGTTATATCGAAGACAATCAGCAGCGTAGTATTACTAGAAATTCAGTTGAATGGTGGAAAAATTTTAACTCAAGTATTCCTTCTACCGCGTTTTATTTTCTTTGGGTTTCTAGTAAGTTTGTAGGTAAATTTGATGATCAATTACTTTCAACTTATAACCGAACTAATACGTGTGGCGGTGCTCTTAATGTCGAACAACTTCTTATTGGTGCATATAAAGTAAAAGCTGGATTGCTCGGGATAGGCCAAATTCCTTCATACTTTAAAAATAAGGAAATAGCCTGGTAAAAGGTAAATCCCATACTGCAATAAGTAGTATGGGATTTACCTTTCTAATTAGTTTCCTTAAATGATCGAAAAAGTTGGGATATAGGTCAAAAAGTTTCATTTTTTATAACATTCTATAGGTTAAAGGATCATAGTTCGTTATTAGCACTTCTTCGCTACCAGTTCCCCTAGAATTATAGGAAGAATTGTTATAAGAACACTTTAAATGATTAACACATACATTGTGTGTTTTTATATAGTCCAATAGTAAATTATTGACTTTACCCTTATGCGACAAAACATTACTTAAAGCAAATTTGACACCCTTTTTGCTCAATTTATCCATTAGCTTGTACATCTCTTGTTCCTGCATATCGCTCCAGTTTAAGAAACCTCTATTACCATCGTTGTAATTTCCAGTAGTAATTAAGTAAGGCGGATCTAAATAAACAAAATCTTTTTTTGTAAGCTCAGCAATATTAAAATCTGAGAAATAATCATCTGTAAATGTTGCGTCGATTTGTTTTAGCCTGCCTATGAATCTTTTTAGATTTTCTTCCATATTAGAACTAAATGAACTTCTATTTCTTCCAAATGGATTATTAAATTCCATGGAGTTATTAAATCTTAGTTGGTAATTATAACTAAATGAAGTAAGCACATATAAATCAAGAGGGTTTGGCTCAGCATTATATGCTTTCCTAAAAGAAAGATACCCCAGCTCATTTTCTTTACTAAGTTTATATTCGCTTATACGTTTTTTTATAGATAAAATCAAGCTCTCGGGATCCTCTTTGGAAAAATATCTAAACATTTCATTTATCTTATAATTCATGTCATTGAAGAAATACTTTTCCGCTTTTACGTTAATGCCGACATTTCCACCTCCGCTAAATAAATCAACAAAGGTTTTAATATCTTTAGGGAATAATGGCATAATTTGATTTAGAATTCTATATTTTCCACCGATATAATTAAGCGGACTTTTAATATACTCTTTTTTGCTGGTTTTCCAGATGCTACAACCCTTCTTTTCCATCTTTACATTTATTGTTTTTTTAGTCTCAATATTTTTCTTCCTAATATAAAAAAGTAACTCACTTACATCAGAATTTTTTGATGCTATTTTAGATACATATTTTCTATATGGAATCCGCTTTGTGACAACTTTACCATCTACAGAGGCATTTTTTAACACATCTTCTAGTTGTTCTTCGCTAATTATTCCGTCTGTATTATAGCTAAGTATTATATGGTTTGTGTCTATATTGTTTATTAAATCCTTCAGTGCAGATAAAGCCTCTGTCTTAACTGCAAACCTACTTTTATTTTTAGACCAATTAAACAATCTAGTTTTACCTTTAAGCTCTGGCTTTTGGTTGAGAGCAACATTTTCTAGCAAATGATAATTAGAAGCATATTGTCTAGTATTGTATGGCGTGTCTATATATGTGATATCTGCAGAAACTTTTTTAATAAGTTGATTTGCATCTTCATTAAAAGACTTATTATCTTTGTTGTTGTTAAGAACCTCAATAGGTTCTAAGTTTAATGAATTAAGAGCTCGTTTATCCCAGTGCTTGAGATAAGCACCATACGTACCTGTTATATTACTTACATACGGAATGGCGTTTATAAGTACCGATATTAAATAATAATATTCTGCCTTATTAATTAAGCTTGATGAATACCAATTATCAATTTCATCTCGAATGAAATCAATCCTTTTGCCATTATCAGCGGTTAAATACATGGCATTGCCAGTAGGTGTGTAATTTGCTTCATAGTAGCCTACTTTATCTGTTAGAGCATATTCTTCAGCACTACTTGAAAGATAATCCAACACAGAGTCAATACCAATTTTTTTTAGACCATTAAACATTAGTTCTTTGTTATTTTCTATGGTTGCCTTTGCGTTAACATAGCTAAAATATAATAAATCGTTGGAATAGACTGTATATCGATCTTTAAAATAACTTCCTACAACATTTGTGCCCGCAAACAGGTCTAAGAACGTAGACGCACCATCGGGAATGTTTTCTAAAATCATATTCTCTATTTCCCCAAGCAAGGCTGCTTTAGAACCTATAAAACGCATATTCACATCCCCTTTCATCCTTGTACAGATTAACTAATTTTAATTCTTTTGTCAACAAGTAATTCGAGTATATTAGCAGGTCAAATGAATAAAATAGTTTTAAACATTTGATGAATTACCACGCAACGCGGATTGTTTTAATTTAAATCAAACAGATATTATTCACATGCCAATTCTTAAAAGAACACCCCCTAAAGCAAAAACACAACCCTAAAAAGAAAAAGTCTAGCGTCAATTCACGCCAGACTTTCATTCACGTTCTTCTGTTTCATCAACCTACAATAAGTCCTTATTTACAGTGTTCTTCTAAGCAGCATCCACCAAACTTTGTATCATTTCCTGTAGTATCTCTAGTTTCATTACGTGTTGTATACAATGAAACCTTGCCCTTGAACTCTGAAACTATTTATAGGAATCCTGAAACTTTGACTTGGAGCATCATATTATTTCTTATTGAAAATAAGAAATAATATATCTCAAATAACAATCAAAAGATAATATACAAAAAGATGGCTCTAACATATCGCTAGAGCCATCTTCTAATAACCAATGCTCGTTACTTAAAACAAGCAGTGCCTACTTACTTGTTTTCTTCCATCATTTTCTTCTTACGAAGAATTGCAAGTCCTGCAATCGAGAACCCTATAGCTGCGAGCAATCCTGCAAATGATGCTGATTCACCCGTCTTAGGAATCATGCCAATATGCTTTTCAGGCTGCGGCTGAGGAGCTGGTGTCTGAGGATTTGGCTTAAGTTCCGGAGTCGGTGGATTAGGCACTGGATCCGGTGTAGGTGTAGGTGGGTTTGGAGTTGGATCCGGATTTGGTGCCGGAGGATTCGGAGTCGGATCCGGTGTCGGCACAGAATCTTTTGTATAAATGGCATATACAGTCATATCACCATTTACTACGCTTGCTCCCGTAAACGCAGTACCTTTACCGTCTTCCTTTGTATTCCATTCCTTGAAGGTATAACCAGCCTTCATTGGATCAGCAGGCATAGACTCATTAGTCAACGCATCAGTATCAATAGCCTTACCAGTTTCTACCTTTACTGTTGCATGCGTATTATCGCCATCCTTGAAAGTAACCGTGCTTTGAGCAGGCTTCTTCACTTGGAAGGAATAAGAGATTTGTTTAGACTTATTTTCTTCTCCGTTCGCATCTAACCCTTTAGAATCCTGTTCAGCTGCAAAAAAGAAATAATTGCGATTAGCACAGTTATTATCTCTTGCAGTGGTTGCTTTCACAAAATTCTCTGTGGAAGAATTGGCGAAATCATAGAAACCGGATACCGTTCCACGAATTCTATATTTTGTACCTTCAGTAGCTGTCTTTTTCACAGATAGACCAGTTACTGAAATCACGATATTGCTGGTATCTACATTTTTAACTTCTTTAATAATGTCTTGCCATTTCTGAGTTGTTCCAGGATTATCTTTCTTCAATGTAACAATGAGTGTTTTACCATTAGTTGTCTTGGTTACATTAGCTGAAAACCCCTGAAGCCCACTAACTTTAGCAGACACATCCTTAGCTACTTCTACACCATCTGGAATATCTAACGTAAAAGCAAATCCTGCATCAACCTTACCGTAGCTATTGTGGAATTTCTCAACATCAGAGTCATTCATACCACCAAGTCTTGTATAGTTTAGCGTCCAACCATTGAGATAACGCTTAAACCATGGGATACTAACTGAAAAATCAAGATTCAGTTGATCCCCAGGCTGTAGTTCACCAACCGCTTTGGAATCCGTTGCATCCTTGAGCTTTAGATCACCGTATACTTTAAGTTTATCAACTGGATTTTTAATTTCATCTTGAGTTAATAAATCATTTTTCCCAAAGCCAAATGGGTTGACACGCTTTTCGATAGGGCTTGTAGGATGTTGTCCTGGTTTTGTATCTCCTTCTGCCGTATCTTGCCCTGCGAGATAACCATATCTTTCTTCAAAATTCATCCCAGGCAAGAACCAATACGTATTAGAGCTATTCACTATCCCCGCATTTGGAGTACTAGTCATGCCGTCTAAAGAGTTAAATGGAAAATCAGCAATCGCTGTTTTACTTGGAGAGGTTAAATACTTAGGGAATACCCCATAATAAGTTTTCCCTGTAAAACCATCGGTTATCTCTTTCTTTTCCACATCAACCCAATACGTATTCTTTAGTGCACTATCGGTCAAATATTCAGACGGAGCAGCCAACAAATCCTTAATTAAATATGGAAGCGGTTCGCTCTTATCCGCAGCAAACACTGGTGACACAAATGCTGTTGATGCAATCAATGTGGCTGATACTATCGTTACAGCCATATTTTTTAGTAATTTCATACAAAG
>NZ_JARFVS010000007.1:0-13484 GCF_055818055.1 Gardnerella sp. c10Ua_244
ACAGGAGTAGATAATCTTTCAAACAGGATAATAAAAGAGCTTAAAACTTACGCGGATACTACGAGTGAGAAAGTAAAAGAAGCAGTTAAAAATGTGAGTAAAACCGTTAAAGAAGATATAGAAAACACTGCTCCGAAACACACGGGTAAGTATGCGAAAAGTTGGGCGGTTAAAACTGTTAAAGAATCAGAAAACGCTCTCACACTGGTAGTTCACTCAAAAAACAAGTATCAGCTTACACACTTGTTAGAGTACGGTCACGCTAAACGAGGCGGAGGACGTGTGGAAGCAAGAGCACACATTAAGCTTGCGGAAGAAAAAGCGGTTAAAAGTTTCGAAGAAAAAATAAGGGAGGCGATAGAACATGACTAAACTTTTAAACATTATGCAAGAGATAGGTTTTCCTTTTGCTTACCATCATTTTGCTGAAGGAGAATCACCTTCCCCACCGTTTCTTGTGTTTCTTACGCCTGTAAGCAGTAATTTCGCGGCAGACGGGAAAGCGTATTTTAAAGCAAACGAAGTTCATATTGAACTATACACAGATTATAAGAACCCCGTGCTGGAAGAACAAGTTGAAGCCGTGCTTGATAGACACGGCATTTTTTATAACAAAACAGAGACGTTCATAGAGTCGGAAAAGCTTTATGAAACACTCTACATTTTTGAAATGGAGGTAACAGAAAATGGGAAACAAGGTTAAATACAATCTTAAAAACGTGTACGCGGCAAAACTTAAAAAAGACGCAGGCGGAAGTTTTAACTATGATGCGCCTAAACCTATTCCGGGAGCTGTGAGCATAAGCCTTGATGCGGAAGGTGAATCCTCACCGTTTTACGCTGACGGGATTGTCTACTTCAGGTCGACTGCGAACAACGGTTACAGTGGCGACTTGGAAATGGCTCTTATACCTGAATGGTTTAGAACAGAAATATTAAAAGAAAAACTTGATAAAAACGGTGTGCTGGTAGAAAAAGCAACTACCGGTGAAGCAGAAAAGTTCGCACTCCTTTTTGAGTTTGACGGTGATGTTAAAGCAATCCGCCACGTGCTTTATAACTGCTCGGCTTCCAGACCTTCTATCGCTTCGGAAACCAAGGAAGACACGATAGAACCAGGTACTGAAACACTCTCGCTCACGGCTGATCCTAGAGAAGATGGGCTTGTGAAATCCCGTAGCGGAGATACGACATCTGATGAAACTTACGCTAACTGGTATAAGAGCGTGTACGTTCCTCAAAACACGACAGAGGTTAAACCTAAGTAAAAGGAGTGGTGAACATGATTGAAAAAACAGTAAAAATCGGTGGCAAAGACGTGAAGTTTCGCTCCTCTGCCACTATTCCAAGACTGTATCGCATCAAATTCAAGCGTGATATTTTTCAGGATCTTTCTAAACTCGAAAAATCGTATAAGAGTAAAAGCACCGGGTTTGAGATTGATGATCTGGAGATTTTTGAAAACGTAGCCTACATCATGGCCTACCATGCGGATAACACGATTCCTGAAACGATTGAAAAATGGCTCGATGAGTTTGAAATGTTTTCTATCTACGAGGTGCTGCCTGAAATTTTGGAGCTTTGGGGTGCTAATTTACAAACACAGGTTCAATCTAAAAAAAAGTTACGTCAACTACAAGAGAAATGACGACCGCGTTATTTCTTCTTAGATGCACAGAGATTGGGATAAGTATTTGTGAACTGGATCTTTTAACTATCGGCATGATTTTAGACATGTGGACGGAGAAAGCAAACGATAACGTGAAATACGACAAGCTCGCAAGCCAGGCAGAATTCGACAGGTTCTAGACGAGAACCAAGCATTCTTATGCAAGGCGTTAAAATATCTGATTTTTTTATTCCTAAATTAAGAGTAAAAGGAGGTGAAGTTATGGCAAACAGGATTAAAGGTATTACCGTTGAAATCGGTGGAGATACGACAGGCTTGGATAAGGCGTTAAAAGACGTGAATACGACTATCAGATCCACGCAAGCTCAGCTTCGTGACGTAAACAGGCTGTTAAAACTCGATCCGTCCAACGCTAAACTTTTAGCACAAAAACAGCAGTTGTTGCAGCAGGAAATAGCAAACACTTCCGAGAAACTTAACGCTTTAAAACAGGCGGATAAGCAGGCTAAAGTACAGCTTGAAAACGGGGATCTCGGTAAAGACAAGTATGATGCACTGCAGCGTGAGATTATTGAAACCGAGCAGAATCTTAAAAATTTAGAACAGCAGGCCAAGAAAGTCCCATCAGCGTTAGCAGTTTCTATGAAAGAAACCGGGGATAAAATTAAAAGTGTCGGTGAGAAAACAGCCCAAGTCGGCACAAGCTTATCCACGCATGTTACCGCACCAATTGTGGGGCTTGGAGCCGCATCGTTAGCCGCGTTTAACGAAGTTGATGCCGGTATGGACACAATTGTTACTAAAACAGGCGCAACAGGAAAAGCACTTGAGGGTATGCAAGATAGTATGAAAAATCTTGCTACCAGTATTCCTACTGATTTTCAAACCGCAGGTGCTGCTATCGGCGAGGTGAACACAAGATTCGGTTTAACAGGTAAAAGCCTTGAAGACCTGTCAGGCAGGTTTATTAAATTTGCTCAAATTAACAACATGGATGTTTCCACGGCTGTTGATAACACGCAGAAAGTTGTGGCTGCTTTTGGGCTTAAAGCACAGGATGCCGGGGCTTTACTTGATACGATGAACGCAGTCGGTCAGCGTACCGGTGTCAGCATGGATACGCTTGCTAAAACCATGGTTACTAACAGTGCCTCCTTACAGCAGCTCGGGTTTAATGCATCGGATGCTGCTAATTTCTTAGGTAATGTTGAAATGTCGGGTGCTGACACGTCACAGGTTATGACTGCTCTTACTAAAGCATTGGCTGCTGCTACTGCTAAAGGCACGCCTATGAAACAGGCTTTAGAAGATATTCAAAACAGTATGGTGAATGCGAAAAGCGACACTGAAGGTTTAAAAGTAGCTTATGAGCTGTTTGGTAAGCGTGCAGGCGCGGCTATTTATCAGGCGTGTAAAAACGGTTCGCTGTCTTTTGCTGAGCTTGGTACTTCCCTTAAAGATAATGCCGGTAGCGTGGAGAAAACGTTTAACGAAACGCTTGATCCGATAGATAAGTTTAAGACTTCAATGAATAGTCTGAAAATCGTGGGAGCAGATCTTGGCAGTTCTCTTGCAACGGTTTTACAGCCTATGCTTGAAAAGTTCGCTTCCTGTATGAAATCTTTAAGCGAAGCCTGGAACGGGCTGTCTCCGGGAATGAAGGATGCGATAGTAAAAATCACGCTTATTGCTGAAACAGTCGGTCCTGTGCTCATTGTGATCGGGAAAATTATTAGTGCTGTTGGAACAATAACTTCTGCTCTGGGAGGGTTAATCGGACTTCTTGGAGGCACAGCCACAGCCACTACTGCGGTAGGTGTGGCAGGAGGAGCAAGTGCGGCAGGAACAGCGGCGGCAGGGACAGCAGCAGGAACGGCGGCTGTAGGGTTTGGTGCGTTAAACGTTTCACTTCTTCCTATTATCGGTATTATTGCAGCGATTATTGCCGCGGTTGTGGCGATTATTGCGATTATTAAAAACTGGGGTGCTATAAGCGAATGGTTTAAAAACCTGTGGCAGGGTGTTTGCCAGAGCGTGAGCAGTATTTGGCAAAACATCTCGGAGTTTTTCCAAAACGTGTGGCAAGGCTTAGTTCAGGTTTTTACCGGCGTGTGGGATACGATTAAAAACGTGCTCACGGTAGCTCTCATGTTTATCGTAGAGCTTATCAAAGGCTATTTTTCGCTTATCACACTACCGTTTAGGTTTATCTGGGAAAACTGTAAAGACGTGATTATAGGCGCATGGGATGCGATTAAAACCACGGTAAGTAGCGTGCTTGAAGCCATAAACAGTGTAATAACAAGTGTTATGAACACGATTATGTCGTTTATAACAAGCGTGCTAAACACTATAAGCAGCGTGTTTACGAGCGTGTTCAATGCGATTTTAAGTGTTGTAACCTCTGTTTTTAACAGTATAAAATCGGTGGCTGAAACGATATGGAATGGAATTTGCAGTGTTATAACAAACGTGGTGAACACGGTTAAAAATACGGTTTCTACAGTGTTTAACGCGGTAGCAGGCGTTGTAGGCAACGTTTTTAACGGTATTAAAAACACGGCCGTATCAATTTGGAACGGTATTAAAAACGCTATCATCACTCCGATTGAAGCGGCGAAAAACAAGGTTAAAGCAGTAGTTGACGCTATAACAGGCTTTTTTGCAGGTATTAGACTTAGTCTTCCTCATATTAAACTGCCTCATTTTAGTATTAAAGGACACTTCTCACTCGCACCACCGTCTGTACCGTATCTTGCTATCGACTGGTATAAGAAGGCAATGGATAAGCCGATGCTGTTAAACGGGGCTACTATCTTCGGTGAGAAAAACGGGCATTTGCTTGGCGGTGGCGAAAAAGGCCCTGAGGTGATTATGGGGCTTGATACTTTGCAGAATATGAGTGCGGGAGCAAACACGCAAATGCTTAGTGTTATGAACCAGATTCTAGCGATTATGGACTCGTATTTCCCACAGTTTTCCAACCAGAGTATTGTGCTTGATTCAGGCGAGCTTGTGGGAGGTATTGCACACAAGATGGATAGTGAGCTTTTCAAGCTTCAAACAAGAAAAACAAGGGGGTGGTAAAAGTGTATGGCATGACAATAAACGGGTTGCATAGTTTTAAGGATTTAGGCTTAGTTCCAACACTTAAGCCACATGTTAATCTACCATCCCCAAGGTTTAGCTATCTGGAAGTACCCGGAAGATTGGGAAGTTTTGATCTTACAGAAAGTTTAGCAGGTGAAGTTTTATACGAGATGCGCGAAGGCAGTTTTGAGTTTATTGTCGCAGATAAAGTCGTGTGGCAGAAAGCTTACGAGAGGCTTAAACGTGATGTTCACGGGCTTAAAACAACCCTTGTATTGGACAGTGAATCTTCCTTTTACTATCAGGGTCGAGTGTGGGTAAGTGATTTTAAATCTGATAAAAACTATGAAACGATTACGCTTAACTACAGGCTAAACCCTTATAAACACAGTGTTTTAGACATGGAAACAACTGGCGTGTACACGTTAAAAAACGTGCAGGTTAAAGACAAAAAAGAAATCAGGCTTACCCGTGATTTTGATATGACGCTTATACCTGAATTTACTAATAAAACACTAAACACGCTAAGCGTTGATTTTAAAGGAAAAACCTACAGTCTAAAACAAGGCGTATCTCGTTTCCCTGAACTTAGGACACGCGGAGATGATATGACGCTTACGTTTCAAGGCACAGGCACGCTTGATATTTCCTACCTAAGGGGGTGGTTATAAATTGTACAGAATAACTCTTGATGAAACAGCCTTGTATTATCCGGGCGACACTAAGAATGTTCTTCTTGACGCGACGCTTAACGTGGAGCTTAACACTGCAGGCACGCTGGTGTTTACGTGTCCGAAAGAAAATCCCTGCTATGAGAAGTTTTTGAACAGAAAATCAGTGGTGAGCGTGTATCGCGGTGAGAAAGAAATTTTTACCGGAGAGGTAAGAGAACAGGAGAAAGACTTAAACCAAAACAAGAAAGTAGTATGCGCAGGTCTTTTAACGTATCTGGCAGACAGTATTCAGCCGCAGAAAGAATATCATGATCACACACCTTACCAACTGTTGGAAAAATTCCTAAACATTCATAACGAGCAGGTGGATGATAGGAAGAAGATTCATATCGGAAAAGTCAGCGTGACAGATCCCAATAATTCCCTGTACAGGTTCACCAATTTTGAAACCACGCTTGAAGCAATTATGGGAAAAATGGTAGATAAGCTGGGCGGATACTTAAAGCTAAGACGAGAAAAAGACGGGCTGTACCTTGATTATCTTCGCTTGGAAGAAATGGGTAAAATGGCGAAGCAACCGGTTGAGTTCGGTTTGAACCTGCTTGATTATACTGAAAACTTATCGGCAGAAGATGTTACTACAGCACTTATCCCTTTAGGTAAAGAACTGGAAAGTGAAAACAGCAAAAACGAGGTTCTTAAAAAATACACTGATATTACAAGCGTTAATAACGGGAAAAATTATCTTGTTTCCACTCAGGCAAAGAGCGCGTTTGGCTGGGTTTGTAAAGTCGTTAGATGGGATGATGTGAGTGTTCCTGAAAACCTGTTACGTAAAGCCTCTCTTTGGCTTAAAGATAATCAGTTCGAACAGACAGAGCTTAACTTAAGCGCGGTTGACTTATCCGAGTTTGACCTTGATTTTGAAACTATTGAGTGTGGAGACAGATTAAGGTGCATAGCATCGCCTTTTGGCATGGACCGTGTATTTCCCGTGATGAGACAGTCTATTCCATTGCAAAAACCCGGTGAGATGAAAATCGTCCTGGGCAGTCAAACCAGACGAAGCTACGTGCAAAGCTCGCATGACTCTGTGCAAAGCCTGCGTGAAGAAAATCTTGCAACAAGAAAAATAGACAATGAGCGCGTGCAAAGTGAAATCAACAATATTAAAGCACAGATGAACATCACATCAGGCGGCTACAAGGTAACAGAATATGATGATTCAGGCAGGTGGCTAAGAGACCTTTATATGGATACGCCTGATAAGAATACTGCTACAAAAGTATTACAGGTTAATATGAACGGGATTGGCGGAAGCCATAACGGTTTTGCAGGACCTTATAATACGGCGATTACTTTAGACGGGCGTGTTTACGGAGATAGAATTATCGGGCATTCGATTGATGCTGAGAAACTTTCAGTTTCTTACACTTCGCAGGTGGAAAAGCAGATTAGTAACGCAAAACAGGAAGCTATTTCTGATAGTGATGAGAAACTTAAAAGCTACTATACGATAAACGAGGTTAACACCAAGTTTTCTGTAACTGATCGAAAGATTGAGTCAAGTGTTGAAACAGTTAATCAAAAACTGGAGCAGAAAAACGGTAACTATTACGGCACGTATACTCCCTACTCTTCTAATGCTCCGGCTAACTCATGGACAAGCAGAAGTGAGAAGTTAAATCACGTGGGAGATTTTTTCTTCGACACTCAAACAGGCTACGCCTACAGGTATCGTGTTAAAAGAGACTGCTTAGAGATTAAGTTTAACAGTAATTGCCGTACGGAAAGTGCAAACTATGATTGGGTGGAAGTTTTCTATGAGTCTGAGGGTAAGATTCATGTTTTACCGAAACTCGGCGGTGCGGACATAGCAGATAAAAGAATCTTTGTGCCAAACAATACGTTCTGGCTTTATTTTAGAAGCGATGGCTCAAGCCATGATTATTACGGTTTTAAGATTGATGCGATAAGAAAAAGTGGTTCAAGGAAAGAAGTTCAAGATAGTCTAGCAGTTTTACCTAACGATGCCGGAAACATAATAGAACTGTCAGGCAGCAACTATCCTGAGTCAGAGCATGATCCATATCAGGATAACACGAGAAAACTCTGGCGGTATACGTCAAATGAGAGTCTTGACAGCTACCTGGAGTTTGACTGGGTTAGAGTTAGCGATAAAGACATTCAGGCGGCCAAAGAAACAGCTGACAGAGCTATATCTAAAGTTTCTATTGTTGAAGACTCGATTACCTCCATGGTGAAAAAGGGTGAGTTCGGTTCGTTTATGCGGCAAAACTACAACAGTTTTCTGATTGGATTTAACGAGTCAAGCAACTATGTTCAAATCACTGCAGGACAAATAGGTCTTTACAACGGGTCGATTGATTCTGATAGTAAGCGTGCCGTATTTGATCAAAACGGTAACCATTTTTATCGTGATGGCTACTATGTGGGAAAAATCGGAACGAATCAGTGGAATAAAGACAACTCTCATAAAGGGCTCGTGTTTGACCTCTCTCCTGAAGGAAAGTATATGGCTTTCGCACAAAAAGAATCATCCTATTCTAATTCGTATAATACGATGCTTTGTTTTTCACGCTCAGGCAGTATATATGACGAGTACGGCTTGCATTTAGGCTGCAACTTTTATGCCCACGGTTTCAAGGTTATAAACCCGCAGTGGGAAGGAGGCTTTGGAACTACGGCAACCATTCATTATGTGCAGGTGCTTGATGTGGATGAGTACGGCAAAGTAAGAAGATGGGGTGAAAACGGGCGCATGGTATTTAAAAACGGTATCCTCATGGACTTGACTTTCTACAGCTAAGGAGATGAATATGGCAGAACTTATTATTCACACAAACGAAGTTGTGATAAACGAAGGTACTAAAAACAGTGACATAAAAGTCGCTAAAACTGTTGATGAGAGTATGGAAATAGAACAGTTTATCAGCAACAGCAAGTACGCAAAGATGATAGAAGACATCAATCACAAACTGGATATTCTAATCGAAGAAAAGGAGGTGGAAGATGGAAAAGCCGACCATTAACTATGCGATAGCTACACAAAAGTTTAGAGCGAAGTTAAGCGATGAGATAGTGTCTTTGCAAAAAAGTATCCCTATCCCGACCTACATGGTTGAAGGGATAATCGCATCAATTTTAGCTGACATCCGCTCAGCGGTGATAGCTGAAAACACGATGGAACATGTTGCTTTTAGTGAGGAAAACACAAAGTATTACGAAGAACAGTTAGAAAAACTAAACGAGGAAATCCTAAAACTTAAAGCAGAAAAAGAAGAAAAACCATAAGGAGGAAAGCCTTATGTATAGAGGAACAACACCTACAAACGTGTTCAGGACAGATGTGGATTTAGAAAACGCATCTGTCCTTTTTGTTAGCTATAAGCAAAACGGAAAAGTTGTTTTAGAAAAAAGCTTAGAGGATGTGAATGTTAAAAAGACGCTTGTAACAGTCAATCTCACGCAGAAAGAAACACTTTTGTTTCAAGACGGTATTGTCACGATTCAAATCAGAGCCAAGTTTCCCGACAACACGGCTATCGCTTCAAATCTGATACGAACAACAGCTGAAGAAATAGTAAAGGACGGTGAGATTTAATGGCAGAACTACAGGCAAGTTTTAAACACAATACAGATATGAGTGCATCTTTTGAAAGCATCATAAAAGTAACAGGCGAAGAAACAACAGATTACAACAGGCTTACTAACCTGCCGAAAATTAACCAAGTAAAGCTTATAGGCAATAAAACGCTTTTAGAGCTGGGACTTTGCTCTATCAGCAATATCGAACTCGAAGAACTACTTAAATAAGGAAGGAAATTATTATGCAAACCAAATTTTTAGACAACAACGGACTTTTATATGTTTGGAAGAAAATCAAGGAAAGCTTTGTGAAAAAAGAAGAGCTGACAAAAGCCTTGGAAACCGTGCCGAAGAAAGTCACGGATTTAAGCGATGCGGCAAACTATGCACAAGTATCTTCAGTACCAACCAAGGTTGAAAACCTGACAGATGCGTCAGAATACGCGAAGAAAACCGACATCGTGACAAACGTAGAAAACCTTCAAGGCATTGACGCGTATGCGAAAACAAACACATTACCGACAAAAGTAGAACAGCTGGAAGACGCAGCGAATTATGTGAAA
Organism: Gardnerella sp. c10Ua_244; assembly: GCF_055818055.1. Classification (NCBI taxonomy): domain Bacteria; kingdom Bacillati; phylum Actinomycetota; class Actinomycetes; order Bifidobacteriales; family Bifidobacteriaceae; genus Gardnerella; species Gardnerella sp. c10Ua_244. The sequence continues at coordinate 9,567 of NZ_JARFVS010000007.1, forward strand.
AAGACAGACCTTACTGAAGAGGTAAAGCATCTTGTCGGCAACATTCAATCAATTGATTTTAAGGTGGTTGATAGCCTGCCTCAGACAGGTGATAAGGCAACAATCTATCTTATAAGCGATAACAAGGGCGAAAACGATGCGTATGATGAGTACATTTATGTAAACGACAGGTTTGAAAAAATCGGTACAACATCAGTTGATTTAAGCGACTATGTGAAAAAAGAAGATGTTAAAAGTATCAGCAATGAAGAAATCGATGCACTGTTTGTGTAGGTGAAGCTTATGGCAGATAAGTTTTTAGGCAAAGAAGGTTTACTTAGGCTGATAGAAAAACTGAAAGGAAAATTTGCCACACTGGACAGTCCTGCTTTTACGGGAAAACCGACTGTTCAAACACCAAACTATATACCGGACACCAGAGGAAAAGAAATCGTTAATCGTGAATACGTGGATTTCGTAACAAAGCTGTTGATACATCAGGAAATGCCTAAGCTCCCTAAGCAGTTCAAATGGGTTATTAGACCTGATTCTTGGCAAAGAATACAGGATGGTTACGTGTATGGCTTTTTTAACGAAAAATATTACAAGCCACATAAAGAACGCTACTCCAACAATGCGCAGGAACAGAAAACAGCAGCTTATATAAAAATCGACTATGAAAGCCTACCGTATACGAGGTTTTATGGTGTGGGAGATATTAACGGGATTCTCAAATTAACGATAGCAATTGGCAGTGATTGGCGGATTTACTGTTATGGGGATAAACCTTCAAACGAAATACCGGTAATTATTACATTTATGCAGGTAGAAGATGTAACTGATCTTATTAAGGAGGCGGTAGAATGAAAGAATTTTGGAATACACTACAGTTGGCTTTCACAGTAGTAGGCGGCTGGCTGGGATACTTTTTAGGTGGGTGCGATGGTTTAATCCTCGCACTTCTTTTATTTGTGGTAACTGATTACATCACAGGCGTGATGTGTGCGGCAGTTGATAAAAAGCTCTCAAGCAGCGTGGGTTTTAAGGGCATCTTTAGAAAGGTGCTCATTTTTATGCTTGTTGGCATAGCAAACATTATAGATTTTCAGGTTATTAAGCAAGGAAGCGTGATTAGAACCGCGGTAATTTTCTTCTACCTATCTAACGAAGGACTTTCACTTATCGAAAACGCGGCTCACCTGGGGCTTCCCGTGCCTGAGAAATTAAAAAACGTTTTAGAACAATTACACGACAAAGACAGAAAGGACAATACTCATGAGTAAAAAAGGAATAGACGTATCAGTATGGCAGGGTGACATTGATTTCAACGCGGTGAAAGCATCCGGCGTTGAGTTTGTGATCATTCGAGCAGGATACGGTATCGGACACAAAGACAAGTGGTTTGAGGAAAACTATCGTAAAGCAAAAACAGCCGGTCTTGATGTTGGAGCTTACTGGTATTCGTACGCAAACTCCGGTTCTGAAGCGACTGAGGAAGCTCAAAGCTGCGTGAACATACTTTCAGGTAAGAGTTTTGAGTATCCTGTTTACTTTGATTTGGAAGAAAAAAGCCAGCTTAACCGTGGACGGGATTTCTGTGATTCTTTGATTACAAGTTTTTGTAACAATCTGGAAGCTTGCGGATATTATGCAGGTTTTTACACTTCGCTTTCAGTAGCTAATAACCTTGTGTCCGCTCACGTTAGAGACCGTTACGCTTTGTGGATCGCACAGTGGAACACGCACTGTAGCTATCAAGGCTCATATGGTCTTTGGCAATACTCGTCAAGCGGCAGTGTTAACGGTATAGCCGGCAGAGTTGACATGGATTATGCTTACGTGGATTATCCAAGCGTGATAAAAAACGCTGGCCTAAACGGGTATCAAAACGGTGGCTCTCACACTGCTCCTCAAACATCAAGCATTGATGAAGTGGCAAGAGAAGTTATTAACGGCGATTGGGGTAACGGAAATGAGCGTAAAAACCGTTTAACTTCTGCCGGATACGATTATACGAGCGTGCAAAATAAAGTTAATGAACTTCTTGGTGTTAAAGCCTATAGAAAGTCAGTTGATGAGCTTGCCCGTGAAGTAATCCGAGGCACTTGGGGTAACGGCAACACACGAAAACAGCGTCTAACTCAAGCAGGATACGATTATAATGCAGTACAAAAACGAGTAAACGAACTCTTGTAAAACAGTTTGAAACATGTAAAGCCCGAGGCTTGTTCCTACATTGGAGCAATCCTCGGGCTTTTTTTATTTTTGAAAACTTTTTTAGAAAAACCGTCAGATTATCACCTTTCCCAAGGCTACCCCATAGAAGGGCACAAAGTCCTTTTAGAAAGGAGGCGGCACATGAAACAAAAACTTGTCGTAAGTGTTTCAAAAAAGCCTAAAGAAGATGGGCTTGCAAGTTGTAAACCTATCGGGCTGAGAGAAAAAATCATCCGATTCTTCCTCGGAAAGAAAGAAGACATCATGGTCTTTATTCCAAGTAACAGAATCGATGAAGTTGTGGTTCAAAACAAGAAAGGTGAATAAGAATGAACGAAAACACGGTAAAAAAGATAATTGGCGATCTTGAATCACTGATTGGTCACCTAAAAGAGATCACGGGTGAAACAACACATAAGACGTCACCAAAACAAGTACCTGAAACTAAAAAGGTAAGTCTTGAACAGGTGCGAGCAGTTTTAGCAAAACTTAGCCAGCTGGGAAAGACAGCTGAGGTTAAAAAACTCATCGTTAAGCACGGTGCGCAAAAGCTCTCGGATATTCCTGAAAGCGAGTATGCGAGCCTATTGCATGAAGCGGAGGGAATTAAAGGTGACTAAGCATGCTTTACTTTCCCCATCTTCTGCTCACAGGTGGATTAAGTGTACTCCTAGCGCTGTTTTAGAAGAAAAGTTTGAAAACACTACTTCTATGGCAGCCGAGGAAGGAACGGCGGCACACGCGTGGTGTGAGTACAAGCTGAATAAGCTTCTTAACCGTCCGTGCGAAAAACCGTCAACAGAGTATGACTCAAACGAGATGCAGGAATGCTCGGATGCTTACGTGGATTTCGTAATAGAAAAATACGAGCAGGCAAAACTTAACTGCCAAGATCCTATACTTCTCATCGAGCAAAAAGTTGATTTTTCAGCTTACGTGCCGGACGGGTTTGGAACAGCGGACTGCATTATTGTAGGCGAAAAAACGCTGCAGGTTATCGACTTTAAGTACGGTCAAGGCGTACTGGTGGACGCTTACGAGAATCCTCAGATGAAATGCTACGCACTCGGGGCTTTAACGCTTTTTGACAGCTTGTACGAGATACAAAACGTTGAGATGAGTATTTTTCAGCCAAGACGTGACAACGTATCCACTTTCACGCTACCTGTCACGGATCTTATCTCTTGGGCTGAAAAAGTGCTTAAACCTAAAGCAGAGCTTGCTAACAAAGGCAAAGGCGAATTTGAAGCCGGAGACTGGTGCAGGTTTTGCAGAGCAAAAGCCACGTGCCGTAAACGTGCGGAAGAAAACCTTAAACTCGCAGAACTTGAGTTCAAACCGCCATCTGTTTTAACAGATAGTGAGATTGAAGAAGTACTCACGCTTATCCCACAGTTAACAAAGTGGGCTGATGATGTTTTAGCTTACGCCACATATTCCGCTATTAACCACGGCAAAGAGTGGAGCGGTTTCAAACTCGTGGAAGGCAGATCAGTTCGCAAGTTTAAGGACGAGTCAGCTGTTATTGAGAAAGCGAAAGCTCATGGCTTTACCGACATTTTCAAAACTAGTCTTATCGGTTTAACGGAAATGCAAAAGCTGATGGGCAAGAAAAAATTTGAGGATATTCTGGGCGACCTCATTATCAAACCGTCCGGAAAACTTACGCTCGTACCGGAGTCGGATAAGCGGGCAAAAGTTAATGTTTCAAACGCAAATAAA
>NZ_JARFVS010000008.1:0-10348 GCF_055818055.1 Gardnerella sp. c10Ua_244
GTAAGTATTGGCAGCCTCTCCGCAGAAGTTATTAGAGAGCTTAAAACTTACGCGAAAGTTACAACCGGGAAAGTAAAAGAAGCAGTAAAAAACGCTGGTAAAACAGCAAAAGAAGAAATTAACGTGACAGCTCCTAAACGAACTGGCGCGTATGCGAAAAGTTGGTCGGTTAAAACATTAAACGAAACAGGCAGCAGACTAGTTCTCGTAGTGCATTCTAGAAACAAGTATCAGCTTACACACTTGTTAGAGTACGGTCATGCTAAACGAGGTGGTGGACGCGTGGAAGCAAGAGCACACATTGCTGAGGCTGAAAGTAAAGCAGTACGAAATTTTGAAAAAGAAATAGAGGAGGCGGTTAAAAATGGGTAATCTTTTAAACATTATGAGAGAGATAGGTTTTCCTTTCGCATACCATCATTTTGCTGAAGGAGAATCCCCTAATCCGCCTTTCCTCCTGTTTCTTACGCCTGCGAGCAGTAATTTCGCGGCAGACGGGAAAACGTATTTTAAAGCAAACGAAGTTCATATTGAACTATACGCAGACTATAAGAACCCCGTGCTGGAAGAACAAGTTGAAGCCGTGCTTGACAGGCACGGCATTTTTTATAACAAAACAGAAACGTTCATAGAGTCGGAACAGCTTTATGAAACACTCTACATTTTTGAAATGGAGGTAACAGAAAATGGGAAACAAGGTTAAATACAATCTTAAAAACGTGTACGCGGCAAAACTTAAAAAAGATTCGAGTGGTTTCTCCTACGGTGAGCCTAAGCCGATTCCAGGGGCGGTGAGTATAAGCCTTGAGGCTGAGGGTGAATCCTCACCGTTTTACGCTGACGGGATTGTTTACTTCAGGTCGACTGCTAACAACGGTTACAGTGGCGACTTGGAAATTGCTCTTATACCTGAATGGTTTAGGACGGAAATACTACGAGAAGAACTAGATAAAAACGGTGTGCTGGTTGAAAACGCGAAGATTAGTGAAACAGAAAAATTCGCGCTCCTGTTTGAGTTTGATGGTGACGTGAACGCGATCAGACACGTTTTATATAACTGTTCAGCAACACGACCGTCTATCGAGTCAGAAACTAAGGAAGACACTATAGAACCGGGTACGGAAACTTTATCGCTTACGGCTGATCCTAGAGAAGATGGTTTGGTGAAATCCCGTAGCGGTGACACTACTTCAAAAGAAACCTATGAGAAATGGTATAAGAGCGTGTACGTTCCGCAAGTTAACGCGGAAATCAAATAAGTTTTAAAGGGGGTAAACGTGTTAGAAAAAACAGTAAAAGTAAATGGTAAAGACGTGAAGTTTCGTTCTTCTGCCACTATTCCAAGACTGTATCGTATTAAATTCAAGCGTGATATTTTCAAAGACCTGTCAAAATTAGAGCAGTCTTTCAAAAACAACGAGGGTGTTTTTGAAATATCGGATCTTGAAATTTTTGAAAACGTAGCCTATATCATGGCTTACCATGCGGATAATAGTATTCCAGCAAGTATTGATGAGTGGCTTGACGAGTTTGAAATGTTTTCTATCTACGAGATTCTTCCTGAAATTCTAGAACTTTGGGGAGCAAACTTGGAAACTGAAGTAAAATCTAAAAAAAATTTAAAGCAACAACACGGCAAATGACAACCGCGTTGTTTCTTCTTAGATGCACCGAAATTGGGATTAGTATTTGCGAACTGGATCTTTTAACCATCGGCATGATTTTAGACATGTGGACGGAGAAAGCAAACGATAATGTGAAATACGATAAGCTCGCAAGCCAAACAGAATTTGATAGGTTCTAAACGAGAACCAAACATTCTCACATTGCGGTATTAAACAGAAAATCTGAATTTTTTCACGCGTAAATTAAGAGTCAAGGGAGGTGAAGTTATGGCAAACAGGATTAAAGGTATTACTGTTGAAATTGGTGGGGATACTACAGGCTTAGATAAGTCTTTACAACAGGTGAATTCGACTATTCGCTCAACCGAGCAGTCGCTTCGTGATGTTAATAGGCTTTTGAAACTTGATCCGACAAGCACGCAGCTTCTAAGCCAAAAGCAGGCTTTTTTGCAGAAAGAAATCCAAGAAACGTCTAATAAGCTTAACGTTTTGAAACAGGCGGATAAGCAGGCTAAAGTACAGTTGGAAAACGGGGAGCTTGGTAGAGACAAGTATGATGCGTTGCAGCGTGAGATTGTTGAGACAGAAAATAATCTTGATAGTTTAAAAGAAAAATTAAAACAGGTAGGTAGTGTTAGTTTAACCAAGCTTAGTAGCCAGTTTGATAGTACGAGTAAAAAGATAAAGAAACTAGGAGATGGTATGTCATCTCTTGGTCAAAGTTTAAGCACGAAAGTTACGTTGCCGATTGCTGCTATTGGTACTGCTGGTTTTACTGCTGCAGCAGACTTACAGGATGCTATGGGTGCGACAGAGCAGATTTACGGTAAGTCTGCTAACAAGATGCTTAAATGGTCAGGAAGTTTGAAATCCTATTATGGTATTGCTCAAGGTCAAGCTTTAGAGTATGCGAATACTATGGGCGCGATGTTGAAAAATATTGGTGGGAAAAGTGATGCTGAAGCAGCCGAGATGAGTCAGAAGCTGGTTGCTCTTGCAGGCGACTTGTCTGCTATGTTTGGTGGAACAACCGAGTCTGCTGTTCTTGCTTTAACAGGCGCGCTTAAAGGTAATAATGCGATGCTTGACAATTATGGTATGGGTGTTAACGAGGCGACTATTAAAGCTAAAGCTCTTGCCATGGGTTTGCATGATGGTAGAGGCGCGATGAGCTTGCAAGCGAAACAGGCTGCTACTTTGGCTCTTATTATGGAGCAGACTGCTGACGCTCAAGGGCAGGCTGGGCGTGAAGCCGCGGGCGCTTCGGGTTCTATGAAGATTCTAAAAACAGAGTTGCAGAATATTGCTGCGACTATTGGTAATGTTTTACTTCCCGTCATAACACCATTAATGCAGAAAATATCAGCATGGCTTTCTAAATTTAAACAGCTTTCTCCAGAAAGCCAAAAACTTATAGTGACACTTGGGCTGATTGCTGCGGCAGTCGGCCCTTTTTTAGTGGTTCTTGGAACGTGTATTTCTAAAATAGGTGTTGCTATACAAGGGTTTTCTAAACTAGCTTTGTTTATAGGTAAAATGTTCGCAAGTTTTACTTCCGGCTCTAGCATTCTTGAAGGGTTAGGCGCTGTTTTAGGTGGAGTATCCGCGCCAATACTCGCGGTTGTTGCGGTTATTGGTGTTCTGGTAGCAGCTTTTGTAACCTTATGGAACACTAACGAAGAGTTTAGAAACAGTGTTATTGCTGTTTGGGAGAAAATTAAGGAAACTTTCACTAATTTTGTTAATGGTGTTAAAGAAAAACTGTCAAGCCTTGGTATTGATTTCACGAGTATTGTTGAAGGGCTTAAAACAGTGTGGAATGGTTTGTGTGCTATTCTAGCTCCACTGTTTGAAGGCGCTTTAAATTTAAGTTTTACTAGTTTCAAAACCGTTCTTGATTTAATCACAGGCGTTTTAGACGTTTTTATAGGATTATTCACCGGTAACTGGTCTCAGCTTTGGGATGGTGTAAAAGAAATTTTTACCGCTGTTTGGAACGCGGTTAAAAACACGTTCATAACAGTATTGAACACGTTAAAAAACGTTTTTAACGTGTTTTTGTCTTTCTTTGGCACTAGTTGGAACAAACTGTGGTCGAGTGTGAAAAACTTTTTCATGAATGTTTGGAATGGTATCGTATCGTTTTTCACTAACGTTTTAAACGGTATTAAAAACACTGCAACAAGTGTTTGGAATGGTATTAAAACTGCGATCATGAGCGTGGTAAACGGTATTAAAACAAGCATTTCAACAGTGTTTAATTCAGTAGCAAACATGGTTAAGTCTGTGTTTAACGGTATTAAAAACACGGTTGTGTCAGTTTGGAATGGTATTAAAAACGCTATCATCACTCCGATTGAAGCTGCGAAAAACAAGGTTAAAGCAGTAATCGACGCTATAACAGGGTTTTTCTCTAACATAAAACTTAGTCTTCCTCATATTAAACTGCCTCATTTTAGTATTAAAGGACAATTCTCTCTTACGCCACCGTCTGTACCGTATCTTGCTATCGACTGGTATAAGAAAGCAATGAACAAGCCAATGCTGTTAAACGGGGCGACTATTTTCGGTGAGAAAAACGGGCGTATGCTTGGCGGCGGTGAAAAAGGTCCCGAAGTGATCATGGGGCTTGATGCTTTGCAGAATATGAGCGCGGGAGCGAACACGCAAATGCTTAGTGTTATGAACCAGATTCTAGCGATTATGGACGCGTATTTCCCACAGTTTTCCAACCAGAGTATTGTGCTCGACACTGGTGAACTAGTGGGTGGTATCGCGCACAGGATGGACAGTGAGCTTTTTAAGCTTCAAACAAGAAAAGCAAGGGGGTGGTAAAAGTGTATGGGATGCTAATAAACGGGTTGCATAGTTTTAACGATCTAGGGCTGGTTGCTACAAGCCGTCCACGAATTCAACTTCCAGAACCTAAATTAGAGTATTTGCAAATACCAGGCAGGCAGGAAAGTATTGATATTAGTGAAAGTCTTGCCGGTGAAGTGTTATACGAGATGCGTGAAGGCTGTTTTGAATTCATTGTCGCAAACAAAAACAAGTGGAGTGAAACATGCCATAGTGTTAAAACGTTAATCCACGGCAAGAGTGTGAAACTGTCTCTTGATGATGAACCATTGTTCTACTATCAGGGTCGAGTGTGGGTTAGTGGTTTTAAATCGGATAAAAACTATTCAACTCTCACACTCAACTATAAGCTGCAACCATATAAGTATAGTGTAGATGATTCGGATGGTGTTCACACAATATGGGGTGTGCAAGTAGATGATAAGCGGGAAATAACACTCGTTCACGATTTTGACATGACACTGATTCCAGAATTTAACAACCTGTCATCTAACAGTATGCTACTGGATTCTAATGGTAAAAAGTATGAGATTAAAACAGGTTTTAACCGTTTCCCACAGCTTCGTTCAAAAATAAGCATGAGTTTAACATTTGTTGGAAACGGGATGGTAAATATTTCCTATAAAAGGGGGTGGTTGTGAGTGTACAGGATCATGCTTGATAATAATACGATTTACTATCCGAATGATGATAAAGCAGTACTTGATGATATTACGTTAAACTTGGAGCTTAACACTGCGGGAACGTTAACGTTTACTTGCCCGAGTCAAAACCCTTGCTATGAGCTTATTAAAAACCGGAAATCAATAGTAAGCGTGTGGCGTGACGATGAGGAGATTTTCTTCGGCGAGGTTAGAGAGCAAGTAAAAAACTTGTATGGTAGTAAGAAAGTAACTTGCGTAGGGTTGTTAACTTATTTAGCGGATAGTATTCAACCTCAGAAAGAATATCATGATCAGAGTTCCTACCAGCTTTTAGAAAAACTTTTACAAGCTCATAACAGTCAGGTAGATGATTATAAGAAAATAAGAATTGGTTTCGTAACAGTATCTGACTCGAATGATTCGCTCTACAGGTTTACTAATTTTGAAACCACGCTTGAAGCGATTATGGGAAAAATGGTTGAAAAACTTGGCGGATATTTGCGGCTTAGAAAAGAAGACGGGAAACTTTACTTAGATTACCTGCATTTGGAGGAAATAGGGAAAGCTACAAGCCAGCATATTAGTTTCGGCTTGAACCTGCTTGAATACGCGGAAAACCTTTCAGCAGAGGATGTTACTACAGCGGTTATTCCTCTCGGCAAAGAGTTGGAAAACGAGAATAGTGAAAACGAGGTTCTTAAAAAGCATGTTGATATTACTTCAATAAACAATGGGAAAAACTATATAGTATCTCGTGAAGCGCAAAAAACATTCGGCTGGGTTTGTAAAGTTGTTAATTTCAATAATGTGACAGTTCCAACTAATCTTATGCGCAAAGCTACTAAATGGTTACAGGATAACCAGTTTGAGCATGTAGAAATAAGCCTTAGCGCGGTTGACTTATCCGAGTTAGGTTTACATTATGCGACGATTAAGTGTGGGGATAGGGTTCGTTGTCTCGCTCCACAATTTGGCATGGATCGCGTGTTTCCTGTAGTAAAACAGACTATACCGATTCAAAAACCAGGCGAAGTTAGAATCGTGCTTGCGAGCAGGATTTCTAAAGGGTATGTGCAAAACGTGTCGCATGCTGTTCAAACGTTAAAAGAAGAAGCGGTTGAAACTAGAAAAATTGATAACGAGCGTGTTAAAGCTGCGATAGATAATATTAAAGCGCAAATGGGTAATTCTCAAAGCGGCTATAAGATAAGCGAATACGATAGTAAAGGCATGTGGGTTCGTGACCTTTACATGGATACGCCTGATAAGAACACTGCTACAAAAGTTTTACAGGTTAACATGAATGGTATTGCTGGAAGCCATAACGGTTTTTCAGGCCCTTACAGTACTGCGATGACTCTTGACGGCATGGTGTATGGTGACAGGATTATCGGACATTCGATTGACGCGGAAAAACTTTCAGTCTCTTACACTTCGCAGGTAGAAAAGCAGATTAGTAAAGCAAAAAACGAGGCTATAAAAGACACTGGTAGGAGGCTTGAAAACTATTACACGATAAGTGAAATCAACACGAAACTAAATGTTACAGACGGTAAGATTGAGGCTGGTGTTGAAAGCGTTAACCATAGTCTTAAACAGAAAAACGGTAACTATTACGGCTCGTATACTCCAAGCCAGTTTAACGCTCCTATGAGCTTGTGGCTGACTGATAGTGAAAAAATGCAGCATGTTGGTGATTTTTTCTACGACACGTCAACCGGCTACGCTTACAGGCTTATTGTTAAGCAGGAAAGTTTAGCCGTAAAATTTAATGAGAAGTCGCATACGGAATCAGCTTTTGACGATTTTGTAGACATTTTTTACAAGTATGAGGATAAAATTTACGCTATACCGGGTTTAACTGGTGAAAAAATTTCTGGCGCAACAGTGTTTGTTCCATCAAGTGAGTTTTGGCTACATTTTAGAACTAACTGGTCTCCGTTTGACAATTATGGTTTTAAGATTGATAGCATTAAAAAAGAGTATTCAGGAGAAATTTCAGGATACGTGTCTAAACTGCCTGAAGATATTAACATTATTGAGGTTGAAGGTGAAAATTATCCTGAGTCTGAACACCCGTATAAAGGTGGAACAAGCAAACTGTGGCATTACGTTTCAGCTGACAGTATAAGTAGTTTTAGAACGTTCGATTGGCTCAGAGTTAAAGATAAAGACATTGAGGCTGCTAAATTCACGGCTGATAAGGCTATTTCTAAACTAACCATAGTAGAAGATTCCATATCTTCAATGGTTAAAAAAGGTGATTTTGGTAGTTTCATGCAGCAAAACTATAACAGTTTCCTTCTCGGGTTTAACCATTCGAGTAAATACGTGCAAATAACACCCGGGCAGATAGAGCTTTACGATGGTGAAGTTGATGAGGATCATAAAAGAGCTGTTTTTGATAAAAATGGGAACAACTTCTACCGTAACGGCGTGTATATTGGCTATGTTGGAACCGGCGAGTGGGAAGAAGATAATTCTCACAAGGGTCTAGTTTTTCATCTTACTAGCGACGGAAAGTATATGGCTTTCGCGCAACGTAAATCAGCTGATGAAGAAACATACGCTACTATGCTGTGTTTTTCACGTTCGCAAAGCATTTATAAAGAGTATGGTATTCACGCTGGATGCAACTTTTACATGCATGGTAACAAGATTATAGATCCTGTTTGGCAAGACGGTGCAGGAGTAGACGCGGATATTAACTATGTGCAGATTATTGAGATGAACCAGGATGGGAAAGCTTCAAAATGGTGTTCTAATGCTCACATGGTGTTTAAAAACGGGATACTCATGAAAGTTAAATACTATTAAAAACGCGGAAGTGAAGCGCGGAAGTGAAGCGCGGAAGTGAACGTGAGCGGAAGCGTTGGTGGAAGCGAGTGAAGCGTGGAAGTGAACGTGGGTGGAAGCGTTGATGGAAGCGTTGAGGAGAATTTGTTATAGGGAGAATAAAGGGAGAATTTGTTATGGAGAAACTAATTATTCCAACAAACAAAATAGTGGCTAATAAAGGCACGCGCGCAAAAGACGTGACAGAAAGTATTACAACACCTGTAGTTGATAATACGAAAATTTTATGCGAAATCAGCCACAAGCTGGATATTATTCTAAAAAGATTGGAGGAGAGTAGTGGTAAAACCGACAATTAGCTACGCGGTAGCTGTGCAAAAATATAAGGCTGAGTTAAACGAAAAAATAGTCGAGTTGAATAAGCAAATACCAATACCTACTTACATGATAGAAGGCATTGTTGCAAGCGTATTATCTGATATGCGTTCGGCGGTGATCGCGGAAAACTCGATGGAATATGAAGCGTATGTGAAACAGTTAGAAGACTATTTTAACTCTAGAGAACGCGAACTTAACGATGAGATTTTGAAAATAAAAGCCGAAAAAGATGAAAAAGGTGAAACGGCTGGGAAAGGTGAAGATGCTGAAGAATGTGTTAAGTAGTAGTCATGTGTTGAAAAATAATATCAGTTGAAATACTGAAATACTGAAATGTTAGGGCAGGTGTGGGTTAAACCATGCCTGCCATTTTTTATTACTTTTTACTTTTTGTTTTTATAAGAGTACTGGCAAATGTTAGGAAAACTTGTAAGGAGAATTATGAGAGGATTTTGGAATAGTGCTCAACTGGCTTTCACACTAGTAGGCGGCTGGCTGGGATACTTTTTAGGCGGGTGCGACGGGCTTATCCTCGCACTCGTTTTATTTGTGGTAACTGATTATATTACAGGCGTGATGTGTGCTGTCACGGATAAGAAACTGTCTAGCAGCATTGGTTTTAAGGGCATTTTTAGAAAAGTGCTCATTTTTATGCTTGTTGGCATAGCAAACATTATAGATTTTCATGTTTTGAAGCAAGGAAGCGTGATTAGAACCGCGGTAATTTTCTTCTACCTATCTAACGAAGGATTATCTTTAACCGAAAACGCGGCTCACCTGGGGCTTCCCGTGCCTGAGAAATTAAAAAACGTTTTAGAACAATTACACGACAAGAACAGGAAGGACAATACTCATGAGTAAAAAAGGAATAGACGTGTCAGAGTGGCAGGGTGACATTGATTTCAACGCGGTGAAAGCATCCGGCATTGAGTTTGTGATCATTCGAGCAGGATACGGTATCGGATGCAAAGACAAGTGGTTTGAACAGAACTATCGTAAAGCAAAAACAGCCGGTCTTGACGTGGGAGCTTACTGGTATTCGTACGCAAACTCCAGTTCTGAGGCAGCTGAGGAAGCTCAAAGCTTAATGAACATGCTTTCAGGTAAGAGTTTTGAGTATCCTGTTTACTTTGATTTGGAAGAAAAAAGCCAGCTTAACCGTGGGCGAGCTTTCTGCGATTCGCTGATTACCAGTTTTTGCAATAAGCTGGAAGCTTGCGGATATTATGCAGGTTTTTACACTTCGCTTTCAACTGCTAATAATCTTGTGTCCGCTCATGTTAGAAACCGTTACACTTTGTGGATCGCACAGTGGAACACGCACTGCAATTATCAGGGTTCGTATGGTCTTTGGCAATACTCGTCAAGTGGCAGTGTGCCTGGAGTAGCTGGCAGAGTTGACATGGATTATGCTTACACGGATTATCCGAGCATTATTAAAAACGCTGGATTAAACGGGTGTAAAAACGGCGGCTCTGACCAAGCTGCGCGCACGTCAAGTATTGATGAGGTGGCGCGAGAAGTTATTAACGGCGCTTGGGGTAACGGAAATGAGCGTAAACAGCGTTTAACTTCTGCCGGATACGATTATGCGAGCGTGCAAAATAAGGTTAATGAGCTGCTTGGTGTTAAAGCTTATAGAAAGTCGGTTGATGAGCTTGCCCGTGAAGTAATCCGAGGCACGTGGGGTAACGGTAGCACTCGTAAACAGCGTCTAACTCAAGCCGGATACGATTATGATACGGTACAAAAACGAGTAAACGAACTCTTGTAAAACAGTTTGAAACATGTAAAGCCCGAGGCTTGTTCCTACATTGGAGCAATCCTCGGGCTTTTTTTTATTTTTTTTTTAAGGTTAAATTGTCAAGTCAATAGGTTAAAAAACACTGTTTTTTCTTTGCCTGTGATGTAAGGAGGCACAGGCAAATGAATATGGAAGAAAAACAGAAAGTCAAATTACTAAGAGATGAAGGTCTTAGCTATACGCAGATTGCAAACCGTATGGATGTTTCCGTTAATACGATTAAAAGCTACTGCAAACGTAAT
>NZ_JARFVS010000009.1:0-9821 GCF_055818055.1 Gardnerella sp. c10Ua_244
GCAGCTTTAGCAGAATTGATAGCATTAACAGCTTGAGCTACTTTCTCAGCAGTTGCATTAGCATCAGTAAGCACTGCATTACCATCAGCAATAGCTTCATTGTAAGTAATTTTCTTAGTCTGATCTGCGTTAATGTATGCGATCGTCTTCTTGAAGTCAGTGTCACCGTCAATAAGTTTTTGCAGTGCAGACTTATCAACAGTCTTGCCACCGAGATCCTGAACAGCCTTTTCTAATGCCTTCTTAATCTCATCAACCTTGGCACCATCAGCATTCATACCCTTAGTTGCATCAACAAGAGTAGATGCATTTGTGAACGCACTATCAAAAGCAGTCTTCTTATTATCCTTATAATCAGGCTTTGCTGTAAGAGTAGACTTCTGGTCATTAATAAGAGTCACAAGATTCTTGAGTGACTTCATCTTGCCGTCAAGATCTTTAGCCTTAGTAACAACATTATTGATAGCAGTTTTCACCTTATCAACAGTGTCTAAATCACTCTTAGGGTCAGTTTCAGGATTTGCAACTTCTTCCTTAAGAGCCTTCTTCTGTGCATTATTAAGATTCTGAAGATTATCTATTGCAGTATTCGCATCTTTTCTAGTCTTTGCAAGCTCAGCTTCCTGAAGAATAGAATCAATGTCTTGTATAGAATCGGTATTTTTATCATCCAACTTTGCATTGAAGTTCGTAGCTTCTTGATCAGTAAGATCACCATGCTTCTTCAGATCAGCAATCTTCTTCTTAGCTGCAGCTTTAGCATCCTCAAACTCAGCTTTGTTGAGAATCTCTGCAACTTTATCAAGACTATCTGCAGTACCTACTTCGTCTTGATACTTCTTCTTATCTTGTTCGCTGAGATTCTTCAACTTGCTAATCTTGTTTTTAGCATCAGTCTTAGCATCATTAAGACCATCGTTATTACTGTTATCAGCAGCATTTTGATTCTGAGTAGCCTTTTCCGCGGCCTGTTTCTTTATAGCATTTATAGCATTCTCATCAGTTGCAGTCTGAATGCTATTAATAAACTGCTCTTTCTCCTCAGGCTTGAGTTTATCATTCCCGTTAATTTCATTAATAGCAGCCTGCTTTTGCTTCTCAAGTTCAGCTTTCTTCTTAGCTTCTTCAGCCTTGCCTGTGTCTTGCTGCTCCTGTTGATTCTGCTTCGTTACCTCGCCATCAACCTTCGCATCATCTTTCTGCTGCTGCTGTTGCTTCTCCTGCTCAGCCTGCTGATCAGCTTGTTGCTGCTTTTGATCAGCTTCCTTTTGCTTCTTTTGATCCTGATCCTTTTGGAACTCGTTTATCTTCTCACGGATCTTTTCAGGATCAGTCTCAGTACCAATCTTCTTATCAAGTTCAGTCTTTTGCTCAGGAGTCAAACCAAGATCATTCTTAGCATCATTAATCTGCTTCTGAGCATCTTTCTTTTTCTTCTCATCTTGACCATGCTCATTAGCAGACTTAATAATCTTGTCTACATCTTCTGGCTTAGTAATATTGTTGATTTCACCTTGATGATCTTCCTTGAACTTCTTAATCTCTTGATCATTCAAGCCATTTTTCTTAAGAATCTTGTCAATAAGATTCTCAGCTTCCTTCTTAAGTTCTTTAGGCTGAGGAGCGGCAGCATTAGATACAAAGCAGTCGTTCTTAGTAAGACTGAATGCTAAATCAGAACCACCATATTTACTAGATTTTCTAACTTCAATGGAGTCGCCTAAATAAATTGTTACAATTCCATCTTCACCACCAAATCCACCTCTAACCAATTTAAGATTAGATCCATTTTTTTCAATCCACTGTCCACTATATTTGTAAAGTTGCATTCCATTACCTATACTGTCACCAGTAGTGGTAAGTTTATTCAGTAAGCCATCAGTCTTAGTTATAAAATCTGTAGTTATTTCAGCATTTCCTGATTTAACTTTCCAATTATCTTGAATGAACTTTATGACAAAACTATTCCAATCAGCAGCTTGCGGCTTATCCTTATCGGTAATAGCAATCTTAGTGATGTTGTACCTGTAGCCATTATTATCTTTTGTTTCAGTTCTTGGCTTTTCCGGATTACCCTTGGTATACACCAATTCAGAGTAGTCGAAGGTAGAAGTTGAATCATCATTAAACTTAACAGTCATAGTATGATTGCTGTCATCAAATGTGATAGCATTATTTTCATTCTTACCTTTTAGCTTGCTTTGAAGGTCATTATTGGCTGTTAAGATAGCTTGCCTAATAATTGACTGTTCTTGCTTTTGAATCTTCTTAGCATCTTGTACAGCTGTACGAGCTGGAAGCGTAATATTCGTCAAATCAGCGAGTGGCTTACGCTGATACACCAGCTTGTTGCCATCGAGCTTATCAGTAGACTTATCAGTATAAGTGATAGTTACGTTGCCTTGAGCATCTACTGTAATAGATTGCTTAGCTGCTTCTAAATTCTGAGGCTTACCAATAGCATTCATGAAGTCAGCTTTATTTTTATTTGCTTCATAAACTTTCTTCACAAGTTCTGTTTGCTCACCTTGAGTCAACCCTTGTGGATTTCCAACTGCCATTGGCACTGGATAGTACGGCGTAAACTTATCCGCAAGTAAGCGCTGCTTCTTTACAAGATACTTGCCTTCAAGCTTTTTAGTTGAATGAGTACCAGTTGCATCCTTGAATGTGATTGTTGCATCACCATTAGCAGCAACATCAACCTTTTCTATAAGATCCTTAATCTTACTATTAGCATTCTTAATAGCATTTTCAACTTGTTTCTTCTCTGTTAAATCAAGAAAAGACGGATTCTTCACAGGAGTCAAATCCGGATACGTAATTTTTGTGCGCTCTGACAATGGCACGTAGCGTTTAGTCAGATTCTCCTTAGAAATAGTATCCGTAGAGTTATCTTTGTACGTTACCGTTGCGCTACCATCAGCATTAACAGTTACAGCCTTTTTGAAAGCCGCTTCAGTAGGAGTCTCTGGCATACCGTTAAGCTTTTTCAGCACATTGGTATTACTCTTATTAGCTTCCCACAGCTTTGTAAGAACAGCCTTTTTCTCATCTTCTGAAAGATTATTTCCATATGTCGAAGAATCAACTTCTACTTTATCTGTAGGATAAGTAAGTTCCAATTCTTGTGAGTATTTTGGCAACGTCGGCGCAAGCGCAACCTTACCAGCAGTGTAATGCCAGTTGCCCATCACCTGGTACACACCTGCAGCAAATTTCAAAGGCTTCGTTTTATCATTCAGTTTAATAACGAAGCTAATCTTAGACTTTCTATTGCCTCTACTCTCCCAGTTAATAATCAAGGCACTAGTAGCGTCCTTATATTCCCTAGAAGTACCGAGAGTATTACCAGATTCGTCATAACCACCGGCTTCACCGGTCATTCTTTCCCAGTTATTCTTAAATTCAGTGCCTTGCTCTTTATTATTATCAAACCAGAAACGGCTGGCAGACTGATTCCAAGACTCCTTTGTATATGTTGCACCTGTTTGTTGAGAAGACGAATCACCAGTCAACTGTTCATCTTTGTACAAAGTAATTTTATTATCTACAATGTCAACACCCTTAGGCACACTCGCCCACCAGAATGGTCGACCACCCCACCATTCACCCTGAGAATTAAACTGGTACTCAACCTTATAATATTGTCCGTAAGTTTTTCTGTCTGCTGTTTCCTTATTATCGTTTTGTTTTTCATCGCATGGCACTAGTTTAATATCCACATACCTCTGCGCCTTTGTAGAAGAATCGCGATTCGCATACCTATAGCTACCATCAGGAAGATTAAAACCATTAGCCCAAGCTTGATGAGTTGGCAAACCAGCACCACAAGCAAGCAAGCTTGCCAATGTTGCAGTCACAGCAATTTTCGGTAAACGTGAAACCGCATACGACTTACATGCTTCTAAACGAGTTCCACTTATCTCTTTCGCCATTGAACGAAGTGTACTCGGCTTCAAATACGCGTAATTCTTAGACACATGTAAAGCATTTTTAGCAGCTTGTGTTTTCTTAACCATTAACAGTCCTCACTTATATATTTTCTCTTCAACTCGCTCTGCAGACGTAAACTCACATCTTGCAAAAGAGCTTGTTAATAGAGCAAAGGATACCCCCCCCCCGCGTAATAATTCAAGTAATATAGGCAAAAACTACCATGCGATTAAGGTAACAACTATATTCAATATTAAATATTACAAATAATCATGCGAGCGCCGCATAGCTAGTGTTTGGCAACTGCGGCAAAACAACAATCAAACCGGCAGTAAAAATCAGCGCGAGTATAGGCAAAAGCTGCCATTGGCACGTAGATGAGAATGCAAATCCAATCCAAGAACCAGTAGTAGCACCAATCGCAAACGCAAGGCGCGCCCAACCAGAAAACTTAGCGAGAGTACTCCCTTTAAACAGAATCTGACGCGCAACAATAATCGGCTCTACTAGTAACATTCCACCAATCGCTTGAAGGAAGAATGCGAAGCAAATCATTGGCAAAAGATTAATAAACATAAGGCAATAAGCGAGCAAGCTCACAGCAATACCTAAAATCGCTACTTTTCTTAAACCGAGTTTTTGAGAAGAGTGCGCATATAAAACGGACGCGAGCACGCTTCCTACACCAGTGAAAATATACAGTATTGTTAAAGATTGAGAGCTATATTGTTTACCGATACCGAGAAGAATATAGGAAACAGAGCATGCAGGAATAAAAGCAACCAAAAGAGATCCTGCAAGAAGCATGATTTTACTCTTGAGTGACGGATTCGCAGATTGCTTAGCTGCAGATTTATTGGCAACGTCATTTTCTTGCGATACTTGCGATACTTGCGATACTTCTCCTTCTTCACTAATCGCTTGCGATTCATTCTCTACATCTTGCAACGCTTCCTCTTCTGCGCAAGACGCTTGCGCAATGTCTTGTTTCATAATAAATCGCGTAGCACAAGCCGCGAAAGAAGTCACGGACGAGAAAATCAAAACCGCAGGAATCGACCAGCTCGCAATCCACGATCCTAATGGAGAGCCAAGTAATGTTCCTGTAATACTTGCCAAAATGCTCACAATGCCGCTGTAGTTTACAATCATGCTGTCGTCGCCGCCTGCAGCATCAACCTCGAAAACTTCGCTAGCAATATCAATCACTTGACCTGTAATCAACAATGCACAAGAAAGAGCTACAAGCGACCACTTCCACGCAGGAGAGCCAAACATAAGAAGCGGCAGCAAACCGAGCACGCCTTCTACGCCCTCAGTCATAGCAAGAGCGCGAAAACCGCCAAGCTTATCAACAATCCAACCAGAGCATGGCGAAAGAAAATCGGCAACCGTCATAAAAGTCTTACGAAAACCAATCACCCAAGCTGGCAAACCCACAATAATAATAGAAGGCAAAACCGATCCTTCATACGCTTGATTGCCGAGCATAGAAAAACAGAAGCCAACCAAAGCCCATCGCAATGCTGGACTAATAGATCTCATACGAATAAAAATATTATTCCGCTTACCAATAGCCTTCATAATAAGCCCCTTATAAATTACATTAATTGTGTTGACGAATCGACATTATTGA
Organism: Gardnerella sp. c10Ua_244; assembly: GCF_055818055.1. Classification (NCBI taxonomy): domain Bacteria; kingdom Bacillati; phylum Actinomycetota; class Actinomycetes; order Bifidobacteriales; family Bifidobacteriaceae; genus Gardnerella; species Gardnerella sp. c10Ua_244. The sequence goes on from NZ_JARFVS010000009.1 coordinate 5,573, forward strand.
TTTACGTTTTCTTAGACGACCTATAAGTTCAGCAGGAAAACCATGACGAATAACATGAAAACGTTCCAATCCTGGTGCGACAATTTGCACAACACTAGGATTGCATTTCATCGATTTACGCTCATAGTGGAATGCGTCACGTTTCCATATATCTATTCCGTACTTATGAAGATCATTTACTATATTATTTATCTGAATTTCTATGTTAGGAATAGATAAAGTGTCACGTATATCATATGACACTAATTTTTGTGAAAATTTCCCACTATCCTGTCTAATTTTTTCTAAGAATAAAGCTTTCTTAATATTTGGATATGAATGTACAAGATGTTTTAGTCTTTTGGATCTATCACGTTCTTCAGGATTAGAATAATCTTTATCTGCACATAACTCTTGCCATAACTCAAGAAGCGAACGATATGTTGCGTATCCTAAAAATTGCGATGCGCCGCATCCAAAAGTAGGAATTTCTTCTCTATCTGTCTTATAACATATAGATAGCACCACTGAGCCAGACAAAGCTGGAATCGATACAATATACACCTTGTTACCAGTTGCGCTCTCAATAGCCTGTTTTATTTCTTTCAATAATTCACAATTAGGAATTAAAAACTCTACGCATACATCATCAAATATATTAGAAAGAAGAATATTAGATGTTGCATCTCGTTCAATAAGTTCATTAAGCGCATGCAAAGTCGCTTCTTGGATAGAAGCACCTGCGGCCCATCCATTATTTGTATAGTAGCAACGAATTAAATTTTCATCAATAGAAGAAAACTCACCAGTAGACTTTCCACCGCAGTATTCTGGTGGTAACGAAGCAATAGCATTATCACTCATACTATAAAAAGTATAATCAGTATTTTTGCTTGCTGAATTAGAAAGATTAAGAATCGCATCTCCTTTTATTCGAAGAGATGATGAACAAGAATACAAAACAGACTGATTCGAATATACTATATGTTCCAATAATTCATATAAACCGCTAGTTAGAGATTCAAGCCCAAGACCTTTACCTCTAGCGGATTCTAAAACAATATCTGCACAATCAGCCTCATCTAAATAAACACACGAATCCAAAATACAAGTAGTGTCTAATGCTGATACTTCAACACTCCATTGCCACTTCTTTAAGGCAAATACCTCAATAATTGATGACAAAGAATCCATCAATGTAAATTCTCGTTCAGGTGAAACAAAATTAACCATAACATATCTTTTCACAAAATAATGCTGGCAATTGTATTACAAAATAACAAAACCGCCAGCATGTTTATTTCAATTTTCATCATCGTCTGGTATTTCACCAACAAAGAAATCACTCATACTAGTAAAATGTGGAGTGCTGTGTTCAGTTCTAGTACGTCCCATAATATTCACCTTTCAATAAAAAATAATAACTCATTTAATTTCCTTTTAAGTTCATTTAAGAACTCATTTAAGAACTTTGGTAAAAGATACTATTACTTCTTACAAAAAATACAATACAGTTATAAGTCATGAATACAAAACAGTAACAAATAATAAATTTTATTAATTATTTTAAGAAAGACTTATAGTAAATTATTGTATGAATGAAAAATTTTATACTAAATGGGTGTGTTAAAAAGAAAACGATCATTGAGAAAAAGTAAAATATACTGTTGCAACTAATACAAATTTTTAAAGATTAACAAAATTAGACTAAATATAATCCACTAAAAAGAAGGTCTATAGGTCGAAAAGGGGCTTATGATAATTTCTTAAGTATTTTATGCAGTAATAGCACGATTATCTTTTAAGCCTTTTTACTCTGTGGTTGTTATAAAAATCAATTGTTTGACGTAATTCTTCTGTACTACCCCAGCTCTATGTTGCAAGAAGGTTTTCTATTGACAGAAGAAGACTATCTCCTTGATATTAAAAACCATAAATAGATTCAAAAAATGCATATTTAGATCATTTGAGCCAATCTGTTTCATTATTACTATTCTCTTTAACTACTCTAATATTGCGCTCTAAAAGACCAATACGTTGCTTAAGTGGAATTATTTTGCCAGTTGTTGCATTATAACGACTAACTAAATAAGGAGCTTCTCCGCACGTTATTTCCATTCGACGTTCATCTACATATGTCATCCAATTTGTTGAGCATTTCTCTGAAAACTCAATTTTTTCTGTGGTAGAAATCCAACTTTTATATTTATTATGGTTAAAAATATCTTTTTACCAAAACACGCTTCTAGTTTCATTACGTGTTGACACAATGAAATCTTACTCTTGTACTCTGAAACTATTTATAGGAATCCTGAAATTTTGACATTGAGCTCTTAACCCTTAGTTTGGAGCATCATACTATTTATTATTGAAAATAAGAAAGCTTATCTCAAATAACACTCAAAAGATAACATACAAAAAGATGGCTCTAACATATCGCTAGAGCCATCTTCTAATAAACAATGCCGGTTACTTAAAACAAGCAGTGCCTACTTATTGTTTTTTTCATCATTTTCTTCTTAAGAAGAAGTGCAAGTCCAGCAATTGAGAAACCAAGCACTGCGAGCAAGCCTGCAAACGATGCCGATTCGCCTGTCTTAGGAATCATGCCAATATGCTTTTCAGGCTGCGGCTGAGGAGCTGGTGTCTGCGGCTGCAGCTTCAGTTCCGACGCAGGTTGATTTGGAGTTGGGTTAGGCTCTGGATTCGGTGACGGAGTTGGCGTCGGTGCCGGAGGATTCGGAGTTGGATCCGGATTTGGTACAGGATCTTTCGTGTAAATAGCATACACAGTCATATCGCCATTAACTATGCTTGCTCCCGTAAACGTCTCACCCTTACCGTCTTCCTTCGTATTCCACTCCTTGAAGGTATAACCAGCCTTCGTTGGCTTCTTCAGCATAGACTCATTAGTCAACGCATCAGTATCAATAGCCTTACCAGGCTCCACATTAACAGTAGCAACCGTAGAATCGCCATCTTTAAAAGTTACAGTATTATATGTAGGCGTCGGATCTGGTGTCGATTCTGGTTTCTTCACTTGGAAAGAATAAGAGATTTGTTTAGACTTATTTTCTTCTCCGTTCGCATCTAACCCTTTAGGATCCTGTTCAGCAGCAAAGAAGAAATAATTGCGATTAGCACAGTTATCCTCTCTTGCAGTGGTTGCTTTCACAAAATTCTCTGTGGAAGAATTAGCAAAATCATAGAAACCGGCTACCGTTCCTCGAATTCTATATTTTTACCTTCAGTAACTGTCTTTTTCACAGATAGACCAGTTACTGAAACAATGATATTGCTGGTATCTACATTCTTAACTTGGTTAATGATGTCTTGCCATTTTTGAGTTGTTCCAGGATTATCTTTCTTTAATGTAACAATGAGCGTTTTACCATCATTTGTTTTTGTTACACTTGGAGAAAATCCCTTAATTCCGCTAATTGTAGCAGATGCATCATTAGCTACTTCTACACCATCTGGAATATCTAGCGTAAAAGCAAATCCTGCATCAACCTTACCGTAGCTATTGTGGAATTTCGTAACATAGGCGTCATTCGTGCCACCAACTCTCGTATAGCTTAGCGTCCAACCATTGAGATAACGCTTAAACCATGGGATACTAACTGAAAAATCAAGATTCAGTTTATCCCCAGATTGTAGCTCACCAACCGCTTTAGAATCCGTTTCCACCCTTAAGCTTCAGATCACCGTATACTTTAAGTTTATCAACTGGCTTTTTAATTTCATCTTGAGTTAATAAATCATTTTCCTTAAAGCCAAATGGGTTGACACGATTTTCGATAGGTTTTGTAGGATTTTGTCCTGGTTTTGTATCTCCTTCTGCCGTATCATTACCTGCGAGATAACCATATCTTTCTTCAAAATCCATCCCAGTAGGCATAAGCCAATACGTATTAGGGTTATTCACTATCCCCGCATTTGGCGTACTAGTCATGTCTTCTAAAGAGTTAAATGGAAAATCAGCAATCGCTGTTTTACTTGAAGAGGTTAAATACTTAGGAAATACCCCATAATAAGTTTTCCCTGTAAAACCATCGGTTATCTCTTTCTTTTCCACATCAACCCAATACGTATTCTTTAGCGTACTATCGCCCAAATATTCAGGCGTAGCAGCCAACGAATCCTTAATTAAATATAGAAGCGGTTTGCTACCATCCGCGGCAAACACTGGTGACACAAATGCTGCTGATGCAATCAATGTAGCTGATACTATCGTTACAGCCATATTTTTTAGTAATTTCATACAAAA